>DATJXU010000104.1:0-63534 GCA_035499915.1 Acidocella sp.
GCATCATCGAGCCCGAATCTATGATTGGCCCCGCCCCCTGCCCGAACCGCGTATTTCTCGGCAAACCGCAGCCCTGGCGTGGTTTTGCGCGTACAGGATATTTTTGCCTTGGTGTGAGAAATGGCATCGGCAATGCCAGCCGTAGCACTTGCGATTCCCGAAAGATGACCCAGAAAATTCAAGGCAACACGCTCTGCCGTCAGGATATTGCGGGCAGATCCGTGAATATGCGCCAGCACTTTTCCCGGCGCCGTCCGTTCACCATCTGCACCGACAGGCTCGAACCTGACCGCCGGATCGATCAAAACAAAAGCCAGGCGGGCAAAATCAAGCCCTGCCACAACGCCATTTTCCCGCGCCGAAAGGACAACATGGGCCATCGCATCCGGGGCAATGACAGCATCTGAGGTAATGTCCCCCGCTCTCCCCAGATCCTCAAGCAAGGCCATCCGAATGATAGGCTCGATCATGATCTCGGGCAATTTCGGCAATGACATCACGGGCATCTCAGGCAGCTTGTTGAATAGGATGATCGACACGCGCATGAGCGCCAACGGAAACCGGCCTTGCCAAAGCAGCCTGCACGATCCTCAAGGCCAGCTCCGCCGCGGGATTGCTGGTCGCCATGCCAGACAATAGATCAGCAGCCTGGCCGAGGCCCCTTGCGGTACGCAAAACGCCGCAATGCTGCGACATAAGATCACGTACAGGCTCCGCATCAGGCGCCAGGGGCAGCGATAGATCTGCTAGCGCGCTGGGTCGTCTCGCGGCTTGCGCAGCCATCATGCGCCCTGCCTCTGCACCGCAGATTGCGGCCTCCAACAGCGAGTTGCTCGCCAGGCGGTTACCGCCGTGCAGTCCGGTACAGGCAACTTCGCCCGCCGCATAAAGCCCATCGATAGTCGTGCGGCCAAATTCATCCACGGCAACCCCCCCCATATGATAATGAGCGGCTGGTCTGACAGGAATTGGCTGAATGGCAGGGTCAAACCCCGCCGCAATACAGGCTGCGTTGATCATTGGAAAACGCTGGGCAAATCGAGCTGCCAATGGCCGCGTATCCAGAAACACAAGATGGCCTTTAGAGAGGTGCGCAAAAACACCACGTGCCACCACGTCCCTGGGCGCGAGATCCTGGCCATTCATGAAGAGATGGCCTTGCTCATCTACAAATCTTGCGCCTTCTCCGCGCACCGCCTCCGACACCAGCGGCAAAGGAAAAGCTTCGACAGCCAGAGCGGTCGGATGGAATTGGATAAACTCAAGATCTTTCAAAGTGGCGCCACTTGCTGCCGCAAGCATCAAGCCATGCCCGATGGCCCCAAGCGGATTTGTGCTATGCCGGAAAAGACCGCCAATGCCTCCGGTGGCAAGCAGAACCCGGTCTGCCGCAACATTGGCAATCTCTTTATCTGTGACGATTTGTATGCCCGTGACCCCGGCATCGCCAACAAAAATGCGCCGTGCGGAAGCCTGAAGAAACGTAATGGAGGGGGTCTGACGAACCTTGCCAATCAGCGCCTGCATGATGGTGGCACCGGTACGATCGCCACCGCCATGCAGAATGCGATGGCGGCAATGTGCGGCCTCCAACCCCAAAGCCAGATCCCCATCAGCCTGGCGGTCAAAATCCACACCATATGCCAACAGCGTCTGCACAAGCGCGGGCCCCGCGGAGATGATTTTCTTAACAACATCGCGCTCGCACAGCCCTGCCCCGGCTGCAAGCGTATCAGCAATGTGAAGATCAACTGAATCATCCGCGCCGGCGACAGCAGCCATCCCGCCCTGCGAGAGCCAGCTTGCAGCGCCCGGCCCCAGCGGCGCCGGATTGATCAATGTCACGGGGCGAGGCGCAGCGGCAAGTGCCGCCATCAACCCCGCCACGCCACCGCCGATGATGATCATTTTACCGCGAGCATCCGCTCGACCGCCCGCCTGGCGGGGGCAAAATATTCCGGCGCGATGGTTACCTCGGTCCGCATCTCCTCCAGGGATTTACGGATATTTTTCAACGTAATCCGTTTCATATGCGGGCACAGATTGCAGGGCTTCACAAATTCCGTGCCAGGGCTGGATTGGGCAATATTGTCGCTCATCGAACATTCGGTGATCAGCGCAACCCGCATTGGCTTCTTGTCACGCACATAGTCCGCCATCACCGCGGTAGAGCCCGAAAAATCGGAAACCGCCACCACCTCCGGCGGGCATTCAGGATGCGCCAGAACCACCACACCCGGATGCTGTGCCCGCAGCGCGCCGATATCCTCCGGGGTGAAGCGCTCATGCACCTCACAATGCCCTTTCCAGGCAATAATCTTAACGCCTGTTTCCTTCGCGACGTTCTGTGCCAGAAACTCGTCCGGCAGCATGATCACCTCAGGCACACCAAGGGATTCCACCACTTTCTTGGCATTGCCCGACGTGCAGCAAATGTCACTCGCCGCCTTCACCGCCGCCGACGTGTTGACATAGGCCACAACCGGCCGGCCCGGGTATTTTTGCCGAAGCAGCGCGACATCCTCAGGCGTAATCGATTCCGCCAGCGAGCAACCGGCCTTGGTATCCGGGATCAAGACTGTTCTCTCCGGATTCATCAACTTGGCTGTCTCAGCCATGAAGTGCACGCCAGCCAGCAGGACCACATCGGCATCGACCTTCTGGGCCTCGCGCGCCAGTGCCAGACTGTCTCCCACAATATCTGCCACGCCATGGAAGATCTCGGGCGTCTGATAATTATGGGCCAGAATGACAGCCTTCCGAGCTTGTTTCAGCTCAAGAATCGCTTTCACATCCTCTTCCATCGCCACCCATTCAAGGCTGGGAATGACCCGGGACACCCGATTATAAAGCTGGTCTAGCGGCATAACAGCCTCTCATTGCTTTATACTCATCATGAGTATAATTGAACAAGCCGTTTATACTCATCATGAGTATAAGGAATCAAGTCAATTATCTTACAACAGGAAGCTTGGTGCCCGAAAAACTGCGCTCGGCCAGTACTGCGGCCCGAAATCTGAACAATTTAGCGGGCCTGCCGGCCATGCCTGACGCAAAGCGGTCGGTTTCCTCAACCAGATCCTGCTGCTCAATAAAGCGCCTGAAATTGGGCTTATGGAGGCTTTGGCCCGCCAAGGCCTCCATCGTCTGCTGAAGTTCCAGCAGCGTGAATTCCTTGGGCAATAGCTCAAACACCACAGGCCTGTATTTGATTTTTGCACGCAAACGAGCAATGGCCGTCGCCAGGATCCTGCGATGGTCGTGGATCATTTCCTCCCCCGGCATGACCTCCGCCGAAATGGAGTGGCCACGCAAGGCCTCCGGAACCATCTGCGCTTCCCAGAGCAACTCATAGCGCTGCAGCACCAACTCGTCATTCCATCCTTGCCCGGCTCCGCCAAACAAGCCGGCGACTCTCGCCTTGCGATCAGGCGAACCGCCAGCCCACCGGTCTAGATGCTCCAAAATGATGGCGAGATAGGGCGCACCATAACGCGCATCTTCCCAAGGGAAATATTCGTACCAGCTCCGCCAGACAGCCCCAGGATATTCCGCCGCCTCCTCGCGGCTCAGCCCAAGATAGGAAATAGAAATGCTTCGGCCCGAGCCGTGCTGCTGATCGGCGAACGTATAAAGCTGCTCGACATAACCCAGCGGATGATGCGTCTGCTGCTCAACCCAAGCGCGCAGGCCTGATTGCAAGCTTCGGTGCCCCGTCTGCAAAGGACCAGAGGGCAAAGCAAATCCATCATCAATTGTCAGAACACGCGGCGTACCTGCCGTGACCGCCACCAGAACAGCAATCAGTTCAGCCTGTATGGCGCTGTCAACCATGCGCCGCGATGCCGTGTTCACCAGGTTGTGCAGGCGCCCAGGAAAAAGAAATCATGTTTTCTCTCAAATAATCAAAGAAGAGCACGTGCCAAGATGGTCTTTTATATAACAGGCCAAGGTTCTTACAGCTTCAAGATTACATGATCATGTCTCTTATGAACGACCGATCTCACCACAGAGATTTCAACCAGAAGATGACGAAAAATATATTAAAAACTTAAGGTTGAAAGCTATACGCTGCTTCCGCCTTCTATCATTTCTCCATTGCCATTGAACATGCTCTCGGCTCTCCGCCCGGCAATCATACTTTAACGAACAGGGCAGAACTCGACTCCAAACCCCGTCCGTCCTCCACAGTCAGAACAGAAAATAGCGCTGCGTCATCGGCAAGCTCTCAGCCGGCTCGCATACCAGCAACTCCCCGTCAGCCCTCACCTCATAGGTTTCCGGATTCACCTCGATGATCGGCGTGGCATCGTTATGGATCATTGATGCCTTGCCGATGCCGCCCCGGACATTCTTCACCGCCGCCAGAGGGCGCGTGAGGCCAAGCCGGGCTCCAATGCCATCGTCCAACGCCAATTGCGAGACAAAAAGCAGCGACGACTCAACAAGAGCCCGGCCATAGGCACCAAACATCGGGCGGTAATGCACCGGCTGCGGTGTTGGAATGGAAGCGTTGGGATCGCCCATCTGCGCCATCGCGATGGAGCCTCCCTTCAATACCATGTCAGGCTTGATGCCGAAAAATGCGGGCGACCAAAGCACGAGATCCGCCAGCTTGCCCGCCTCAACCGAACCGACATGCGCCGAAAGCCCCTGGGCGATCGCCGGATTGATCGTGTATTTGGCGATATAACGCTTGATCCGCGCATTATCTCCCGCACCATCTCCCGGCAGGCTCCCGCGCTGCAGTTTCATTTTATGCGCGGTCTGCCAGCAGCGGATGATCACTTCCCCAACCCGCCCCATCGCCTGGCTGTCCGACGAAAACATCGAGAGCACGCCAAGATCGTGCAGAATATCCTCGGCGGCGATCGTCTCCTTGCGGATCCGTGATTCAGCGAATGCGATATCTTCCGGAATGGAACCATCAAGATGATGGCAAACCATGAGCATATCGAGATGCTCATCCAGCGTGTTCACCGTGTAAGGGCGCGTCGGATTTGTGGAGCTGGGAAGAACATTGGGCAGCCCCGCAACACGGATGATTTCTGGCGCATGGCCACCACCCGCCCCCTCCGTGTGGAAAGCATGAATGGTCCGCCCCTTGAACGCCGCAATCGTGTCTTCCACGAAACCGCTTTCGTTCAACGTGTCAGTGTGAATCATCACCTGCACATCGAATTTATCGGCAACAGAAAGGCAGTTATCGATGGCGGCCGGCGTTGTTCCCCAATCCTCATGCAGCTTCAGCGAGGAGGCGCCGGCACGAATCATCTCCTCCAGAGCCGCCGGCTGGCTGGCATTGCCCTTGCCGGTAAACGCAATGTTCATGGGAAAAGCTTCAGCCGCCTGCAGCATCCGGGCAAGATGAAAAGGGCCCGGTGTGCAGGTTGTCGCAGCCGTGCCTGTTGCAGGCCCCGTGCCACCGCCGACCATGCTGGTGATCCCGGCGGAGAGCGCTTCCTCTATCTGCTGAGGACAGATGAAATGAATATGCGAATCAACCCCTCCGGCAGTCAGGATCTTCCCCTCTCCGGCGATGATCTCCGTGCCGGGGCCAATGATAATATCCACCCCCGGCTGCACATCCGGATTGCCAGCCTTGCCAATCTTGGCGATGCGCCCGGCGACAATCGACACATCCGCTTTCACGATGCCCCAATGATCGATAATCAGGGCGTTGGTGATCACCGTGTCCGCCGCCCCCTGCGCATTGGTCATCTGCGACTGGCCCATGCCATCCCTGATGACCTTGCCGCCGCCAAACTTCACCTCTTCACCGTAAAGCGTGAAATCCCTCTCGACCTCGGCAAAAAGCTCCGTATCCGCCAGGCGCACACGGTCGCCAACGGTGGGGCCGAACATGTCCGCATAAGCGGCGCGGGACATACGAGCCATCAGTCAGCACTCCCCATGGTCAGGCCACGAAAGCCGAATATCCGTCTGTCACCGCGATAAGGCACCAGCGTGATCGCGCGGCTTTGCCCGGGTTCAAACCGTATGGCCGTGCCGGCGGCAATGTCCAAACGCTTGCCCTGCGCTGCGGCTCTATCGAAAGACAAAGCCGCATTGGTTTCCGCGAAGTGATAATGGCTACCAACCTGAATGGGCCTGTCGCCGGTATTGGCGACGGTCAAAACGGTCTTCTCCAATCCGGCATTCAGCTCAATGTCGCCCTCGGGCGTAAAAATCTCGCCCGGGATCATCGGATCGGCTCATGAACGGTGACGAGCTTGGTGCCGTCAGGAAAGGTCGCCTCCACCTGGACGTCATGGATCATCTCGGCAATCCCCTCCATGACCTGATCGCGCGTGAGCACATGCGCGCCCGCTTCCATCAAATCCGCCACGCGCCTGCCGTCGCGCGCCCCCTCCACCACGAAATCGGTGATCAGCGCCACCGCCTCCGGATAATTCAGCTTCACGCCGCGCTCCAGCCGCTTACGCGCCACCATCGCGGCCATCGCCACAAGCAGCTTGTCCTTCTCCCGTGGTGTCAGATTCACGCGCTTCTCCTCAACTCTGCCAGACGCGCGGCAGCGCGCCATCTCTTAACACCGTCAACGCCGCCTCCACCGCCCGCCGCAGCGTTGCCGCCTCACCGGCCAGCAAGCGCAACAACACTATATCACCATGCTGGCTAACCCCGGCAACATAGCCGTCCAAAGCGCGGCTTAGCCGCGTCAATCGTGCCGCCGCATCAGGCCCCACGGCAACCAGGCTGGCGACCGCCCGCGCCTGCCCGCCCACACCTGGCCAGTCCAACCGGGCTGACACGTCCCCGCCAACCTTGGCGACATCCCGCCAGATCAAATGCCCTTGGCGCCTGAGATTGATACGGTCAAGCAAGAATCCATTGTTCAGCACCTCGCCCATGGCCAGCCGGCCGAAGACCAGGCTTTCCACCCCAATGAAAGACGCGCCCGCCGCCAGATCGATCTCGAGCGTTCGGTCCAGCGCGAACCCGTTGAACAGGATGGTTTCCTGCGGAAGATAAGCCAGATGCGCATCCTGGCCGACAAACAAGCTTGTCTTGACCCGGGCCGCCTCGTCGAGCGACCGGTAGACACGTTCGGCCGCCTGTGTGGTGAACACCGCCTTGCCGCCGGCGCCGATCTCAAGGCGGGTCTCCAAGGCATCCCCGCCTGCAATGCCCCCCGAAATATTCAGAGAAACCACCTCGGGCCCGCCCAAGGCCGGCAAACAACGCGCCTTCAGGCAGCCTTGCTGATAAAACCGGCTCAGCCTCGTCCGGCCATCCAAAGCCGCCAAGGCAATATCCAACCGCCCTTCGGCCCGCTGATGTGGGGAGGCTTGCAGCCGCGAGCGCACCGGCGGGAAATCCATGGGCCAAAATTGCAGGTTGTACCGCAAGCCGCAAGGCCGCCGGTCCAAGCCGCTTGATCATTAACGAGCATCTCGATCCTGGTTGTAATGATCCTGCATGGTTCCGCGTTTTCCGCCCTCAATGAGGACCGCAACGAAACCATCCCGCCGCGTCGATCGACCGGCTACCGCCCGGCGGCGTCTCCTCCGCTCGCCGGCCTGCACGATCATAATAACCACCAACGCCATGGCCCCCACGAGTCCAAAACCAAATGCCGGAACGAAAGAGAGTGGAGCCGGAGATTGCATCTCGTCGAAATCGTAACAGCAACTCTCAAACACGGCGTTAATTACGCCCGGCCAACCAGCGATTCGGGAGACGCCCGAGGAGAACGGGGCGACGCTGACAACGGCCATCGGCAGGAAAAATGCAACCTACCCGCACCAAGCAGGCCCGGCCCCTCGAATAATGATTTTTAGCGGATCTCTGAGGTTTTTCGAGAATGCGCTGGCGGAGGAGATGGGATTCGAACCCACGATACGCCTTGACAGCGTATAACGGTTTAGCAAACCGCCGCCTTCAGCCTCTCGGCCACCCCTCCGTGCGCAGCATTTGCCTGAACAATGCGGCCTGCCCTGCTCTTAATCGGGGGCCGCGCGAAGGTAAAGCCCAATAACGGGAATAATCGCTCAGAACCCGCATCATCCCCCGCCAGCCCCGGCTTTTCCCGCCTCGCGGGCCGCGAAACCCCAGACTATTACCGCACAACATATTGATAAATATTATTTTTACTATTTTTTCCCTTTATGCTGCAATGCAAAACTCTTCTTGCAGCGCAGCATAAATTCAACTATATAACCCTTACAGGGTGAGTTTCTCCCCTGTTTCTTGGACGTTTCCTCCCTAAACTTGGCGGCGCAATTTGCGCCGCCTTTTTTTTATTCCGCTGCTTCGTTGAAGCCCGGTCCCATCGCCCCCCAGCTCCGCTCGCCGGCAATTACATTTTCCACGAGGGCGGTCATCTTTCGGCGCACAATCTCAAAAGAAGGCTTCTGCGTGAATTGCCGTTCATTCATATAAAGGCTGCGGGCGATCTCGATCTGCATCACCTGCACCCCTTCACGCGGGCGCCCATAATGCCGGGTGATGAACCCACCAGCATAAGGGTCATTCCGGCGAACGCTGAAACCCAGCTTTTCGAACAGCAACTCCATATGGTTCGACCAGGCGGACAGGCAGCTGGTCCCGTGTCCGTCTCCCAGTATGATATCCGGGCGGCCACCCAGGCGGCTGAGCGGCGTGGGCATGGAATGACAATCCAGCACCAGACAATGCCCGAACAAGCCCAGGCTCTCCTCAATCAGCCCCGCCAGCGCCTCATGGAACGGACGCCAGCAAGTCTCGACCCGTTCCCTCGCCTCCTCGAACAGCAGCTTGCGGGCATAGATAGGCTCGCCCGTGCCGACAATCCGCGCGACAGTGCCAAGCCCCGCGGCCACGCGCGGGCTGGCGGTATTCACATAATCGGGCAAGGGGTTGGCGAACATCGCGGGGTCGAGCTCCCACGGCTCACGATTCACATCGCACCAGGCACGCGGAAACTCCGCCGCCAGCAGCGGTACCCCCAACTCTGGCGCCATGGCGAACAGCTCATCCACGAAACTATCCTCGGAGCCGCGAATAGCCTCCGCATTCAAGCGCGACGCCGCCAGAAACGCCGGCGAATAACAACGCCCGGAATGCGGCGATGTCAGCACAATTCCTGCCATCTGCCGCACGGGCCGGCGCAAGGTAATCGGGGATGCAGTCATGGGCAGCCTATTCAACCAGCATGGAGCCCTCCGGGCAAGGGAAACCGCCCGCAATTACGGCATGGCATGGCGTGCGAACAAAGCCCGGCACACGCTCAGGAGCATGCCCTTCATGCGGTGCGGTGCCAGGATGAACACAATGGACACGTAGACAAACGAGCTGGTGCCAACCAACACAACCAACGCCGCCGCCAGGCTGAGCGGTGGCAGCCATTGCCCCATGCCATAAGCCGCCAGCCTGGCCCCGGCCAGCCCCGCCAGCGGCAGCCCCAGAAGCCGGAAAACCAGCCATGCCGAATGCTGAAGCCCCTGACGTAGCGCCAACAGGAACAGCAGCACGCCCACCATCCCTCGCCCCGCCAGCGCCCAGGCCAGCACCACCACCCCGTGCGGTGCCGCCAGCCAGCAGCAAGCGACGATGGTGAGCGCATTGGCCCAGGCATACCAGGAGATCAGCCTGGTCCGGCCGATGGTGGCAAGCAACGGGTTGATCACCCCATATAAAGCCACGGCCGGTGCCACGAGGGTGAGGATGGAGAAGACCGGAATCGCGTGCGCCCATTTGTCTCCGAACATCAGCAGAATAATGGGCCGCGCCGCCGCACCGCTCACCGCGCTGACAAAGAAGATGAGCATCGAGAGCGGGTCCAGCATCTGCCGTAGCGCCTCAGCCCGGCGCGGCATATCGGTCCGCACCGCAACCAGCACCGGCATGAAGACCTTGCGCGCCGGCAGAAACGCCACCTCCTGCAAAATTTCCATAAGGCGCTGGGCAATGCGGAACTGCGCCAGGGCGCCAACCGGCATGCGCAACCCCACCAGCATCACATAGCCCGTAACGGATATGAAATCGACGAAGGCCGCTTCCATCAGCGGCAGGGAGAAACGAAACCCCTCCCCCAGAACGGCGAGCGATGGCGGGCGCGGCGGCACCCAGCGCGCGCAAAAGCAGGCAGAGACCGCATAAAACCCGACACCAACCAGGCGCTGCATCATGAGCGCCGCAACACCATGGCCGGTGAAGGCCAGCGGCAAGGCGCAAGCCCCGCCCAGCAAGGTGCTGCCCAGTGACAGCATCCCGATCGCCCGGAAGCGGAATTGCGAGGTAAGGCGCGCGGAAGGCACGATGAGAAAACAAGTCATCACCACGCTCAATCCCATCACCCGCAGCACCGGCACGAGCGCCGGCAGGTGATAGAGAGCCGCAATCCAGGGCGCCACGCCCCACAACGCGGTCATGAAGACCAGCGAGGCCATCAGCTGGCTCCAAAACGCGCCTGCCTCCACCTGCCTGTTTCCGGGATTCGCCTGAACCTGCTCGCTTGCGCCGCTATTGGCGACAACCCGCGCGAGTTCCGAAATCGCCGAGGCAATGGCGATCAGCCCGACATCCCCGGCGGGAACAACCCGCAGCAGCAAAGCGAGGACAAAAAACCCAGCACCGCGCTCCGCCAGCACGGATGCAAAATTCCAGGCCGCCCCCCGCGCCGCGCCTCGCGCCAAGCTCATCCCCGCCTCCGCTCCGGCCTGGGGGCAGAGCAGCACATTTCCTGATCGTTATAAAGTCAGAGGCTCAACCAGAGCCCGGCCAGCGCCAAAATCAGGGACGGTGGCATCACCACCGCCCCCAGCGCCAGAAACCGCCCGGCGCTCATCGTCAGCCCCTGCCGGCGCAGCGCGTTCAGCCAGAGAATCGTCGCCAGCGAACCGGTAACGGAAAGATTCGGCCCAAGATCCACGCCGATCAGCGCCGCCGCCTTGCGCCCGGCCCCCGCCCCGGCGAAAACATGCGCCGCCAACAGCCCGACCGGCAGATTATTGGCGATATTGCTCAGAACCGCGCCCCCGGCCCCCACCGGCAGCACTCCCGCCTGCGCCCAGCGCACCGCCCCGGCGATAAGGCCGGCGCCATCCAGCGCGCCGACCATGACGAAGAGCCCCGCCACCATCGGCAGCACGCCCCAGGAAACACCGCGCACCACCGGCCATGGGTGTTGCCGCGCCAGCACGCCCACCAGCCCCACGCAGCCAACCCCCAGCAGGCAGGTCAAAAGCCCCAATGGCCAACCGAGTCCCGATGCCAGTATCAGCAGCAGCGCGGCACCGCCCAGCCCGGCCAGCGTCCAGCGCCCACCCCGCGTCAATGGTGGCACATCCTGCGGCACCAACAGCCCGCCTTGCAGGTCGCGGCGCTGGGTCATCCACAAAATTACATAGGTCGCGGCTATGGACAGCAAGGAAGCCAGCCCAAACAGGCTAAGCCACAAACCCAGCCGCGGCATGTGGCCATCGAACAGCACCAGATTGGCGGGGTTGGAGATCGGCAACACGAAGGAGGCCGCATTGGCGACAAAGGCGCAGATCAGCAGATAGGGCAAAGGCTCGGCGGCCCCGGCCGCGGCGGCCATGGCGGCAACCGCCGGGGTGAACACCACCGCCGTCGCATCATTGGAGAGCAGCACGGTAATCACCACCGCCAGCGCATAAACCAGGGCAAAGAGTTTCGCCGCCGAGCCTCGCGCCAGCCGGGCCAGATGCGCCGCCGCCCAGGCGAACACGCCTTGCAGCAACGCCAATTCCGCCAGCAGCATCATGCCAGTGAGGAAGAGATAAACCTCCATCCCCTGCCCCGCCGCATGCAACGCAGCCCCCGGCCCCAGCGCGCCGGACAGCACCAGCAACATCGCCCCGGCCAGGGCAGGCACGGCCTCCGGCAGGCCGAAGGGCCGCACCATCATGCAACCCAGGCTGGCCATCACCACCAGCACTATGGCGGCCTGGCTCATCCGTGCCGGGTGGTGAGAAAATACGCCAGCGCCAGAAGCGGCAGCAGCGCGCCCGCCGCGCACAGCCCACCCCAGCCCGCATGCGCGAGCAACAGCCCCGTCACGGCCGAGCCGGCGGCGCCGCCAAAAAAGAAGATCGCCATGAAAACGCCGTTCATCCGCGAGCGCAATTCCGGCGCCAGGATGTAGATGGAACGCTGCCCCAGCACCAGGCTGGTCTGCACAGCCCCATCCAGCACGATTCCCGCCAGCGCCAGCACCAGCACTGAATGCATCGCCGCACCGAGCGCCGCGATAACAAACGCGACCGGCACACCCAGCAGCGAACCCAGCGTGCCCGCCTTGGTATGGCCGCGATCCGCCAGATGCCCGGCCATCGGCGCCGCGAACGCCCCCGCCGCCCCCGCCAACGCGAATAGGGCGATGCCGCGCTGGGTGAAGCCGAACGCCTGGGCGAGATAAAGCGGCGCCCCCGTCCAGAACAGCGAAAACCCGGCGAAACAGGCCGCCTGATAAGCCGCACGCTGGCGCAGCACCGGAAACCGGACCGGCAAAGTGAACAAGGAGGCCAGCAACGCCCCGTAATGATGGTCCGCCTCCGGCTTGCGGTAGGGCAGCGTGCGGCTGAGCAGCAGCGCCATGCCCGCCATCAGCCCCGCGGAGATGAAAAACACCGCCCGCCACGACCCATAGGCGGCGATGGCCGAGGCCGCCGGGCGCGAGAACAATATCCCGAACAGCAGCCCGCTCGTCACCAGCCCCACCACCCGGCCGCGCCGCGCCACCGGCGTGAGATGCGCCGCCAGAGGAATCAGCATCTGCACCGCCACGGAAGTCACGCCGATCAGCGCCGAGACCGCCAGCATCATCATCCCGTTCCAGGCCAGCCCGCCGAGGATGAGCGGCAGAATGGCGGCGGTGATGGTCGCCACCACCAGCCGTCGATTCTCCACCAGATCGCCCAATGGCACCAGGAAGAGCAGCCCGGCGGCATAGCCAAGCTGTGTCAGGCTGACGATCAGGCTCTCCGCCCTTGGCCCCATCCGCAAGGCCGGGCCGATCAGCCCGACCAGCGGCTGTGAATAATAAATATTGGCGACGACGATGCCACAGGACGCGGCAAGAAGCCCGACCATCGGCCGGGAGGGAACTGACTCAGACATAATTTCAGACATTGGCCTCGACTTAACGGCAGCAGAGAATTCTGCAATGCAGCAGGTGGGGCGGGACTCCGCGCCGCGCCATAGCCCGGAGGAGATTTCATGGATATCGTGCATGCCTTATTATTCGCCGTACTTCAGGGGGCAACTGAGTTGTTCCCCGTCAGCTCGCTCGGCCATGCGGTCATCGTCCCGGCCTTGCTGCATTGGGGCATCGACCAGAGCGCGCCGAGCTTCCTGCCCTTCCTGGTCATGTTGCACCTGGGCACCGCCATCGGCTTGACCGTCTATTTCTATGTGGAATGGCTCGTCATGGCGCGCGGCGTGCTGGGGCTCGGCTACGCGGCGGAGAACACCTCCGCCCGCGCCCTGTTCGCCAAGCTGATGGTGGCCACCATACCGGCCGTGATCATCGGCGCGGTGCTGAAAAAGCCCATCGCGCATCTCTTCGGCAGCCCGCTTATCGCCTCTGTGTTCCTCATCGTGAATGCCTTCGTGTTGCTGCTGGGCGAGCGGCTGCGCGGCCAACAGCAACGCCAGGGCGGCATCACCTATCTCGACGCGCTGATTATCGGGCTGTTCCAGTGCCTGGCCTTCCTGCCGGGCATCTCGCGCTCGGGGGCCGCCATCGTCGGCGGGCTGAAGCGCGGCATTTCCCATGCGGGTGCGGCGAAATTCTCCTTCCTGATGGGCACGCCCGTGATTCTCGCCGCCGGCGTGGCGGAGGTTCCCAAGCTCATCCGTGAGCATCAGCTGCACGCGCTGTTCGGCGTGTCGCTGCTGGCGGCCATCGCCTCTGGCATCGTGGCTTATGCCAGCACCGCCTTCCTGATGCGCTACTTCAAGGACCATGACGATTGGGCGCTGAAGCCCTTCGCCCTCTATTGCGCCGTGGCGGGTGCCGGTTCCTTCCTGCTGCTGGCGGCCGGGCTGTGAAGAGGTTTTTTCTCCTGGCGGCTTTGCTGCTCGCCCCCGCCGCCGCGCAAGCGCATTTCAACATCGCCGAAGCGCCCATCGGCCGCACCGACCTGCCCTCATGGAATGCGCACTGGCATGCCACGCTGGCGCAGAAAGCAGCCCAGCCAGACGCAAAAATCGTCTGGCTGGGCGATTCCATCACCTATTACTGGCAGCGCCAGGGCGGGCATGGCTATGACGACATCAAACCCCTCTGGGACAAATATTACGCCCCTTATGACGCGCTGGATTTCGGCTTCATCGGCGACACCACGGCCAGCCTGATCTGGCGGCTGGACAATGGGCAGGTGACGGGGCTGCACCCGGACCTCGCCATCATCCTAATCGGCGCCAATAATTTCGGCCGGGTACATTGGGGCACGGCCATGACCGTGCCTGCGATCGAATCCGTCGTCGCCAACACCCATAAGCGGTTGCCTGGCGCGCATATCTTGCTGCTGGGTGTGCTGCCTTCCATCCGCAGCGCCTGGGTGGACGAGCAGACAATCACCACCAACGCCGCCCTGGCAAAGGCCTACGCGCATAGCCAGACCGTGACCTTTGTCGATCTCCGGCATGTGCTCATCGAGAACGGCAAGGCCAATGCCAGCCTCTATGTGGACCCGCGACTAACCCCGCCGGAGCCCGCTTTGCACCCCGACCGCGAGGGCATGACCCTCATCGCCGAGGCGCTTGAGCCTTACGTGAAGAAATACGTGCCTTAAGCCCCGCGCGCAGCGGCCACGAACGCCTTGATCAGCGCCGGGTCTTTGCGCCCCGGCGCGGTTTCCACGCCTGAAGACACATCCGCCCCCGGCGCGCCGGTCCGGCGCAACCCTTCCGCGACATTCCCAGGGTTCAACCCGCCTGCCAGCAGCCAGGGCTTCGTGGGCTTGAAGCGCGAAAGCAGGTCCCAATCCGCCCGCACGGCGTTGCCACCCGGCCTTGTCGCCCCCTTCGGTGGCTTGGCCTCTACGATGAACCCGTCAGACACCTCATCACGTGCCGGAAAATCCGCTTCCGACTCCACGCCAAGCTGGCGCCATACCGGCCGGCCAAACCTGTCGCGCAACGCCGCCACAATTTCCGGCGCACCATGCACCTGCAGAATATCCAGTGAGATATCCTGCAAAATATCATCAATCTCATCGAGACTCGGCTGGACGAACAACCCCACCCGCTTCGGCCCGCCTTGGTGCCGCCCGGAAAGCAGCTTGGCCTCAATCCCCGTCACATAACGCGGCGAAGGCGGAAAGAATACGAATCCCACATAATTCGCGCCCGCCTCTACGACAGCGTCAAACGCTGCCGCGTCATTGATACCGCAGATCTTGACCAGGCTCATGCGATGGACGCGGCAATGGCCCTCGCCGCCGCGCCGGGGTTTTCAGCACCGGTGATCGGCCGGCCGACCACGATATAATCGGCGCCCGCCGCCACCGCCTGTTCAGGCGTCATCACCCGCGCCTGATCTCCCAAAGCCGCACCTGCCGGGCGGATGCCCGGCACCACCAGCAACGGCGTCTCCCCGAACGCATCGCGCAGAATGGAGATCTCATGCGCCGAACAGACCAACCCGTCGGCCCCTGCGTCCAACGCGAGGCGCGCCAGCCGCAGCACCTGCTGCGCCGTGCCGCCCGCCACACCGGTTTCGGCCAAACCCGCCGCATCGAAGCTGGTGAGCACCGTCACCGCCAATAGTCTCGGCCGCCCCTCACCAGCCTGGGCAGCCGCCTGCGCCGCGGCGGCGATCATTTTCGTCCCGCCCCCGGCATGGATGGTGAGCATTTTTGCACCCAGCGGCAGCAGCGAGCGCACCGCCCCCGCCACGGTATTAGGAATATCGTGCAGCTTCAGGTCCAAGAAGACGTCCGCGCCCTGGGACGCCGCACGGTACCCATCCGGCCCGTGGCGAAGAAAAAACTCCAGCCCCAGCTTCACCAACCCGCAATGCGGGGCCACCTCTTGCACCAGCGCCTGCGCGCGCGGAAGGTCCGGCGTATCAATCGCCGCGATCAAACGACCCGTCATGGAAAACTCACTTGCTGATATTTGGCGAGGATGTAGCGGACGGAGGATCAAGCTCCGAGACACGCTTTTCGGCCGAGCGTGCACGGCGGCGCCAATGCAGCTGCCTCGGCATGGCGGCGATCAGCCCGATAAACACACCGATGGCCAGCGCCACAACCGCCACCGGCCCAAGCCAAGCGGACAGCGTGCCGAAGGGCCAGAACCCGACCTGCACCGGCACGCGGTTGGATAACACGAAAATCACCAGCGCCAGAATGACCAGGAAGCCGATGATGTACTTGAAAATTTTCAGCTCTTTGCTCCGCCGTTCTTCTTTGCCGGGATCGGGGCCGAGGCCGGTTTGTTGATCCGCTCCCGCAATTCCTTGCCAGCCTTAAAGAAAGGTACGGATTTCTGCGCCACCTCGACGGTCTCCCCCGTGCGCGGGTTGCGCCCTGAACGCGCCTGTCGGCTCTTCACGGTAAAGGCACCAAAGCCGCGCAATTCCACCCGCTCGCCACGCGACAAGGCGGCGGTCATCTCGTCGAACAGCGCGGAGACGATCTTCTCTACGTCCGCAATGGTCAGATGCGGGTTATCTTCGGCCAATCCTGCGATCAATTCCGAGCGTGTCATGCTGCCCCCCAGCGGTTGAGGATGCCAGGATGCAGCGGGCCGGTCAATAAAGCCGTGCGGAATCCGGCACCGAACTTATTGTTATCACAGTCGTTCGTGCCTGTAACGTGACTATAGCGCGATAGGTTGAGGTTGACGCATGCGCACCATCCTCATGCGATCACGCTCTAGAAAGCGGAGCCGCCCTGGCCGTTGGCGTTTGCATCCTCCCAAGGCCTGCGTGTGCAGGTGGGCGCCAGATATCCAGACCACGGCCCGGACAGAGCCAGCCCCCAAGGGAAGTTGCTTAACGGCCCAGGGGATGTCTTGCCTGACGAACCGGGCAGCTCCTGAGGGGAATGTAGGCAGGAAAATCCCGGCCCGCAATCTCCCCGCACGGTTAATTATTGAGCGGTCAGATATCCAACAGATCAGAGGCGATTTCTTCCGCCCGCGCCGCCACCCGGCGCAGCCTGGCGCGGCGCTCGATATCCGCCTTCACCGGGGCGGGCTCCGGCGCCTGCGCCGCGGCAGAAGACGCCCCATTGGTCTTGAGGTCAAACAGCTCATCGGCCAGCAGCAAGGATGCCAGCATCAGCAGCCGCGCCTCGCCGGACTGCCCGCCAATCGCCTTGATGCTGTTGATCCGCTGCTCGATCTCCGCCGCCATCCTGGCCAGATGCTCTTCCTGCCCATCCTCGCAACCGACCGTATAGGCATAGCCATTGATGCGAATGGTGACCTGCGCCATGGCGTTACTCCGTTGTAGGCGTCTGTGGCGGATTCAAGCCGTCACGTAGCCGGGCGATAACTTTATCCAGCGTCGCAGCCAGCGCCTCACGGTCGGGCGCCCTGCCCTCTCCCGGTGAAGATTTACCCCCCCGGGCGGCGCCAGCGATCTTGCGCAGCGCCTCCTCAATACGATCCAGGATTTCGTCTTCAGATTCCGACTCGGACATACAGGCTATTCAACCCGAGCGCACCCCGCGAGGTCAAGGAGAAGCCTTGCCATGATTGATGCTCTTTTAAATAACGCCACCGCCTTACCGCCCGCCATTATTGTGCATGGGCTGGAGGATGCCCGCCTGGCGCTTGCCCCCGCCCGGCCTGTCACTTTGCTCTCCGCCCCCGGCGCGGCACTCTGCTGGGGCTGCCTGTGGTGGCGGGACTTACTGAACGCCGCGGATTATGGCGGCCCGGCCCTGCTGGATTGCGCCGCCGCCCCCGGCCGCGCGGCAGAGGCCCTGGCCATCGGCTTGGCTGGCGTGGTGCTGGCCCCCTGCCCATCCTGGGATGAAATCGCGGCCCTGGCCCGGCAAAGCGGCGCCATTCTGCTCCCCACCCCGCCGCCCGCCTTGGATTTGCATCTGCCCGGGGCCGGAAGACGGCTGAGTTCCTGGCTCGGCGGATGACAGAGCCGCCGTCATGGGCTACATGGCGCCGAGTTTCCAAATGGAGGATTGGTTCATATGGCGATGACCGAGACGGTTAAGAAAATCCTGTCGCATTACGAAAGCGACAATCCCGGCACCAAGACGAATCTTGCCCGCATCCTGATGCAGGGCAAGCTGGGCGGCACCGGCAAGCTGGTCATTCTGCCCGTGGACCAAGGCTTCGAGCATGGCCCGGCCCGCTCTTTCGCGCCGAACCCCGCCGCCTATGACCCGTATTACCACTACCAGCTCGCCGTCGACGCCGGGCTCTCCGCCTATGCCGCGCCGCTCGGCATGCTGGAGGTGGGGGCTGGCGCATTCGCCGGGCAGATCCCGACCATCCTGAAGGTGAATTCCTCCAACTCCCTGGCCACCGACAAGAACCAGGCCCTCACCGGCTCGGTCTCCGACGCGCTGCGCCTGGGCTGCTCGGCCATCGGCTTCACCATTTATCCGGGCTCTGAGTTCGCCTTCGACCTGATGGAAGAGATCCGCGAGATGGCCGAGGAGGCGAAATCCGCCGGTCTCGCCGTTGTCGTGTGGTCCTATCCGCGCGGCCCGAACCTGGACAAGGCCGCCGAAACCGCCCTCGATATCTGCGCCTATGCCGCCCATATGGCAGCACTTCTCGGCGCCCACATCATCAAGGTGAAGCCCCCCACGGATGTGATCTCGCTGGAAGCGGCGAAGAAATCCTATGCCGGGTTCGATGGCTCCACCATGGCCAAGCGCGTCAAGCATGTTGTCGATTCCTGCTTCGCGGGCAAGCGCATCGTGGTGTTCTCCGGCGGCGAGTCGAAGAGCCTGGATGGGCTGTATGAGGAAATCCGCGGCCTGCGCGATGGCGGTGCCAACGGCTCCATCATCGGCCGCAACACCTTCCAGCGCCCGCGCGAGGAAGCTCTGGCCATGCTGCAGAAGATCATCGACATCTATCTGAACAAAGCCTGATCAACCGGGGCGCGGCTTGTGACCCGGTGCGCAGGCATCCCATGGAGTCACAAGCTTCGTCCCGGCTCTCAAGAGTTTTTGGGCGCGCCCTTTTTGCAAAAAGGGCGCTTCTTTTTCGCCTAAGGTTGCGCCATGACCGCCAATTGCCGCCTCTATCTCATCACCCCGCCCATCCTGCCCGCCGATTTTGAGCAGCAACTCGCCGCCGCGCTGGATTCTGGTGACGTCGCGGCGCTGCAGTTGCGGCTGAAAGATGTGCCGGACGCCGAGCTTCTGCGCGTGATCGACCGCCTGCGCCCCATCGTTCAGTCCCGCGACGTCGCCTTCCTGCTGAATGACCGCCCGGACCTCGCGGTGAAATCAGGCTGCGACGGCGCCCATGTCGGCCAGACGGACATGACCGCCAAACAGGCCAGGAAAATCCTGGGTGATCTCACGCTCGGCGTCACCTGTCACAATTCCCGCCACCTGGCGATGGAAGCGGGCGAAGCGGGAGCGGACTACGTCGCCTTCGGCGCCTTCTTCCCCACCACCACCAAGGAACCGCCCGAAATGGCGGAGATCGAGACGCTGAAGATCTGGGCCGACACAATGGAAATCCCCTGTGTCGCCATCGGCGGAATCACGCCGGAGAATTGCGCCCCCCTGGTTCAGGCGGGCGCGGAATTCCTGGCCGTCAGCGGCGCGGTATGGAACCATAAGGACGGCGCCGCCGCGGGCGTGCACGCGATGCTGCGCGCGATCAGTGCCGCTTCTTAAAGTAAAATCAGCCGATTACCCGCAATCGTTCCCGCGCAAGGCGAAGCTCTCGACCTTGCCCTGGGCCACAGCGAACGTCGCCTCGCAGAACCAGACCTGGACGTCCGCCGGCAGGGCCGAAAACCCGCCATAGGGCCCCCAGAAAGGCCCCCCCCGATAATAATAGGCACCGCCCCAATAGGGGCCGCCCAGCGATGTCTGGACCTGGTATTTCATCGGATAGGCGAGATAATCCACCCCGTTCACACTGATCTGCCGGGCCGGCACGCCGAAATCCTGCACCAGTTTCTGCTCCGGCGCGCCGATATAAACAGCCAGACGCGATTGCAGCCCCGGGCCGCTGGCGCATCCGGCCAGAGTCAGCGCAGGTACAAGTAGAGCCAGGATGTGACGCATATCCAGCCTCTCCTTCAGCAGCATGAAACCCTATCAATTCCACTAAAGTTGTTTCGAAACCGTTCGATGTCAACGCTCCGGCAGCCAAAGCACATCGGCTATGCGCCGCGCGCCTGTGGCCAGCATCGCCAGCCGGTCGAACCCAAGCGCGATGCCGGCGCAGGCCGGCAATTCCCCCACGGCGGCCAGAAAATCCTCATCCAGCGCCCAGTCCTCGCCATAAAGCGCATGACGCCTCGCACGGTCCTCCTCAAAACGCGCGCGCTGCTCTTCTGTGTCGGTCAGCTCCACGAAGGCATTGGCCAGTTCGATGCCGCAGACATAAAGCTCGAACCGCTCCGCCACCCGCGCATCCTCCGGCGCGCGCCGCGCCAGCGCGGCCTGGGCGGCCGGCCAATGGGTCAGAAACGTGGCGCGCTCGCGCCCCAGATACGGTTCCACCCGCTCCAGCATCAACCTGAAGAACAAATCCTCCCAATCCTCACCCTCACGCAGTTTTGCGCCGGCCTGCGCCGCCAGAGCGGGCGCATCGCCCGCGGTGCCCAGCACATCCGCCCCCACATAGCGCGCAAACGCCTCCGCCACGGTCAGAAATTCCGGCTCGTCCAGGCGCGTGGCGATGCCCCGGCAACTCACCTCCGGCGGCAGCAAAGCTTGCAGCAGCGCAAACGTCTCACCCATCAGCGCGCCCATGTCGGCGTGCAGATCATACCATTCCAACATGGTGAATTCCGGCGCATGCGTCTCGGACCACGGCTCCTCCCGCCACACCCTGGCAAGCTGAAAAATCGGCCCTGAGCCGCCCGCCAGCAGCTTCTTCATGGAAAACTCCGGCGAGGTATTCAACCACCGATCCCCCGCAGGGCGGGCGCGCAGATGCACCTCCTCCCCAGGGGCGGGCACGGCATAAGGCGTTTCCACCTCCATATAGCCGCGCGCGGTGAAGAAGGCGCGCACGCCGGCGGCCAGCAAGTTGCGCCGGCGCAGAAGCGCCATGCGGTCAGGCAAGGTCTGCCAGGGTTGAGAGCTCATGGCGCTACGTCTACACGCTCCCGATGCCTGACGGAATTTCTGGTCTCAAACCCCGCACCCTGCGCACCCCGCAAGAGCTGGTGGCAGCAGGGCTGTTGCCACCCGAGACGCTTCCCGGCGCGCAGGCCGTGGCGGAGCGCTACGCCATCGCCGTGCCCCCTGCCCTCGCCGCACGAATCGAGCATCCTGACGACCCGCTCGGCCTGCAATTCCTGCCCGACCCCGCCGAGCTGATCACCGCCCCGCATGAGGATGCGGACCCCATCGCCGACGAGGCGCTCTCCCCCATTCCCGGAATCGTCCACCGTTATCCTGACCGGGCCTTGCTGAAGCCGCTGCTGGCCTGCCCGGTCTATTGCCGCTTCTGCTTCCGCCGTGAGCAGGTGGGACCGGATGGCGGGCTGCTCTCCGCTGAGCAACTCGACGCCGCCTATGACTATATCGCGGCCCGCCCCGCCATCCGCGAGGTGATCCTCACCGGCGGGGATCCGCTGATCCTCTCGCCGCGCCGCCTTGGGGCCATCCTTCGCCGGCTCGACTCCATCCCGCATGTCGAATTGCTGCGCATCCATAGCCGCGTGCCCATCGCCGACCCCGGCCTGATCACTGACGATCTGCTGGCCGCGCTGGAGACGCAAAAGCCGCTCTACCTCGCCGTCCACGCCAACCATGAGCGGGAATTCTCCGAGGCGACGAACCAAGCCCTGCGCCGCGTCTCACGCCTTGGTATTCCGCTGCTCGGCCAAACCGTGCTGCTCGCCGGGGTGAATGATTCCGAGGATGCCCTGGCAGAGCTCTTGCGCGCCATGCTGCGCGCCCGGGTGAAGCCCTATTACCTGCACCAGCTCGACGCCGCCCCCGGCACCGCGCGCTTCCATGTGCCGCCGGAACGCGGGCGCGAGATCCTGGCCAATCTGCGCGGCAAGCTCAGCGGCACCGCCTTTCCGACCTATATTCTCGACCGCCCCGGCGGGCTTGGAAAAATTCCGCTCTGAAACATCACCCTGCCCCTTTAAATCTGATTTTTCCGATTTAAATATCGCTCGATGACGATCCCCGACGAGCCCCCGCAGAAATTCGAGGAGTGCCTGAAAGCCCTGGCGAACCCGGTGCGCCGCAGGATCCTGCACGAGTTGCGCGAGCCCGCTCGTTACTTTCCTGGCCAGGAGCACCCTTATGAATGGGGCGTCTGCGCCAACAAGATCGAGTGCGCCTGCAGCCTGTCGCAATCCACCGTCTCCGGCCATCTCGCCGTGCTGCACCAGGCCGGGCTGGTGAGCGCGAAGAAGATCGGCCAATGGGTGTTCTACCAGCGCGACGAGGCCGCCATCGCCCAATTCCTTGCTTCCTTGAAGGACAATCTATGAGCGGACAGAAAATTCCCGTGCCGCTGCTGGCCCTGGCCATGAGCGCCTTTGCCATCGGCACCACGGAATTCGTGATCATGGGACTGCTGCCGCAAGTTTCACAGTCACTTTCCGTCAGCATCCCCAAGGCCGGGTGGCTGGTCACCGGCTACGCGCTGGGCGTCTTCCTGGGCGGGCCGGTCATGGCCGTGCTCACGCAAGGCTTGGCCCCGCGCAAGGCGCTAATGGCGCTGATGGGCATCTTCATCCTCGGCAACCTGCTCTGCGCCCTCTCGCCCAGCTATGAGTTCCTGATGCTGGCCCGCGTGGTCACCGCGCTCTGCCATGGCGCCTTCTTTGGCATCGGCGCGGTGGAAGCCGCCGCTTTGGTGGCGCCCAACCGCCGCGCCCAGGCCGTGGCGCTGATGTTCACGGGCCTGACCATCGCCAATGTGCTGGGCGTGCCGCTGGGCACGGCTTTGGGCCAGCAGGCCGGTTGGCGTGCCACCTTCTGGGCCGTCACCATCATCGGCATCGCCGCCCTCGCCGGGCTCTACGCCCTGCTCCCCCGGCAGGAGGCCAGGACCGAGCGCCCGAACATGCTGCGCGAATTCAGCCGCATCCGCCTGCCGGTCTGGATCGCGCTCAGCGTCACCGTGATGTTCTCCGCCTCCATCTTCGCCGTCTTCACCTATGTGGCGCCGTTGTTGAACCAGGTGACACATCTCTCCCCACGCGGCGTCACCTACACGCTGTTTCTTATCGGCATTGGCCTGACCATCGGCAATTATGCCGGCGGGCGCCTCGCGGATTGGCGGGTAACGACCACCTTGGTGCTGGTGTTCATCTTCTCCACCATCGTGCTGGCGGCCTTCACCGGCACCGACCATCATGTTCTCACGGCGGAGATCACGCTGGCCTTGTGGGCCATCGGCGCTTTCACCGCCATTCCGGCGCTTCAGATAAATCTTGTAAATCTAGGCCGGGAGCTGCCGAACCTCATCTCAACCCTCAACATCTCCGCGTTCAACGCCGGCAACGCGCTCGGCGCCTGGGCCGGGGGCATGGTGATCTCCCAGGGCTTCGGCCTCACCGCCGTGCCCCCCACAGCCGCCCTGCTGGCGCTGGCGGCCCTGCCGCTCGGAGTATTCGTAAAAATTTTGACCAAGAAAGACCCGCAATATGCCTAATTTGTTCACCCCCTTGAAGCTCGGCGACATCACGCTGCCCAACCGCATCATCATGGCGCCGCTGACGCGCTGCCGCACCTCGGAAGGCCGGGTGCCCAACGCGATGATGGCCGAATATTACGCCCAGCGCGCCTCGGCCGGGCTGATCATCTCGGAGGCCACCGCGGTGACGCCGATGGGTGTGGGCTATCCAGACACGCCGGGCCTGTGGAGCCAGGAGCAGGTGGAGGGCTGGAAGCTCGTCACCAACGCGGTGCACAAGGCGGGCGGGCGCATCTTCGCCCAGCTCTGGCATGTGGGCCGCATCTCGGCACCGCTTTATCTGAATGGCGAGCTGCCGGTGGCCCCCAGCGCCATCGCCGCAAAAGGCCATGTCAGCCTGGTGCGGCCAGAGCAGGACTACGTCATCCCGCGCGCGCTGGAGACCAGCGAGATCCCCGGCATCATCGAATGCTACCGCAAGGCGGCGATGAACGCGCAGATGGCCGGTTTCGACGGTGTCGAGATCCACGGCGCCAACGGTTATCTGCTGGACCAGTTCCTGCAGGATTCCACAAACCAGCGCACCGACGAATATGGCGGTCCCATCCAGAACCGCGCCCGGCTGATGCTGGAGGTGACGGATGCCGCCGCCTCCGTGTTCGGGCCGGAGCTGGTGGGCGTGCACCTGGCGCCACGCGGCGATTCGCACAGCATGGGTGATTCTGACCGTCTGGGCACCTTCTCCTATGTGGCGCGGGAGCTGCGCGAGCGCGGCATCGCCTTCATCTGCGCCCGCGAATATCAGGGCGCGGATGCCATCGGCCCCGAGCTGAAGAAGATCTTCGGCGGCGTGTACATTGCCAACGAGAAATTCACCCAGGAGAGTGCTGAAGCCGCCCTGGCCGCAGGCACCGCGGACGCCGTGGCCTGGGGCAAGGAATTCATCGCCAATCCGGACCTCGTCGCCCGCTTCGCAGCCGGTGCGGCGCTGAACGCGCAAGTGCCGGAGACCTTCTACGGCAAGGGCGCAACCGGCTATACTGACTATCCGGCGCTGGAGACGGCTGCCGCCTGAAGCAGTGCCTCACCGCCCTGCCATCCGCGCCGTGAGCAGGATGAGCAGGGCGGACAAGGCCATCGCCACCGCACCGATACCAAAAAGCAGCGCGTAGCTGCCGGTGAGATGGAAGAGGTTGGAGAAGAACGCCGCAACCACCGCCTGCATGACGGCATAGACCATGGTTGCCAGCCCCCAATCCGCCGGCAGCCGCGCCGCCGGCACCATCCCGGCGATGGCACCCGCAACCAGCATCACCGCGCCCAGCGCCACCGCCCCCACCGCGATGGCCGAGACGATCAACGCGATTTGCACATGCAGCAGCACGGGCAGCGCCACGCCACACCCCATCACCACATAGCCAATCCCCAGCGTGGACAAAAAGCCGAACCTGTCCGCTACCCGCCCCAGCAGCGGCGGCCCCAGCATCGCCGCCACGCCAAGCCATGCCGCGATCTCCGCCCCCGCCGCCACGCCGTGCCCCAGCCCCAGCGCCGCGAAGCTGGAAAGGAACAGCATATGCGGCACGAAGCCCAGCGCCGATAGCGCATAGGCCGTGATCATCAGCATCACCGCGCGTGGCGGCAGGCCGCTGGCCGCGTGGCGGGGCGGCGGCTCAATGCGTGCGGCGGGCATTATGATTGCCACGGCCAGTGTTGCCAGGGTGCAGACCACGCCCAGCGCCCCCCAGGTGGACACCAGCCCCCGCGCCAGCAGGGCAGGCACCAGAATGGCACTGAACGCCGCCCCCGCCCCCATGCCGGCGAAGGTGATGCCGGAAACCCGCCCGCGCGCGGCAGGCGGGGCGCGCCCCACCACAGCGGCGGCCATCAACACCATCAAAATACCGCCGGCAACGCCCGAAACCAGCCGCCAGAGCCCGAACCAAGCCCAGCCCCAATTGAGCGCCGAGCCCAAAGTGGCGGCGGCCGTGAGGCCCATGAACAACAGCACGGCAGGCTTGGCCTGAAACGGGCGGCGCCAAACCCGGGCCGCGGCGGCGCCAAAAAAATACCCGGCGAGATTCACCGTGCCGAACCAGAATGCCCCGGCGGCGCTGTACCAATGCGCCTTTGCCAAAGCGGGCACCAAGGGCGCGAAGCCGAACCGCGCCACGCCGATGCTCACGAACATGGCAAGCAAACCGCTGAAGGCGGCACGGGTAATCGGGAAGGTCTTGGCGTTTTCCATTATGAAGTGACAATAACCCACCCCGCCCTATCGTGCACGGCCGCCAAGACGTCGCCCCCAATGCGGCTTTCCCCATGGTATTCCCCAGGCTCAGTTGGTATAGACCGGCTCCGTTAATTTCGAAGGTTGTGATCCCATGGCCCGCCGCCGCCAGCTCTATGAAGGCAAAGCAAAAATCCTGTTCGAGGGCCCCGAGCCCGGGACGCTCGTGCAGTATTTCAAGGATGACGCCACCGCGTTCAATGCCCAAAAGAAGGGCACGATCACCGGCAAGGGCGTGCTGAACAACCGGATCAGTGAATTCCTGATGACGAAGCTGGCGGAGATCAACATCCCCACCCACTTCATCCGCCGCCTTAACATGCGTGAGCAACTTATTAAGGAAGTTGAGATCATCCCCATCGAGGTGGTGGTGCGCAACATCGCGGCGGGCAGCTTGGCGCAGCGCCTTGGCATCCCCGAGGGCACGCGCCTGCCGCGCTCCATTGTCGAATATTATTACAAGAACGACCAGCTCGGCGACCCGATGGTGGCCGAGGAGCACATCACCGCCTTCGGCTGGGCCACCCCGCCGGACATGGATGATATCGTGCACCTCACCCTGCGGATCAACGACTTCCTGACCGGTCTGTTCCTCGGCGTCGGCATCACGCTGGTGGATTTCAAGCTGGAATTCGGGCGCCTCTATGAAAATGAGGAAATGCGCGTCGTCCTCGCCGACGAGATCAGCCCGGATAATTGCCGGCTCTGGGACTCCAAGACCAACGAGAAGATGGACAAGGACCGCTTCCGCCGCGACCTCGGCAAAATCGAGGAAGCCTATCAGGAAGTGGCGCGCCGCCTCGGCATTCTACCGGAAGCCGGATCCCGGGACATGAAGGGCCCGGACACGATGCAATAACAAGCATCGTTTATGAGTCTGCGTTTATCCATAAAGAGGTTTTGTGATTCATGAAGGCCATCGTCACCATCATGCTGAAAAACGGCGTGCTCGACCCGCAGGGCAAGGCCATCGGCCATGCGCTGAATAATCTGGGCTTCGCCCAGGTTGGCGAGGTGCGCATGGGCAAGATCATCGAGCTGGAACTGACCGAGACCGATGCGGCCAAGGCCAAGGCCGAAGCCGAGGAGATGGCCCGCAAGCTGCTGGCCAACACTGTCATCGAGAGCTTCAAGGTCGAGATCGCAGCGTAGACTGACAAGGCGGCCGGCTTCCCGCCGGCCGCTTTACATTCGCAGACGACACGCCCACACAACAGGCATGCCTGCCGCCGCCATCCGGACCGCCCGCCGTGGCCATAAACAATAAATCCCCCTGGTTTTTTGCGCTTCTGAAACGCATGACGTTGCGTGTTTATAAACGCGCCAGGCTGGATCTCTGGTTCCCGCACGTTCCCCTCGCCGGCGCCGTTGGTTCCGCCGGCCTCTTTGTCCTGCTGCCGACCATCCGCCGGTTTATGGGAGCCTATTTTCACCTGCAACTGAACGGGTTGTTCGACGCGCTGCATCCGCTCGATGCCAACGTGTCGTCCCTGATTCTGCGGGGGGTGCCGGACACCGTGGTCGGCACGCTGCAAATTTTCATCGCCATCGGCCTGCTGCTGCGCTCGCGCATCGCCTGGATCTCGGCACTGCTGATCACGGTGACCCAGGCCGCGGTCGCGGTTGGCTATAACAACCAGACTTGGCACTCCCTGCCGGTGCTTTATATTGCGGTCGTTTTCGCAACACTTTGCGTCTCGGGGCAAAGCTTCCAGCGCTCCTCCCTGGCCGCCAGCTCGCTCTTCGCCGTTGCCGCCACCGTGCTCCTGCTCGTTTATGGCATTGTCGGTTCGTTGATGCTGGGGGAAGGCTTTTCCCCGCCGATCGAAAACTTGCCGCAGGCGACCTATTTCACCGTGGTCACCATGTCGACGGTCGGCTATGGCGATATCCTGCCGAAAAGCGACGACGCCCGGCTCTTTGTCATGTCGCTGATCATTGTCGGCATCACCGTGTTCGTCACCTCGGTCAGCGCCATCGTCGGGCCGATCGTGCAAGGGCGGCTCAGCCGCATCATCGAACCCCACAGGAAGCGCATGAAACGGGTCAATCATTATATCGTCGCCGGCAACAGCCCCCTCGCCCACAACACCACGCGAGAGCTGCTCGGCCGCGGCCAAGCGGTGCTCGTTATCACCGATTCGGAGGAAGATTTCGGCGACGCAGAGGTGATGCGGGGCGATCCGACCGAGTTGGACGTGCTGCGCCGGGCCGGGGCGGAAACCGCCCACGCGGTGCTTGCCCTCTCGCAGGATGACGCGGAGAACGCCTTTGTCATCCTCGCGCTGCGCGAGTTGAACACCGACGCCAAGAAGGTCGCCCAGGTCAACAACCGCAAGAACCTGGAACGGGTGCGCCGGGTGCAGCCGGACATGGTGCTTGCCCCCAGTGTCTTCGGCGGCGAGGTTCTGGCGATGGTGCTGACGGAGGAGAAGATCGACAGCAACACCCTCATGGAAAAGCTGCTGGACACCGGCACGAAACCTGCCTGACAACAGCCATATTGCTCCCAACCCCCAGTTCCGGCAGAAGCACGCCATGAAAGCCGCCATTCTTTTGTTCCCCGGCATCAACCGGGAGCGTGACATGATCCTGGCCGTGCGCCAGAGCTTTGGCCGCGACCCGGTTGTGGTCTGGCACAAGGAGACGGAACTGCCCGCGGGCACCGACCTTGTGATCCTGCCCGGCGGATTTTCCTTTGGGGATTATCTGCGCTGCGGCGCCATGGCGGCGCAAAGCCCGATCATGCAGTCGGTGAAGGCGCATGCGGAGCGCGGCGGCTATGTTCTGGGGGTGTGCAATGGCTTCCAGATCCTTACCGAGGCCGGGCTGCTGCCGGGCGCGTTGCTGCGCAATGCGGGGCTGCGCTTCCTCTCCATGGACACGATGCTGAAGGTTGAGCGCAACGACACGGTATTCACCAGCAAATGGGACAAGGGCGCGCAGTTCCGTGCACCGATGGCCCATGGCGATGGCAATTACACCGCCGATGAGGCCACGCTTGACCGGCTGGAAGGCGAAGGGCTGGTGGCTTTGCGCTATAGCGACCTGAACCGCAACGGCTCGGCGCGCAGCATCGCGGGCATTTTTTCGTCCAATCTGCGGGTACTTGGCCTTATGCCGCACCCGGAAAACCTCGTCGATCCGCTGATGGGCGGGACCGACGGCAAACCCCTCTTCGATTCCCTGGCGGCCGCATGACTGATGTGAACGAATCCCTCGCCAAATCCTTCGGCTTGAACGCCGAGGAATGGGGCAAAGTGCTGGAGATCATGGGCCGCACGCCAAGCCTGACGGAGCTTGGCATCTTCTCGGTGATGTGGTCGGAGCATTGCTCCTATAAATCCTCACGCGTCTGGCTGAAGGAACTGCCAACCAAGGCACCCTGGGTCCTCCACCGGCCGGGCGAAAATGCCGGCGTGATCGATATCGGCGACGGGCTCGCCGCCATCTTCAAGATGGAATCGCATAACCACCCGAGCTTCATCGAGCCCTATCAGGGGGCGGCGACCGGCGTGGGCGGCATCCTGCGCGACGTGTTCACCATGGGGGCGCGCCCCATCGCCAACCTGAATGCGCTGCGCTTTGGCGATCCATCCCTGCCCGTCACCAAGCGCGTGGTGGATGGCGTGGTGCGCGGCATTGGCGGCTATGGCAATTGCGTGGGCGTGCCGACGGTGGGCGGCGAGGTGAATTTTCACCCGGCCTATAACGGCAACCCGCTGGTGAATGCGATGACCGTTGGCATCGCGCGCAAGGACAAGATCTTTCTTTCCGCCGCGGCGGGTGTGGGCAATCCCGTTGTCTATGTCGGCTCCAAGACCGGGCGTGATGGCATTCATGGCGCGACCATGGCCTCCACCGAGTTCGACGCCTCCAGTGAAGAGAAGCGCCCGACCGTGCAGGTGGGCGATCCGTTCACGGAGAAATTGCTCATCGAGGCCTGCCTGGAGTTGATGCAGACGGATGCCATCGTCGCCATCCAGGATATGGGCGCGGCGGGGCTTACCTCCTCCTCCGTGGAGATGGCGGGCAAGGGCGGGGTCGGCATCGAGCTGAACCTGGACGATGTGCCGCAGCGCGAGACCGGCATGAGCGCCTATGAGATGATGCTCTCCGAGAGCCAGGAGCGCATGCTGCTGGTGCTCAAGCCCGAGCGTTCCGAGATGGCCCGCGCCATCATCGAAAAATGGGACCTGGATTACGCCGTCATCGGCCATATCACCGATACCGGGCGGATTGTGGTGAAGCACAAGGGCGTGGTCGAGGCGGATATCCCGCTGGACCCGCTGGCTGATGCCGCGCCGCTGTATCGCCGCCCGATCACCGAGACGCCAAAACCGGCCAAGCTTGGCCCGGTGGAGAGCAATACGCCGCTGGACCAGGCGCTGCTGAAGCTGATCGCCTCGCCGGACCTCTGCTCGCGCCGCTGGATTTTCGACCAATACGACTCGACCGTCGGCGGGCAAACGGTGAAGCGCCCCGCCCAGGCGGATGCCGCCATCGTGCGGCTGGAAGGCTCCAAGCGCGCCTTGGCCGTGACCGCCGATTGCACCCCACGCTATTGCCTGGCGGACCCGGAGCTGGGCGGCGCCCAGGCCGTGGCCGAGGCCTGGCGCAACATTACCGCCACCGGCGCCAAGCCGCTGGCGGTGACCGACAACATGAATTTCGGCAACCCGGAAAAACCCGAGATCATGGGCCAGTTCGCCGCCGCCATCAAAGGCATGGCAGCGGCCTGCACGGCTTTGGACTTCCCGGTCGTGTCCGGCAATGTCTCGCTTTACAATGAGACCGAGGGCAAATCGATCCTGCCCACCCCGGCCATCGGCGCCGTGGGCGTGCTTGAGGACGCCGCCCAGGCCGTGGGCTATGAGTTGAGGCCCGGCCTCACCCTGGTGATGGTTGGCGAGACCAAGGGGGAGCTGGGACGCTCGCTCTATCTGCGCGAGATTCTGGGCCGTGAGGACGGTGCGCCGCCGCCGCTTGACCTCGCCGCCGAACGCCGCAATGGCGATTTTGTGCGGGCGCGGATTCTGGCCGGGGATGTCGCCGCCTGCCATGACGTCTCCGATGGCGGGCTGCTGGTGGCGGTTGTGGAAATGGCGCTGGCTGGCGATTGCGGCGCCACGCTGATGGGGGCTGGTGCCGCGGAATATTGGTTCGGTGAGGACCAGGGGCGCTACGTGCTGGCGGTGAAGGATGCCGCCCCCCTGCTGGCCGCCGCCGCCGCCGCCGGCATTCCCGCGCAACATATCGGCTGTTCCTCAGACCAGAAAAAATTGACTCTGCCAGACGGCCTTGCCATATCTCTGCCTCAATTGCGCGATGCCCACGAGGGGTTTTTCCCCCGCTGGTTCGCCTGAAGAGGATAGCAAACATGGCCATGCCAGCGGGTGAGATTGAGGCCTTGATCAAGGCCGCCTTTCCCGACGCCAAGATCAATATCGAGGATCTTGCCGGTGACAACGACCATTACGCCGCGACCGTGGTTTCTGAAGCATTCCGGGGCGTGCCCCGGGTGCGCCAGCACCAGATGGTCTACGCTGCTCTTCAGGGCCGCATGGGCGGCGCGCTTCACGCCCTGGCGCTGCAAACCTCCGCGCCGGATTAAGGACTGATACTCTATGGAAAACCCTGTTTTCGCCGAAATTCAGAAGCATATCGATGGCACGCCCGTTATGCTGTTCATGAAGGGCACCCCGCTCTTTCCGCAATGCGGCTTTTCCGCCCGCGTGGTGCAAATTCTGAAACATGCCGGTGTGCCCTTCGCCTCCGTGAACGTGCTGGAGGACCCGGAGATCCGCGAAGGGATCAAGCAATTCTCCAACTGGCCGACCATCCCGCAGCTTTATATAAAGGGCGAGTTCGTTGGCGGCTGCGACATCATCACCGAGATGTACCAGAGCGGCGAGCTGAACACCTTGCTGTCTGAAAAAGGTATCACCCAGAACGCGGCCTGACCGCATCATGGGCAGGTGATCGTCTTCGTCACGGACGAGCTGCCCAGGCCGGGTGCCGCCGGGCATCTGGCCCTTAATCACGCCATTCTCTCCTGGCTGCGTGCCGAGGGGCATGATGTCACCATCCTGCTCACCGGCATGCGGCTGACGGCTCCCCTTGAGCGCTATGATCTGGCCCGCGTGATGGGGCCCCATGTGCGGGGCATCGCCTCTTTTGCCGCCGCCGCGACACCGCGCGCCGCGGGTCGGATTATCTTGCGCACCTTGCTGCGCCGCCTGCCCGCCCCGCTCGCCAGCCGGCTGCGCCGGGCCCGGCATCGGGCCGACGCGGTGCTCGGCAAGTTTCCTGATCAACCCGACCTGCGCTGGTGCGCGCGCGCCGCCTTCCGGTTGAAGCCACAAGCCGTGCTGATTGATACGATCTTCCGCGCCCCGCTTCTGGCCGAGCCGGAACTGGAAGGGATGAACACCATCCTGATCGCCCATGACGTTTTCCACCGGCGCGCCGAAGTACTGGGGGCGGCGGGCTACGAAGTAAGCCCGCAAGGGCTGACGCGAAGCCGCGAGACGAAACTGCTGGTTAGTGCCCGGCATATCGCCGCCATTCAACCCGAAGAGGCGGCGCTGCTGCGCGAGATGTGTCCGAATGCCAACATCTTCACAGCCCCGATGCCCGCCCTGCCCTGTCCGCCGCCGCCAGATGCCAAGCGCGTGGCCGGGCGGCTGGTGTTCGTCGGCAGTGATTCGCTGCCGAACCTGGACGGGCTGCGCTGGTTCTTCGCGGAAATCTGGCCGGACCTGCGCGGCCATGGCGTGACGCTCGACCTGATCGGCGATTGCGGTCCGGCCCTGCGCGGCCTGCCGCCGGAGGTGAGTGTGCATGGGCGCGTGTCAAACCTGGCGCCCCTGCTCCACAGGGCGGCACTCGCCATCTCGCCTCTGCGCGCGGGGTCCGGCCTCAAGATCAAGCTGCTGGATTATGCGCGGCACGGGCTGTTCACCATCGCCACCCCACCCAGCCTGCAAGGGTTTAGCGCCGATGCGCAATCGCCCTTCATCATTGCCGAAAGCGCGGGGGGGTTCGCGACGGCCATTCTGCGGCATATGGCAGCCCCGCCGCCGGAGGCGGCACTTTCCTATGTGTCACGCCATTACGGCACCGAGAGCGCTTTTGCCGGGCTGCGCGCGGCACTGAAGCCTGTGAGCTGTGGCGCATAGACACGCAGCGCTTTCGCCGCTTCTGATCAGCATCTCTATCGGCACCAGCGGCAAAAGCTTGCTTAAAAATACAAAATTCATGTTGTGCGGGTATTAAGATTCACCCCGCACAATTCCCCGCATGCCATTCCAGCCATGCCATGCCAGAGACAAAGCTGCCAGCCGTTGATGCCCCGCATGCCCAGCTGTCAGACATGACGGCTCGGACAGAGCGGGAGCTGAGGCAGCATAACGCCCGGCATAGGATCATCGAACGCCGCCGAATCGTCCAGAAGCTGCGCCAGGCCCTGGCGACAGACGAGCTCGCTTTGCATTTCCAGCCCATCGTGGCGCTGGGCAACGGGTTCATTCAAGGGGCCGAGGCCATGCTGCGGCTCAACCATTCGCGGCGCGGCCTGATTCCCGCTGGACATTTCCTGCCGCTGGCCGAGCAGTCCGATGTCATCATCGATGTCGGGGGCTGGATGCTGCGTGCCGCCTGCGAAGAGGTCACGCGCCTGCCGGCGCATTTTACCATCTCTCTGGCATTGTCACTGCGGCACCTGCAGAGCGGCCAACTGGTCAGGCATCTGCTGGAGGCGCTGAACGGCGCCGGCATTGCGCCTGAACGGCTGGAATTGCTGATCACCGAAGCCATGCTTCTGGACGATAACGAGGATACGATCTTCGCCCTGAAGGCGGTGCAGGGGTTGGGCGTGCGTCTGGCGCTCAACAATTTCGGCACGGGCTATGCCAGCCTGGCGCCGCTCAAACGCCTGCCCTTCTCGACCTTGCGGCTCGATAAATCGCTGGCACAAAATCTGGGCGAGGATGCGGCTGTCACCGCCATCGCCCATGCCGCGGTGGAAGCGGGGCACGCGCTGGGCTGCGCGGTGTTGGCGGACGGGGTGGAGACCGCCACGCAATATGAGCTTTTGCGCCAGGTGCATGCCGATAAAGGACAGGGCGCGTTTTTCGGCGCCGCCGCCCCAGGCACGGCACTGGCGGGAGATTCGAGCTCAATTAAGCAAAGGGACAATTCATCTTTGCAACTTGAAACATGATCCCGCTTTGAAGGGGCTGGCGGATCAGGCATAAGTCTCGGCTTATGACCGCCAATCCCGCCGAACAGGCCATTCTCGACATGCTCGCCGCGCGCGGAGAGCATAAATCCATCTGCCCCACCGATGCCGCGAAGGCTCTGGCCGGAAACCCGCCCGATGAAAGCTGGCGGCGCAGCCTGGCGCCGGTGAAGCTGGCTGCTCAGCGCCTGGCCCGGGCCGGGCAGATCGAGATTCTGCGCAAGGGCAAGCCGGTTGACCCGGAGGCGCTGCACGGTGTCATCCGCCTGCGCCTGAAACGCCAGGAGGACTAAGCCTTGCGTCATGTGATGACGAATTTCTTCACCGGCTTCGCCGAAGCCTGGAGCTTGGCCAAGCCTTATTTCAGGTCGGAAGAGAAATGGGCGGGCTGGGGGCTGCTGGCGGCGGTGATCGGGCTGAATCTGCTGCTGGTCGGGCTGAACGTGGTGCTGACCTACTGGAACGGGGATTTCTTCGACGCCATCCAGACCTACGACGTGAAAACCGTGCTGGGCCTGCTTTACCTGCCGCTCGTGCATGTAAAGGGTAAGGGGGCGATGCCGGGCTTCGTGGAGCTCGTCGTGATCTATATCCTGATCGCGGTCTATGCTTTTTATCTGAACCAGATGCTGCAGATCAAATGGCGGCAATGGCTGACGACGCATTATGTGCAAAACTGGCTCCAGGACCGGGCCTATTACAATATCAGCCTCAGCCATGCCCCCAGCGCGGTGGTGGACAACCCGGACCAGCGAATCTCCGAGGATTTGAACGACTTCACCACCAACACGCTTTCACTGGGCATCGATTTCATCACCAACGTGGTCACGTTGTTCAGCTTCGTGTTCGTGCTCTACAGCATCTCCGGCGCCATCACGCTCTTTGGCGTCACCATCCATGGCTATATGCTGTGGGTCGCGGTGCTGTATTCGCTGGTGGGCACGGGCCTGACCCATCTCATCGGCCGCAAGCTGGTGCCGCTCTCCTTCAACCAGCAAAGGCTGGAGGCGAATTTCCGCTTCCGGCTGGTGAGGGTGCGAGAGAACCCGGAGGCGATCGCCCTCTCCCACGGCGAGGGCGAGGAGGATTCCGAGCTGCGTTCGAGCTTCCAGAAGGTGCGGGATAATTTCTGGGCGATCATGCGCCGGACCAAGGCGCTGAATTTCTTCACCATAGGCTTCAACCAGGTCGCCAATATCTTCCCACTGGTGGTGATCCTGCCGCGCTATTTCGCCAAGGAGATCGGGTTTGGAGGGTTGAGCCAGATTCCCATGGTGTTCGGGCAGGTGCAGGGGGCACTCTCCTGGTTTATTACCTCCTATACCAACCTTGTCTCCTGGCGCGCCACCGTGTCGCGTCTCTATGGATTCCGCGAAGCGATGGAGACGGCCCGTGCCATGGCGCAAGGCGGCCCGCTCATCAATAATGGCAGCACCGAGCTGACGCTGAAGAACCTGACGCTGACGCTGCCTGATGGGCGCAAGCTGCTGGACCATACCTCACTGACGCTGAAACCAGGCGAGTTGATTACCATCTCCGGCCCGTCCGGTGCCGGCAAATCCACCTTGTTCCGGGCCATTGCCGGAATCTGGCCCTTCGGCAGCGGCGAGATCACACGCCCGGCCGGGAGCCTGCTCTTCCTGCCGCAGAAACCCTATTTTCCGCTGGGCACGCTGAAGCGCAACCTGGCCTACCCGGCTGGCGCTGACAGCGTAAGCAATGAGGAAGCCGCCGCGGCGCTGGCCGCCATGAAGCTGGGGCATTTGATTCCTGATCTGGAGGTCGACGCGAATTGGGGCCAAGCCCTTTCCGGCGGCGAACAGCAGCGTTTGGCGCTGGCGCGCGCCTTGCTCGCCAAGCCGGACTGGCTGTTTCTGGATGAGGCGACCTCAGCCCTCGACAAGGCGTTGGCGCAAGAGATCCGCGCCACGCTGCGGGCGCGCCTGCCGGGCACGACGATCGTCGCCATCAGCCATCATGAGACCAGCGCGCGGCATATGGAACTGGCGCATGAGGGGTTGGCCTTCGCCGCCGCCTGAGGCGGTGCGCGTTACCTGCCCGCGAGGCGCAGCCCCGGCTGGCGGGCGGCGATGCGGGCGCGGATCTGCTCCAGCACCGCGCCGCCGGTGCAGAGCGGGGCGAAGCTCTCGGCCTCGCGCCGGGCCTGCATCGCCTCCGGCAGGGCGATGATGGAGGCGGGCGTATTGTCAAAAATGCCGCGATGGCCGGTATCGAGGAAGGATTCCACCGCGGCGCCCTCGGCGAACAGGGCGCCGTGGCGGGGCAATTCGATATGGTAATAGGTGACGCGGGACAGTTGATGGTCCTGCCTGATGCTATTCCAGTTCACTAGCATTTTGGCCGGGACCAGCACGCCGTCCAGATAAAGCGCGTGGTCGGGCGAGACGCATAACCGGCGTGAAGGCACGCCATCGGCCAGCGCGCCTGGTTCGATGACAATGGGGCGCACAGCCTCCGGCCGCAGGGCGGCGGCGAGGTCGACCTCGCGCCTTCCTACCCAGATAACCTCCTGCTCCCCGCCATCGGGCGTAATCACCTGATCCCCGGCCACCAACGCCTCAACCGGCACCTCCCCGCGCGTGGTGAGAATGAGCGTGCCCGCGGTGAAGCATGGATTGATGGGCGTATCCGCGACGATAACCGCGTCGATGAACGGGTGGTTGCTGTTGGGGTTGGTGCGCTCGGCGAGGGAAATATCCAGCGTGCCCTGGTTGGCGGCTGTGCCAAACAGGCCAAGCGCGATCTCGTCGACGATCGTCTGCTCATTGGCATTGAGGGTGAAGGGCGTGCCAACGCTCATCTGCACCGTGCCGTCGATGATGAAAATATGGTTGCCACTCTGTGCCGCGAGCGTGACATGCTCGCCGAAATCAGCATTGTCCGACGCTGCGCTGGCCGCGACATCCAGTGCGTCAAACAAGGTTTCCACCGCCTGGATGCTGACCTGATTGCCCAATATACCGGGATAGGCGCCCGGCAGCATGTTTTCGATGGTGCCGCCGCCGAAATCGGCCACGGGCGTAATGGTGCCGTTGAGGGTGGCGGTGCCGGTGGTGATGCCGGTGCGCGAGAAGATGATGACGCCGCTGGCCGTGCCGTCATTCTCGAATTGCAGATCCGTGCTGACACTATAGGGCGAGGTGACGGTGAGCGTGCCGCCCGTGGTAATCAAAGAATTATAGCTTGAACCCGACATGCCGCCTTCCCGATCTTGCGCCACCCCAGGCGCGGCATGCGTCCAGGGCTATACTCTAGATTGTAGGGGAAGCGATTAATTACGCAACAAAACCGAGTCGGATTAAATGATGAATCCGCCGCCCAGGATGCGCGAGCCCTCATAGAACACGGCGGCTTGCCCAGGGGCAGCCAAGGCGGGCTCGTCCAGTTCCAGCACCGCGCCCTGGCCGTCCGGCCGGATTTGCGCCGGGTGCAGGCCATCGCGCGCACGCAGCTTCACGCCGGCGCGCAGCGCGCCGGGCGCGGTGAGCCAATTCACATCCCGCAGCCGGACGATATGACTCTGCGTGCCGCGCGGGCCAACGATGATGCGCTTCGTGCCGGGCTCGATGGCTTTCACCACCATATGGGCGGCTTTGTCCGGCAGGCGCTTGGCCTGGCCGATGGTATAGCGGGCGATGCCCTGGTGGGTGCCGAGCAGGCGGCCATCCTCGGAAACCACCTCGCCGGTTTCCAGCGCATCGGGCCGGAATTTTTCCACCACGCCGGCATAAGAGCCGGAGGGCACGAAGCAGATATCCTGGCTGTCCGGCTTTTCCGCCACGGCAAGGCCCATTTCCGCCGCCACGGCGCGCACCTCGGCCTTGGAGGCATAGCCGCCCAGCGGGAAGCGGCAATACTCAAGCTGGGCCTGGGTGGTGGCAAAGAGGAACCAGCTCTGGTCGCGGCTTTCATCCACGGCCTTGTGCAGTTCGGCCCCCTGCGGCCCCTCGATCCGGCGGACATAATGGCCTGTGGCCAGCGCGTCGGCGCCCAGATCGCGCGCCATCTCCAGCAGGTCGCCGAATTTCAGATGCTGGTTGCAGGCGATGCAGGGCACGGGGGTCTGGCCCTCGGCATAGGCATCGGCGAAGGCTGACATGACGCTCTGCTTGAAGCGCGTCTCGCTGTCGATCACGTAATGGGCGATGCCGAGCCGGTCCGCGACGCGCTTGGCGTCGTGGATGTCCTGCCCGGCGCAGCACGCGCCCTTGCGCCCCACCGCCGCCCCATGATCATAGAGCTGCAGCGTGACGCCGATCACCTCGTGCCCCTCGCGCGCCATCAGCCCGGCCACCACCGAGCTGTCGACACCGCCGGACATGGCGACCACCACTTTCATGTTACTTGCCGGCGTTCCGGGTGGAGGAGGGGAGTTTCACCACCAGCCCGTCCAGCGCCTCGCTGATGACGATCTGGCAGCCCAGGCGCGAGGTCTTCTCCAGCCCGAAGGCGAGGTCCAGCATGTCCTCCTCATCCTCGGAGGGGGCTTTCAGCTTCTCGAACCAGTCAGGGTCGACGATGACATGGCAGGTGGAGCAGGCGAGCGAACCCTCGCAGGCGCCTTCGATATCGACGCCGTGCTTATGCGCGACCTCGAGCACGGAAAGCCCCACAGGGGCATCAACCTCGTGTTTGGTGCCGTCACGTTCGATGAAAGTCATTTTAGGCATGGATGATCCTTGCATTCCTCGGCCGTGGTTAAGCCGATTGGACCTGACTCCGCAAGGCGCGGGCTGCCATTGCCGCATAGGCGGCCTGGAATTTCCGTACCATGTCCTCTGCCGCATTCCAGGGCAAAGAGACGCGGATGGCCTGGCCCGCCAGATCGCCGAAGCCCATGGCCAGCAGCACATGGCTGGACGTGACCTTGCCGGAGGAGCAGGCCGAACCGGAGGACACACAGATACTGGCCATGTCCAGGGCGATGAGCTGGGTTTCCGCCCGCACGCCCGGCAGAGCGAGGCAGATTGTGTTGGGCAGGCGCGGCGCCCCGGCGCCCGCCACCACGGCGCCTTGGGAGACGCAGAAATTCTCAATTTCATCGCGCCAGGCGGTGATTTGCGCGGTTGGATAGGGCGTGCCGAGTGCTGCCGCCAAGCCGGCGATGGCCGGCAAGGCTGGCGTGCCGCCGCGCCGCCCCAGCTCCTGGCCGCCGCCCTTGATCAGCGCCCTGATCTCCAGGCCCGGCTTGGTCACCAGCGCCCCCGCCCCCACCGGCGCACCGAATTTATGGCCGGATAGAGCGAAGCTGGCGGCGCCCAAAGCAAGCCAGTCCTGATTGGCGCGGCCGATGGCCTGCACCGCATCCACATGCAGAAACGCCCCGGCAGCGGCGCATAGTTTTGCGGCGGCGGCGATGTCGTGCAGCACCCCGGTTTCGTTATTCGCCGCCATCAGGCAAACCAAAGCGCCGGGATAAGCCGCCAGCAAGGCTTCCAGGGCCACAAGGTCCGCCTGGCCGTTGGCCAGAATGGGAATTGTCACGGCATCGGGGGCGGCGGCGCGGATCGCGTCATGCTCCGTGGCGCCGATGAGCACAGCGCGCCCAGCACCCAGCGCATGCACGGCCAGGGCATCCGCCTCCGTGGCGCCGGCGCAGAAGACCACATCCGCCGGGCGGGCATTGGCGAAAGCCGCCACACGCTCGCGCGCGGCTTCCAGGATTTTGCGCGCCGCGCGCCCGGCCTGATGCACGGAAGAGGGGTTGCCGCCCTGCTCCATGGCGGCAAGGGCGGCGTCCCGCGCCTCGGGGCGCAGCGGTTCGGTGGCATTGGCGTCCAGATAGATCATATTGACCCGTTACGGCGCCACGCGATCCGGATTGCGGGCCTGCACCTGGTTCTCAAGTTCCGTCAGCTCGCCGCGCAGCAGCTCGATTTCATGGAAAAGCGGGTCCAGGCAGGGATCGCAGGGCGTGCCATAGGCGTCGAAACGCGGCTTGCGCCCCCCGCGATCCACCGGCCGGGCGGGAATGCCAACGACGGTTGTGCCCGCCGGAACCTGCGCCACCACCACGGCATTGGCGCCGATCCGCGCCCCGTCGCCCACGCTGATGGCGCCCAGCACCTTGGCGCCGGCGCCGATGATGACGTTATTGCCGATGGTGGGGTGGCGCTTGCCCTGGCTGGTGCTGGTGCCGCCTAGCGTAACCTGATGATAAATATAGACATCATCACCGATCTCGGCGGTCTCGCCGATCACCACCCCCATGCCGTGGTCGATGACGAAGCGCCGGCCCAGCCTGGCGCCGGGGTGGATCTCAATGCCGGTGAGGAAGCGCCCGAGATGGGAGATCAGCCGGCCCAGCGTGACGAAGCCCGCCCGCCAGAAAACACGCGCAAAGCGATGAATCGCAACGGCATGCAACCCCGGATAGCACAGCAGAACTTCAAGATTCGACCGCGCGGCGGGGTCACGTTCACGATAGGCTTTTACTGTCTCGCGCAAAAACATAAGGGGCATGCGAATTTCCGTGGATAAACAGCCCAGAAGCAGGTTATATTGAAAGACCTGAAGAGAATTTCGGTTTTTAGCTATCCGTAATGTCAGTCACAGTCTTGAAGGAGCATTTAGGTATCCGGACCTGCGCGGTCAACTTTTTCGGATGATATGGGAGAGTTGTTTTTCACCCAATGTGCTTCCTGTAGTAAATCCTATCCACAAGACGTGTCTTCCTCCATCGAGATTGGGGTTTACTCAATCGAGATCGGGGTTGCCCGACAATGGTATGAAAGACGAGTTTGAGTATGCCTGAAGTGATGTTTGCCGGCCCAGAAGGCCGCCTTGAGGGTCGCTATCACCACGCAAAAGAGCGTGGCGCGCCGCTTGCCTTGGTGCTTCACCCCCACCCGCTGCATGGCGGCACGATGAATAACCGCATCACCTACACCATGTACCAGGTGTTCCAGCGCCTGGGCTTTTCGGTGATGCGCTTCAATTTCCGCGGCGTAGGCCGCAGCCAGAGCAAGTTCGACGGCGGCATGGGCGAGATCAACGATGCCGCGGCGGCCTTGGACTGGATGCAGTCGCTGAACCCGGGCCATGGCGGCCTGTGGATTGCCGGCTATTCCTTCGGCGCCTTTGTGGGCATGCAGCTGCTGATGCGCCGGCCGGAAGTCTCCGGCTGGGTCTCCGTGGCGTTGCCCGCCGCTGGCTACGATTTCGGTTTCCTGGCGCCCTGCCCCACTGGCGGGCTGATCATCCATGGCGATGCGGACGAGCTGGTGCCGGAGAATTCCGTGCGCAAGCTGGTCGACAAGCTGAACCAACAGAAGGGTGTCGCCATCGATTACCGGGTGTTCGAGGGAGCTGACCATGTCTTCGCCAACCATGCGGACAAGGTGTCCGAGGCGGTGGAAGGCTATGTCAGCCAGTCCCTGGCCCGCAAGCAGATGGCGCTGGCCGCCGATTAAGGGGTTTTGCGCCCATGAAAAGGCGGCCAGCTGGCCGCCTTTTTTGTTGCCTGCCGGGGTATGGCTCAGGCCATGGCCATCTCAGCCATGTTCCGGATCTCTTCCGCAGGGATGAGGACGGGGATGGAGAGGATGCTGATGATCCGGCTCTCCATCATCACCAGCCCTTCGATGAAGGATTTCGGCACGTCGCTGCCGGTTTCCGGCGTTTTCTGGCGCATATCATCAGTGACAGTGATGATATCGCACACCGCATCGACCAGCAGCCCCACCGTCCGTTCGCCGCATTCGACCACGACAACAACGGAGGCGGCATCGGGCGCCGAGCCGGCCAAGCCAAGGCGCTGGGCAAGATCGACCACCACCAGCACGCTGCCGCGCAGATTGATCATGCCCTTGATGAAGGGGGGCGCGTAAGGCAGTTGGGTCGAGGCGATCCAGCCACGAATTTCCCGGATGGACCTTATATCCATCGCGAATTCCTGCGTACCCAGCCGCACAGACAGAAACTCGGCGCGGTGCTCATTGCTCTTCTGCTCGGCATGGTAAGGCATGGTGCGTCAATCTCCCTTCCACATGGCGCCTGCCCGGCGCTGATCACTTAAGGCCGGAAGCTTTATGACTTCGTAGCCAGGCTGGGCCTTCAGAAAAATACCAGCTCTCCAGAGCGATGTCCCTCCTCCATGGGCACTGGCACACCCTTCAGGCGGTATTGCAGATCAGACAACGTGATGCAGGACAAAGCGCGGCGTGAATCAAGGCTCAGCGCCTCTGGCAAAAGCTGGCTGATGTCCAGGATATAATCAGCCAGCGCGGTTAAACGCTGGGACAGCAGATCCAGAGATTGAATGTCCCGATGGCAGGCAGCATCCAGCGCCAAACGCCTGACAGCAGGGCTGAGGCTGACCTGAAAATTGTCCGTGAATCGGCCAAGCTCGCGGAACTCCTCGCCAATTGCCGAAAGAATGACGCGCAGCGAGGTCCGGTGCTCCTCTGCGTCTGCTCCTGAGTCGGTCAAGCCCTACCCTCCTTCCACCCCGCGCCCGCTCGGGCACGCTTTCCATGATGTGCGGTTTAAGGTGCAACCGTACGAGATCAGAACAGCTCGACCGTTCCCGCGCCAGACAGAGAGGCTGGTGGCCGCATGGATTCATCCTGCAGGATGGAGGCCGTCTCCTTCGTCAGCAATGCCTGGCGCGCGCGCCCGCCGACAGGCCAAAACTGAATCCGCCTGCCCTGCCCGCCGCGCAGGCTGCCACCAACCAGATCTATTCCTTCCTCTCTCAGGAATTTTTCCGCGAAGGCGGCATTCAGCGCGCCGATATCGGTCAGCCCCTTGATCATGCAGGCGCCACCGAAGAGCTTCGCCTTCAGAGCGGATTTCTGCGCGCCCTGGCGAAGCAGATCGTTGATCAGCAACTCCATGAGATGCACGCCATATCTCTGCGCCTCGCCCTTTGGGGCTTGGCCATTGACCACGCCGTCCCCGGGAAGAAGGAAATGATTCATGCCCCCGACGCCCGCTTCCGGATCCCAGATGCAGGCCGCGATGCAGGAGCCCAAAATTGTGGTGAGCACGGTGGCCGGGTCATTATCCACATAATGATGACCCTGTACGATGTTGATTCGGCGCTCACCTTCAGGCTGCCGCAGCAGGAGAGACGAATTCATGCCGCGGGCACCTTTTGCCGCACGGCGGTTGTGGCCAGAAGCTGCGCCGCAATCTTCTCCAACGGCAATTGCCGTTCCACCGCGCCCAGCTCGAACGCGGCGCGCGGCATGCCATAGACAACACTGCTCGGCGCATCCTGCCCGATGGTTTCAGCCCCCGCCTGGCGCAGGGCAAGCAGCCCTTCCGCCCCGTCGCAGCCGAGCCCTGTTAGAATCACACCCACAGCGCGCGCGCCGACACGGCTGCGCACGGATTTGAACATCACATCAACCGACGGCCGGTGGCCATTCACCTTCTCGGCCTGGGTGAGCCTGATTTCCGGAAAGACCCGGCCTGCAAGCTCCAGATGACGATCACCAGGCGCAAGATAGATATGCCCCGTCTCCAAACGCTGGCCGTCCGTGGCTTCCTGCACTGTGGGCTGGCACAGCTTGTCGAGCCGCGCCGCGAAGCTTTTGGTGAAGGCCGGCGGCATGTGCTGGCTGATGATCACCGGCGGGCAATTGACCGGGAATTTCGTGAGAATTTCGATTAGAGCTTCAACCCCGCCGGTGGAGGAGCCAATGGCGATCAACCTGCCGTCTGGCTCATAATCACAAGGAATCGGGAGGCGCGCTTCAGTCCTCATTGGGCGGAGTTGGAAGCGGGACTGGCTGGCAGCCTTCACTTTCTCCGCCAGCAGGCTGAAACTATCCGGCGCGAGGGCAGAGGGTTTGGCGATGCAATCGAAGGCGCCGATTTCCAATGCCCGCAAATTGATGTCGGCCCCGGCCTGCGTCAGCGTTGACACCATGATGACCGGCGTGGGGCGCAGCCGCATGATTTTTTCAAGGAAGGAGATGCCGTCCATATTCGGCATCTCGATGTCCAGGGTGATGACATCCGGCATCAAGCGTTTAATGAGCTGCCTGGCCTCGTGCGGGTCCGCCGCCTGGCCCACCACCTCGATCTCCGGATCGGCCCGCAGATTGGCGGCGATGACCGCCCGCATGGTCGCGGAATCATCGACAATGATCACACGGATTGCCATTTTGAGCCTCCCGCTGACCGCGTGCGGTAAATGGTAACGCCGTCGCTGACGACCCCCTGTTCGGCTGTGCCCGAGATACGTTCGGAATGGCCGATATAAAGCGCGCCATTCTCCTCCAACAACGGCAGAAAGCGCGACCAGATGCGCTCCTGCGTCGGGTTGTCGAAATAGATGACGACATTGCGGCAGAAGATAATCTGGAATTTTCCCTTCATCGGCCAGTTGCCGATGAGGTTCGTCTGGCGAAAGGAGATAAGCTGGCGCAACTCATCTTTCGCCTGCCATCGTCCAGAACCGTCATTCAAGGGCCTGAACCAGCTTTGCCGCGATGCCTCCGGCACGGGGGCCAGCTGGGAGTCGTCATAGATGCCCTCGGCAGCGACAGCGAGGACATTCGGATCGATATCCGTCGCCAGAATGCGGATATCATAGCGCCCGGCATCCGGCATGTCCCGCAACAGGGTCAAGGCCATGGAATAGGGCTCTGGTCCGGAGGAGCAGGCGGCGGACCAGAAACGGATACGCTGCCCGGCCCTGGCGCGCTGGATCAGATTTGGGAGCATCTTGGCGCGCATGTGCTCGAAATGATGCGGCTCGCGGAAGAAGCGCGTGACATTCGTGGTCAGCGCCGCCACCAGCTCTTTTCGCTCCTCCTTACCTTGGGGTGTTTGCACCAGCGTGCAATATTCCTCGAAACCCTCCAGGCCGAGCTTGCGGATTCGTTTGGCAAGGCGCGAATAAATGAGATTGGCCTTCGATTCGGAGAGGGCAATTCCCGCTTCCTGCATCATGATTCCGGCAATGACGGAAAGATCCCTGGCCGTGAAGGAAAACTCGGCATTCTCGACAAGGTTTGAAGCAGGCGGAGCCTTATAAACCGCTGGCGTCATTAGGCGGCTTCCAGCCCCTCGGGCGGCAGCACATGATCCAGGGCGATCAGGCTGACCATCCGCCCATCCATCGGCAGCAAGCCTTTGACGAAACTCTTCACGAGGTCAGACGTAACATCCGGCAAGGCTTGGATGGCGTTGTCATTTGCCGTCAGGATATCTGACACGGCATCCACCAGAATGCCGATCTGGCGCTGGGATATCTGTACCACGATGATGACGTTGCGCGCGGTCGGTTCCGCGCCAGGCATGCCAAGGCGGACCGCGAGATCGACGATCGGCAGCACGGCGCCGCGCAGATTGATCACACCCTTCACGTAGCGCGGCGCGCGGGGCAGCGCGGTGGCGGCCGTCCAGCCGCGGATTTCGCGCACCATCATCACGTTGATGCAGAATTCCTGCCGCCCGACACGAAAGGCGATCAGCTCGCGGCCCTCCGACAAGGTTTCCGACGCGTCCGTCATGCCGCCCTCCCGCTCACTTCCAATGGTTTCAAATCCGCCGGGCGGGCAGTGGCATCAGCGCCGGCATTCTGGACAACCGCATCGACATCGACGATCAGCGCCACTCGCCCGTCACCCATCACCGTGGCCGCGGCGATGCCCGCAACCGCCCGGTAATTCGCCTCCAGGCTCTTGATGACGACCTGCCTCTGGCCGTGAATGGCATCCACAAGCAATACCGCGCGGGCGCCGCCCTCGCCTTCCACAAGCAGTGCCACGCTCTGCTCCGGTTGCGCATGTTGCACGCTATAGCCAAGGCAGAAGGCGACATCGACAATCGGCACATAGCCGCCGCGCAGCGCCAGCATGTTCAAATCTCCGTCGAGCGGGAATATATCTTCCGCGCGCGGCTTCAGCGTTTCCATGATCGCGCTGAGCGGGATGATCAGCGTATGGCCATGGGCGGAGACGACCATGCCATCCAGCACCGCCAAGGTCAGCGGCAGGGACAGCGTGAAGGTCGAGCCCTTGCCAGGCCGGGAGGAGATGGAGATCCGCCCGCCCAACGCCTGGATGGATTGGCGCACCACATCCATGCCGACACCGCGGCCGGAAATGTCGGATATCTTCGCCGCCGTGGAGAAGCCCGGCAGGAAGATGAGATTATCGATCTCCTCGTCAGTCAGCTGCGCATCCGGCGCGACAAGCCCATTTTCCACCGCCTTCTGCCGGACACGCGCGCGGTTGATGCCGCCGCCATCATCCGACACTTCCAGCACAATGCGCCCGGAGCGGTGCAAGGCTGTAAGTTTGACCGTGCCCTCCGCCGGCTTGCCCGCCGCGAGGCGCGCTTGCGTCGATTCCAGGCCATGATCGATGGCGTTGCGGATCATATGGGTCAGAGGATCAGCGATGCGCTCGATGACGGTCTTGTCGACCTCCGTCGCCTCGCCTTCGGTGACAAGCCGCACCTGTTTGCCGGTCATCGCCGCGACCTCGCGCACCAGGCGCGGCATGCGCTGGAAAACCGAGCGCACCGGCTGGGCGCGGATCGCCATCACGCTGTCCTGGATTTCCCTTGTCAGATGCTCAAGCTCTTCCAGCGCCATGGCCACGCCGGAGGAACGCGCGATGCCCGCCTCGAGCACACGCTGGCTCAACATCGCCTCATTGATAACCAGTTCGCCCACCAGATCGATCATTCTGTCCACCCGGTCCAGATCGACACGGATGGTGGTACCCACGGTATTGGCGGCCTCGGCTTTTGCCGCCATGGCCTGGATGACTGGGCCGGGCGCGGGCGGTGGCGGTTCCGGCTCCGGCGCCGGGGCTTTTGCAATCGGGGCGGGTTGTTCAAATGCCTCCCCTTCGGCTTCCTCCGACTCGAATGGCGGAAAGAATTCGAACTTGAAGCCGTTTTCACCGGTAATCACCGTACCCGGCGCAAACCCCGGAGACTCGGCGCGCGTGATCTCCAACCGGCAATCATCTTCGACGAATTCAAAGAGGTCGAGAATATCCTGCTCGCTGCAATCGCTCTTCAGCGTAATCCGCCAGCTCAGATACGCACCTTCCGGGTCAAGCTCCTGCAGCTCGGGCAGGAGGCTGCGATCCAGCGTGGTTTCCGTGAGGCCCAGCCCCCGAACCGCGCGCAGCAACAAGGCAGCCTCATTCGCCTTGGCATAGAGCGCGGGATAGGGTGTGAACAGGATCGTCCAGGCATTGTCGCGCGCGCCTTCGCCGGATGTTTCCTGCACCGCTGAATGATCGGATGGTGCGGCAGGCACGCCCTCATGCGGCATATCCGCATTGCCGATGCCGCTGAATTCCTTGCCCATCGCGGCAATGCGGGCCTCATCAACGGTTGCGTTCTCACGGGCGGCACGGACCAGATCCGCCAGCAAATCCGCCGCACGCAGGAACACCGCCACCACGGGCGGCGTGGCCGCGAGGGAGCCGGAACGCACCTTGTCCAGCGCCGTTTCAAAGATGTGAGCGAAGCGCACCAGCGTATCCAGGGCGAAAATACCGGCGCCCCCCTTCATGGAATGCACGGCGCGGAACACGGCATTGACCGTTTCCATATCCGCCATGCCATTATCCATGGCGATCAGCCCGCTTTCCAGCTCTGAGAGCTGCTCTTCACATTCCTGGAAGAAGGTCGCCCTGATGGCGGCCAAAGGATCGTCCATAACCCCCTCCTGACCGTTCAGACCGCGACGCGGCGGATGGCATCCACCAGCTTTTCCGAATCGAACGGCTTTACGATCCAGCCCGTGGCACCGGCCTCACGGGCGCGGTTCTTTTTCTCGGCATCGACCTCGGTGGTGAGAACCAGAACCGGCGTGGCGCGGCGCGCTTCGTCCTGACGAACGGCCTGGATGAAACCGAATCCATCCATGCGCGGCATGTTGATGTCCGTGACGATGACATCGGGCGTTTCCGAGGCCAGAACCTCCAGACCGTGCAGGCCATCCTCCGCCTGGATAACGCGAAACCCCGCGGCGACAAGGGAATGGCGCAGCATGTCGCGCATGGCCCTTGAATCATCGACAGTCAGGATGGTCATGCTCATTTGTCAGCCTCCCCGCACGCAACACCGGCGTGATTCGTCAGCTCTTCCGGTGAAAGCCCCATCAGTTCCAGCGCGGCGATGAAGGCCTCGGACGGATTGCGGAGCAGCAGAGCCTGCCCGTCCGCCACCCAGGCGGCGCGTGCCGCCAGCAGCACCTGCAGGCATTGAGCCCCCAGGCGCTGGACATGCCCGGCCTCCATGGCGAGGCTTCGCCCCCGCCGCCGCAAGAAACGCTCCAATAATGCTGGAGCGGCAACGAGGTCGAGGACCGGCGGAAGCTCAAGAAGCTCTGTCATGCCGTGATGTTTCACGGAACTTACTGAAGGTCTCGTAAACGCGCGGCGCCTAATTCAGCATCCGGCGCGGCAGGGCCTCTCAATCGGCCAGCGCGGCTCCGGCGAGCAGCAGAACAGGCCCGGTGGGTGCGGCCTTCGCCACGGCCTGCGGTAATTGCGCCAGGGCCGCGCGGATGATCCGTTCATTCGGCAGGCTGGCGGATTCCACCGCGACAGCCGGCAGTTCCGGCGAGGCGCCAGCTTCCAGTAATTTTTCGATCAGCGCTGGAAGATATTTGCTGCCCATATAGACGGCGAGCGTGCCGCCGGCCTGGGCCAGGGCCACCCAGTCATGCGCGGGCAGGCCGTGCTCAGCCCCGTGGCCGGTGATGATGTGCAGCGAACGGGCGATGCGCCGCTGGGTGAGGGAAAGCTGCAAACCGGCCGCGGCCGCGGAGGCGGCGGTCACGCCGGGCACCACCTCGAAGCCGATGCCGGCTTCGCGCAGCGCCGTCATTTCCTCCGTCAACCGGCCAAAAACAACCGGGTCGCCACCCTTCAGCCGCACCACCAGCTTGCCGGTGCAAGCATATTCAACCAGCAGCCGGCAGATTTCCGCCTGGGCGGTGGAGGCCTGGCCGCAGCGTTTGCCGACATCCACGATCTCGGCATCATGATTGATCAGCGCCAGAATCTCCGGCCCAACCAGGCTGTCATGCAGCACCACCTGCGCGCGGCCCAGCAGGCGCGCGGTTTTCAGCGTCAGCAATTCGGGATCGCCCGGCCCTGCCCCGGCCAGGAATACGCGCGCCATCAATCAGTCCTCAAATCAGAGGCAGCTCATTGGCCAAATAGGCGGAAATTGCAAGCCTGAAGGGGGTTACGCCACCATCTCGGCATGCGCTTCGCGGGTCCTGACCGGCGGCAGCTTGATGGCGGAGATCAGGGCGCGAACCTCGTTGCGCGCGGCGATATGGGACAGGCCCATGGCGATGCCGACATTCGCCTCGCGCACATCCATCAGCGTCAGGCCGAGCAGATAGAGCTCGCGGAAGATCACGCGCTCGCCAAAGCCTTTCAGCGTGCGGAAACCGATTCGCTTGGCCAGCGAGTCCAACGTCTCGCCGACATCACGCTTGTTGCGCGCCTCGACAGCGGCCAGGCGGTTGCGCATCACGATCCAGTCGATCTTGCCGCGGTCGCGGTTGAAGCGGTTCTTGCGGGCCTCCCAGACCATCTCGGAATAGATGCTGGGTTTGATGATGTCGTGATTATCCGGCTCAACCTTCGCCAGCATGGAGAAATCAACGAAGCTGTCATTGATCGGCGTGATCAGCGTGTCGGCGAAGGAATGGCCGTAGCGGGAGAGGAAATTATCCGTGCCCGGGCAATCGACGACGATCACCTCGGCCCCGGTTTCCACCAGCTCGGCCACGGCTGCGTCGAAACGCTCACGCTCCTCGGCCTCGGCGTCCTGGCGGTTGTCCAGCTCCGAACGGTAGACGGGACGGAATTCCGGCAAGGGCAGAGTGATTTCCTTGCTTTCGACGAAACTCTGACGCGCCGCCAGCGTGCCAGCCAGCGTGCCCTGCCTTGCATCCAGGTCCATGGCGCCAACGCGGTAGCCATCGCGCAGCAGCGAGACGATGATATGGATCGAGGTGGTGGACTTGCCGGAGCCGCCTTTTTCATTCCCCAACACGACGAAATACGGTTTCTGCGCCGCCTGCACCGTCATGACTCTTAACTCTCCTGAACCGCCGGACCGAATCGCAGGATAGCCGAATCCCGCGATTCGACCTAAGGATTCATATGTTAGGTAAAGCGTTTGGCCCTGGCCTGCGGCAGAAAGGCCGCCAGCGCTTGGTAACAGCGGCGCGGCAAAAAATGATCAGCCGATTTTTACGCGCCCGGCAAAAGCCACGAAGGCCGCCAGCGCCGTGCCGAGAAATTCCCGTGTCCCGGCATCGGTGAGCTTTCCGTCCTGGAATTTCTGCGCCGCGGCGCCGATAAATACTTCCGGCTGGCCGAGCAGTTGCACGGCAAGCACACCCAGCGTCTGGCGCAGCGGGTACTGCGCACGGGAGGTGCCGAGTGCTCCCGGCGACACGCCAATGATGGCCGCCGGCTTGCCCGCGAGCGTGTTGGCGGGACGGGAGGCCCAATCAATGGCGTTCTTCAAAGGTGCCGGGATCGAGGCATTATATTCCGGCGTGGCAAACAAGATGGCATCCGCCGCGGTGATCTGCGCGCGCAACCGCTCAACCGGCGCGGGGAATGTTCCGTCCTGCTCCAGATCCTGGTTCATCAGCGGCAAATCGCCGATCTCGGCGATGGAGAGTTCATGGTCCGGCAACAGCGCGACGGCCTCACGCAGCGCCGCGCTATTCCATGAACCCTTCCGCAGGCTGCCCGAAATGCCCAGGATCTTCATGAAGCCCCCTTATTTGCCGGTGAGAATACGCTCCACAAGCTGCTTCACCGTCGGGATGAAGCCGTTGGAATAGAACGGGTCCGTGGCGAAACGATGGGCGTTATGACCCGCGAACATCAAATTATTGTCCATCGCCGCTTCATCGTCCGGCGCGGCATGCGCGATGGTCTGCAGGGTTTTCTGGATGCAGAAGCTGCGCGGATCCGCCTTCTTGCCGTTATCGAAGCTCGGCTCATGCTGGGACCAGTTGGAAAAGCGGCACTGGCTGAGGCAGCCCATGCAGGCCACCTGGTCCTCGTGAATCTCGTTGGATTTTTCGGGCGTCACGAAAATCAGCGTGGAATCCGGCGTGCGCAGCGCCTCGGTATAGCCCTCATCCTCCCACTCCTTGGCGCGGGCATAATCGGGTGCCGTGAGATAGACAGGCCGCTTGCGCGCCCCCACCCCATATTCCACCAGATGCTCACCCACCGGCTCAGGGCTGTAGGCGACCTGACGCTCGCTACGGCCGCGCAACTCCTTGATGAAATCATTATTCACCGCCGAGGAGTAAAATCCCGTGGGCGAGAAACGGTTGAGGAACACATCGCCCGGCTTCAGCTTCAGCAGCCGGTCCTTCCAGCTTTGCGGAATCGGGCTTTCCTTGGTCAGCAGCGGGCGGGTGCCGAACTGAAAAGCGATCGGCCCGATCTCCGGGTTGTCGATATAATCCTTCCAGTCCTCCAGCGCCCAGACGCCGCCGGCCATGATGATCGGCGTCTCGTGCAGGCCGAATTCGCGCATCACCTTGCGCAGCGCTACGAGGCGCGGATAGGGGCTTTCCGGGCGCTCCGGATCCTCGGAATTGGACAGGCCATTATGCCCGCCCGCCAGCCAGGGATCCTCATACACCACGCCACCCAGCAGATGAGCGACCTTGGAATAAGCGCGCTTCCACAAAGCCGCGAAGGCACGGCTGGAGGAAACGATGGGATAATAATGCACGTTGAACTTGGCGGCGATCTCAGACAGCCGGTAAGGCATGCCGGCCCCGCAGGTGATGCCGTTCACGATGCCCTTGGTGCGTTCCAGAATGCCGGTGATGACACGCTCGGCGCCGCCCATTTCCCAAAGGATGTTGGCGTGGATGCGCCCCTTGCCGCCGGAAATGTCCCAGGCGCGCTTGGCCTGCTCAACGCCGCCCTCAATGGCGTAATTGATCAGCTCCTCATGCCGGTCCCGGCGGGTGCGGCCACGATAGATCTGCGGGATCACATGCCCTTGCGCGTCAAAGCTGTCAGCATTCACAGCGGAAAACGTGCCGACACCGCCAGACAAGGCCCAATGGCCAGCGCTGATGCCATTGGAGGCCGAAACGCCCTTGCCGCCCTCAACCAGGGGAAGAATATCCATGCCACCCATGCGGATAGCGTTAATCACCGTCATATAAGAAAACCTCGCAGCCGGGCCGTGCCCCTGCTGGAACACAACTTCATCCATACTCTATTACCAGATTGACACACCGCGTGAAGTGGTTTCGCGGTTTGGTCCATTGGAGATAATCATAATATAAGCGTTCCATGGAGTTGAATTTCTCAGAAGCCGAGATCCAGCGTTATTCCCGGCATATATTGCTGCGCGAGCTGGGCGGCACCGGACAAGCAAAATTGAAGGCGGCGAAAGTGCTGGTGGTCGGCGCCGGGGGGCTTGGATCGCCCTTGGCCCTGTATCTGGCGGCGGCCGGCATCGGCACGATCGGGCTGGTGGATGCGGATGTGGTCGAGCTTTCCAACCTCCAGCGGCAGGTTCTGCATGGCACGGCCAGCCTGGGGCAGCTCAAGGTGGAATCGGCCGCGGAGTCGCTTGCGCGGATCAATCCTCTGGTCACAGTGGTGCGGCACGCCGAACGGCTGGGGCCGGAGAATGTGGCGCAACTGATCGCCGATTATGATCTGGTTTGCGACGGCACGGATAATTTCATCACGCGCTTTCTGGTTGCCGATGCCTGCGTGGCGGCAAGGAAAACCCTGGTTTCCGCCGCTGTGCTGCGTTTCGAGGGGCAGATTTCCACCTTCAAGCCGCATGCGGGCGGCCCTTGCTACCGCTGCCTCTACCCCGAACCACCGCCGGAGGGGCTGGTGCCGCCCTGCGCGGAAGCCGGGGTGCTGGGCGCCGTCACCGGGGTCATGGGCGCCATGCAGGCCACCGAGGTGATCAAGGAGCTCACCGGGATCGGCCAGTCTCTCTCTGGATATCTGCTGGTCTGGGACGCACTCGCTGCGGAATTCCGCAAGATCAGGCTTCGAAAGGACCCGGCATGCCCCGTCTGCGGCTGATCTTGCTGCTGCTTCTGCCGCTGCTCTGCGCTGCGGCACCCGACCCTGGCACCGGCCCTGGCCCCGGCCTGGGCAGCGCCACCAACTTGCCGGTGCCACGCTTTGTCAGCCTGCGCTCGGACAAGGTAAATTTCCGCGCCGGGCCGGGATTTCAGTATCCTGCGAACTGGGTCTACCAGCGCCAGGGGCTGCCGGTGGAGATCATCGGCGAGTTCGATGTGTGGCGGCAAATTCTCGCCCCGGATGGCGGCACAGGCTGGGTGCATGAAGCCACAATCCGCGCCAGGCGCAGCTTTTATGTCACCGCCGATCAAGCAGCCTTGCGCAACGCCCCCAGCCCGGACTCTGGCATCACGGCCTACCTGAAACAGGGCGTCTCAGGCGCGCTGTTGCGCTGCGACGCGGGCAGCGATTTCTGCAAGGTGGCCACCGAATATGAGACCGGCTACCTGGCCCGCAGCGATTTCTGGGGGACCTTCCCCGGCGAGACGGTAAAGCCCTGACAAATTTGTCAAAAAAAGTTTTCCACAGAAAAGGACTCGGGAAAGGCCTGCTAGACATTGCCCGCCAGCCTAGCGGAAGCTACTGTATGTAGTAGCTTTAACAAGGAGGCCCACAATATGGAGTGGACAGACGAGACAATCGCGCGCCTACGCGCATTGTGGGCGGAAGGTTTGTCGACGGCTGAGATCGGCCGTCGCTTGAATATTTCCAAGAATGCCGTGGTCGGCAAGGCGCATCGTCTCAATCTGCCGGCCCGCCCCTCTCCCATTCGCCGCTCTGCCGGGGAAAGCACACCGCGCCCAGCAACCCCAAAGCGCACCCAGGGCCCAACCCTGCCACCGCTCTCCGCCTCGGTTAGCACGCCTGTGCCGGTTCTGCGGGCCATCATGCCCGCCCCCAAGCAGCAGCAGCCACGCACCACGCCCTGCTGCTGGCCCATCGGCGAGCCAGGCCGGCCGAGCTTTCATTTTTGTAATGCTGCCGCCGTGGCGAGCAAGCCTTACTGCGAAGAGCATGCCGCCATCGCTTATGTTCGTGTGCGCGACAAACGCGAAGACGTAGCCTGAACCAAAGCCAACCTACCCGGCCGGGCGCTTGTCGCGCCCGGCCTCCGATTTTGAATTGACGCCGCATCGCAGCAAAAAATTTCCAATTGATCGCCTGTTTCAAATGCGTTTAAAATATGGGGTACCGGATAAAAGTCCGGAGGAATGACCCAAGCCCGCAAGCAAGGGCAAAGAAAGGCGTCGATATGGAAACGATTCAGGACACCAAAACCCATCAGGATTCCGCTTCCTTCACCGGGATCGTGAAATGGTTCAACCCCGGCAAAGGTTATGGCTTTATCGCCCCTGATAATGGCGGCAACGATATTTTCGTTCATATCAGCGCCGTGCAACATGCCGGCCTGCGCAAGTTGAATGAGGGCGAGCGGGTACGCTTCGCACTGCAGCAGCGAGAGGGCCGCGTCGCCGCCATCGGTATCGAACGGCTGCACTAACCTACAGCGCCGGGACGATTTTGGCGCGAGACAAGCGTTATTTGCCGAGCTAGGCGTGCCCATCGCGGGTGCCCTGGCTCGTGTTTATTTTGGTACACGGCACCGGACCGACACTGCATACCATGGCTTGGCGGAACAACTGCCGCTAAGTAATCGCCATGACAAGCGAAGCCCTGAAATTCCTGGATGTTCCCGCCGGCCTCGATGGTGCGAGCGGCCAAGCCCTGCCCCTTTACGGCGTAGGGCTGGATGACTGGACCAACACTCTGCCCGGCTTGCCCGCCGCCGCCGCCCAGGCTGCCCTGCTTGGCTTCTCCGGCGAAGCCGGACAAATCCTGCTTATCCCGGATGAACACGGGGCTCCCGCCGGGGCGGTACTCGGGCTGGGCCGTGGTAGCGCCGTCTCCGGCTTTGGCGCCGCCGCCGCCGGGCTGCCCGCGGGAAGCGTCTGGCGGATCGCGCCCGGCCACTTCCCCGCGGAAGAGGCGGAACTTGGCTTTCTGCTGGGCGCGTACAGGTACCAGGCCCTGAAGGCAAAGAAGGCCCGCCTCGCCAGCCTCGCCGAGGCGTCAGCGCGCAGCCGGATCATCGCCGGCAGTGTCATGCTGGCACGGGAACTGATCAACTCCCCCCCCAATACTCTTGGCCCGGCCGAGTTGGCACAGGCGGCTATGGAGATCGCCGCGCGCTTTGGAGCAGAGGCGGAATGCGTGCAGGGCGAGGCGCTCGCAACGCGCTTCCCGACCATCCATGCCGTCGGTGCCGGCTCAGACCGCGCCCCTGCCGCCGCAATCTTCCGCTGGCGGGGCAGCGCGGCCAAAGCCACCGCGCCGTTGATCTCGCTATGCGGCAAGGGGGTTTGCTTCGACACCGGCGGCTATAATCTGAAGCCCGGCGCATCCATGCGGTTGATGCGCAAGGATATGGGAGGTGCTGCGATCACGCTCGGACTCTCCGCCGCCATCATGGCGCTGGACCTGCCGGTCCGGCTCGAACTGCGCATCGGCTGCGTCGAGAACAGCGTATCCGGGCACGCCATGCGGCCCTCCGATATTCTGCGCACCCGTGCGGGGATCACCGTTGAGATCGGGGATACCGATGCGGAAGGACGGCTGGTTCTATGCGACCTTCTCGACGAGGCCTGCGAAGCACAGCCCGACTGGCTGATCGATATCGCAACGCTTACCGGCGCTGCGCGGGTCGCGCTGGGGCCGGATCTGCCCGCTTTGTTTTGTACCGACGACGCAATGGCGGATAACATCCTCTCCTCCGGCCGAAAGACTGGCGACCAGCTCTGGCGCCTGCCACTGCATGACAGCTATGCCAAATGGCTCGAAAGCCCGTTTGCCGATTTGAACAATGTGTCTTCCAAGCCCTCTGCCGGCGCGATCACCGCCGCTTTGTTCCTGCAACATTTTGTGTCAAAACGAATTTCCTGGGCCCATATCGATGCTTACGCATGGAATGACGCCACGCGCCCCGGGAAGCCCGAAGGCGGAGAAGCGCAGACGCTGCAAGCCCTGCTGGCGGCAATCGCGCATTTTGCATGCGAGCCCTGCGCGGCGGCACGTTAATTCGCGCCATACCAAAAAGTCGCAGCGTGACAATTTGGAAACCTCCCAGCTTAGAAAAAGCTTTTGATTAGACTGCATTGTTTTAGAAACAATGCAGTTTTCGATCGCCTGTTTTTATTCTGTTTCGTAACAATGCGAATTGAATTCTGCTGCGTTGTTAGTGATTCGGACAAAGAATTTTTCGACATCATATTGAAGGAGTTTTGAAACCTCCTATAGTATCGTGTACTAATCGTTTGCTTGATGAAAGACTTTAGCTTTTCAGAAAGAAGAACGGTTTTTGCTATCTAAGGAACAAGACTATGGCTTCTCCACAACTCTCGTCTGACCAGTTGGTCGGCATTCTTCGGGACACCATCGTTTCGCTCGTGCGGCGGGACGGCGTTGATCTTTCCGCCCGTCAGCTCGGTGTGTTTCTCACCTGTTATCTGAATGAAGGCGGTCACACGGTGCGTGGGTTGGCCCAGGAGCTTAACGTCTCCAAGCCGGCCATTACCCGCGCGCTCGACCGTTTGACGGAGCTTGATTATGTCCGCCGCAAGGTTGACCCGTCGGACCGCCGCTCCGTTCTGGTTCAGCGCACCGTGAAGGGGGCTGCTTTTCTACGCGAAACGCGCCATATTATGACCGATGCTCTCGCCGCCAACAAAACCGAAGCTGCCAGCCGCCGCGCCGCCAGCTGACCTTTTCTGTCGCCGCCGCGCTCTAGGCGTGGCGGCTGTCTTTCTGGGATTATCGCTGTTTGCACGCGCCCCGGCGCAAGCTGCGCCCTTGGCTTTATCGGCCGGTGACGAGGCTTTGGTCTCGCAGGTCGAAGCCTATCTGAACGCGCAGAAGGGGCTGACCGCCAATTTCCTGCAAGTCGCTTCTGACGGTTCGACACGGACCGGCAAGGCTTGGCTGCAGCGCCCCGGCAAGATGCGCTTTGCCTATGACCCGCCCGACCCGCAGCTGCTTGTCGCCGGATTTGGATTGCTGGTCTATAACGACCCGGATCTGGGCCAGACAACCAATATCCCGCTCAGCGCCACACCGCTCGGCATATTGCTGGCACCGCATGTCGATCTCGAATCCGCCGGTGTCTATATCACCAACATCAATAAACAGCCCGGCCAGGTGGATCTCTCGCTGGTACGCCGGGGCAAGGAGGCAGCGGGAACGCTCACCCTCTCCTTCTCAACAGACCCGCTCGAGCTGCGCGCCTGGGTCGTGACCGATGCGCAGGGCAAGCAGACCAGCGTGCACCTCTATGATATCGCTCCTGGCGGGCCGTTTCCGGATTCGCTGTTCGAGTTCACCCCTGCGTCCGGACCTGTCACGTCAGGGGGATAGGCATCCTCGATAAAGCCTGTAGAATCCTGGCATGAAGCTGACAATCGCCACATGGAACATCAACTCGCTGCGCCTGCGCCAGGCACATCTGCACCGGCTGGTTGCGCAATTGCAGCCAGACGTTATCTGCCTGCAAGAAACCAAGGTGCCAGACGAACTGTTTCCCGAGGCCATCGCCACGGAGATCGGTTTTCCCCATGTGCTCAAGCGCGGGATGAAGGGCTATAACGGTGTCGCCATTCTCTCGCGCCTGCCTTTGACCCTGGCGGAGGACACACCTGACTGGTGCGGCAAGACTGACTGCCGGCACATCTCCGCGACGATTGAGGCGCCAGGCGGAAAGTTTACGATTCATAATTTCTACGTCCCGGCCGGAGGCGATCTTCCTGACCGCGCCGCCAATGAGAAATTCGCGCATAAGTTGGATTTTCTGAGCGAGGCCAGGGCACATTTCGCGAAATACAAACCTGAGCGTGCCGTGCTGGTCGGGGATTTGAACATTGCCCCGCTGGAGCATGACGTATGGAGTCATAAGCAGCTGCTGGACGTGGTTAGCCACACGCCGGTTGAGGTGGAAGCGCTAACGGCTTGGCGCGGCCAAGGGTTTTACGACGCCATAAGGCATTTCGTGCCTGAGACGCAGAAGCTGTATACGTGGTGGTCCTACCGCAACCGGGACTGGGCGGCCTCGAATCGCGGCCGGCGACTTGATCATATCTGGGTGACGCCGGATCTCGTGCCGATGCTCAGCAGCCATGCAATTCTGCGCGAGGCGCGGAGTTGGGAACAGCCCTCGGACCATGTGCCCGTCGCGCTGACGATGACTCTCTAAACATCCAGCAAATATCACCGCGGCGCATGCCTCCCCGGCGCAAACGGAGGATGCGAAGCCGGAACGGCGACGCCATACACTGTCTCTCCTGAATTGGTTCAGGGGCTTTGAGACTGCCTTTGGCAGGACTTATCGACCAAGGAGTATGACAGATGAGTGCATTTGTGCCCCCCAAGGTGATCTTGCTTCTGGCGCTGATCGCCGGAGCCGGACTGGCCGCCCTGATGGGCTGAGCCGTTACTGGACCGGATCAACATGGCTGGTGACCTGCCAGCCATCCTCGCCCGGCGCGCAATAAAGCGGCACGGCATTGCGGGTGAGGCCTTCCTTCGGCAATCCCATCAAGTCGCGTATCGCCCGGAACACGCCGCCATGGGCGACAATGAGCAAGGGTCCCTTCCGGCCTTCCAGAACGCCCGTAAGCGCTATCTCGACACGCGCGGTCAAAGCTGAAAAGCTTTCCGCCCCTTCGGGCGTGTAGCGGCCCTCCAGCCATTCGGGGAACCAGGGCAAAAGCGGCTTGCCCTCCATGCCACCGAAGATCACTTCGCGCAGATCCGGCTCATAGCTGACCGGCAGGCGCAGAAACGCGTTCACAATCTCCGCGGTTTCGCGTGTGCGCAGCATGGGCGAGGAGATGATGGCGGTGATCCCCTGCCCCGCCAGCAGCGGCCCGGCGCGCTCCGCCTGGGCTCGGCCGGTAGGGTTCAGCTCAATGTCGATCGCGCCCTGGCTGAGCCCGGCGGCATTGTAACGTGTTTCTCCATGGCGGAGGAACCAGAACGGGATTTCGGGAAGCGCCAAGTCAGGCCAGCCCTTCGGCGGCCAAAGCGCGCTGCACGGCCGGGCGGGCGCGCATGCGCTCCAGATGCCCCGCAATCGCCGGAGGCAGTGGAATATTGGCGCGGGTCGCCGCCCAATGTTCCAGGAAGAACAGAGCGGCATCGGCAATGGAGTAATCGCCCATCAGATAGGCCTTGGCCCCCAGAATCTGCGCCAGCAACTTCAGACCGGTCACCACGATATCACGCCCCGTCTGCTGCACGGCGGGCTCGTCGGAATTTGTGGGCGTAAACAGGCCGGGGCGGAAGATCCGGGTGAAGCCGCGCATATGCACGGTGGCGATCATGTAATCCAGAAGTTCCAGCGCCCTTACCTCGCCATCAATGTTTTGGGGCAGCAGATGCGCCTCCGGGTTGGTCTTCGCCAGGTACCAGGCGATGGCGGGCCACTCCGTCACCAGCGTGCCATCCTCGCGCAGCAGGGCGGGCACCTTGGATTTCGGGTTCAGCGAGATATAGGGCTCCTTGTACTGGGCGCCGGCAGCAAAATCGACTTTCATCAGCTCATAGGGCTTGCCGATCTCTTCAAGCAGGACGTGAATGCCCAGCGAACAGGAATTCGGAGAATGAAACAGCTTCATGACAGTTCCCTGAGATGGTTCTGGCGGTTTTGAAAAAACGGCTCCAGAAGGCCTTTAAAACAATAAAAAGCCGCGCTCCAGCCTTGGCCAGAACGCGGCTTTTGCCAATTGCGCCTTTGCGCTCGCGCGTTCAGTCGAACAGCGAGCTGACCGAGCTTTCGGTGGAGATGCGGCGCATCGCCTCGGCCAGCAGCGGCGCGATGGAGAGCTGGCGGATATTATGGGCGAGGCGCACCGCCTCCGTCGCCATGATGGAGTCGGTGATGGTCATCATCTCGATCGGCGAGGCCGCGATGCGCGCCACGGCGCCGCCCGAGAGCACGCCGTGCGAGACATAAACCTCGACAGACTTGGCGCCATTGGCCAGCAGCGCCTCGGCAGCGTTGCACAGCGTGCCGCCGGAATCCACGATGTCATCCACCAGGATGCAATGGCGGTCTTCCACATCGCCGATGATGTTCATCACCTCGGAAACACCGGCGCGCTCACGGCGCTTGTCGATGATCGCAAGGTCGGTGTTCAACCGGCGCGCGATGATGCGCGCGCGCAGCACGCCGCCCACGTCCGGGGAGACGATCATCGGGGTGCGGCCCTCGAAACGCTCCTGAATGTCGCGCGAGAAAAGCGGCGCGGCGGGCAGGTTGTCCACCGGGATGTCGAAGAAACCCTGGATCTGCCCGGCATGGAGATCCATGGTCAGCACGCGGCTGGCACCGGCCTCGGTTATAAGGTTGGCGACGAGCTTGGCTGAAATCGGCGTGCGGGGACCGGATTTACGGTCCTGACGGGCATAGCCGAAATAAGGAATGACCGCCGTGACACGCCGTGCGGAGCCGCGCCGCAGCGCGTCCAGCGTGATCAGCAACTCCATCAGATTGTCGTTGGTCGGGTAGGAGGTCGATTGGATGACAAACACATCCTCGCCACGCACATTCTCATGGATTTCCACGAACACTTCCATGTCCGCGAAGCGCCGGATGGCGGCTTTCGCCAGCGGCAGGTTCAAACCGGCAGCGACAGCCTCGGCCAGGGGTCGGTTGCTGTTGCAGGCTACAATCTTCATTCGTGGTCTTCCCAGGGATACGGCTGGCGCGGGGTGTAGCAACGGGGGGCGGCAAAGTAAATTAAGCAGAGAGCTCCCGAGAGCGTTCAGTGGCCGCCTGAATGGCTGCCTTGAAAATTTTCGGCAAGGCGTCATCTGCGCGCAACAGTTTCAGCGCCTCGGCGGTGGTCCCGCCCGGGGAGGTCACCGCCACGCGCAGCGCCTCGGGCGCCTCAGAGGACGAAGCCAGCAGCGCGGCCGAGCCAACCACCGTCTGGCGGGCCATGATTTTGGCGAGGTCAGCAGGCAGCCCCTGATCCAGCCCCGCCTGCTCCAGCAACTCAGTGAGCAGGAACACATAGGCCGGGCCGCCGCCTGAAATAGCCGTGACGGGGTCGAGCATGGCTTCCGCCTCAACCCAGGCGACCTCACCCACAGCGCTGAGCAACCGGGTGGCGAGATCGCGCCGGGTGGCGGAAACGCCAGGGCCCGCGAAGGCCACGGTGATACCTTGGCGCACGGCGGCGGGGGTGTTGGGCATGGCGCGCACGATGCCGGGGGCACCGCCCAGCATCTGCGCGACGCCCTGCACCGTCTTGCCCGCCATGATCGAGATGAACAAAGCCTTGTCCGCGAAGCGGCCATAGGCAGGCAGCGCGGCGGCGGCCATTTGCGGCTTCACCGCCAGCACCACGGCTTGCGGCGCGAAATCGGCGGGGAGCTGCGCGGCATCGGCCAGCACGGTGACATCCGGCCCGGCCAAAGATTGCGCGCCTGGCGAAGGATCAACCACGACAGCGCGGGAAAGGCCCTGCTCGCGCCATCCGGCGAGCAGGGCGCTGCCCATGCGGCCACCGCCGACGAGCAGGAGAGAAGGAAGAGCGGTCATGGCCGCTCTATCTCATGCTTCGCCGGCGCACTCCAGCATGGCGGCGTCCAGAGCCTCGTCGGCACTCTTGCCGCCCCAGAGCACGAACTGGAAGGCGGGGAAGAAGCGCTCACACTCGGTAATGCCGATATCGATCATATCCTCGATCGATTCCGAAGCCGCGCTGTTCGTGCCACGCAGCAGCATGGCATGGCGATAGACCGGCATGCCCGTATCCTCATCCATGCCGAAATGGCCGATCCAGAGCCGTTCATTGGCCTTGGCCAGCAGCTCATACAGCGCGCCGCGCTGCTTCACCGGGGCCTTCATGTCGAAGGCGGCGGTGAAATGCATGACGGAAATCTCATCCGACCAGCAAAAATACATGCCATAATCGCACCACTTGCCCTGCGCCTCGGCGGCGAGGTCGGACTCGGAGCGGCGGTCGAATATCCATTCATTGGCGGAAATGACCTGTTCAACCAGGTCGAGCGGGTTGGAGACGGTGGTTACGTCATCCTCGGCGTGAGCCAGACTGGGCATGCAAGGGGCCTCCTTGTCACCATGAAGAACCGGGTGAGACGAGTCTGGCCTCCCGCACAGTGTTTCTCCCCAGGATTCGGATTTTATTCAATTTTGTGCGCTGCGTATACTAATAATGAGTCGTTACGCACTGTTTCTGGCGGCTGTCACCGATCTGCCGCAATGGACTTTTACCCTATGAATGCCCAAATACGCACCGGATGCCTTAAGGACTCCCAAACATGACCAAGTTTTCATTCCTTCCCCTGGCCCTCGCAGGCGGCTTGTTTCTGGCCCCTGCCCTGCCTGCGTTTGCCCAGGCCCAAGGGCCGACTCCGCGCCAGATCCAGACCCTCATCGATAATGGCCAGGAGGCGCAGGCGGTGCAGGCCCTCAAGGGGGTGTTGGAGCAGCACCCGGATAGCGGAACGGGTTGGTATCTGATGGCCGAGGCACAGGATGCACGCGGCAATGAAGGCGCCGCCGCGCAGGCTCTGGCCAAGGCCGACCAATACGCGCCCGGCCTGCCCTTCGCCGACCCGCAAAAGGCCGCTGCCCTGCGTACCCATGTCAATGGCGGGCTTTCTTCTTCCGGTGCCCGCCATTCGGCCGGCGGGTTCAGCCCGGTTCTGCTGGTGATCGGCGGGCTGGTGCTGCTGTTCATCCTGCTGCGCCTGTTCTCCGGCTTCCGCCGGGGCGCGATGAACCAGCCCTACCGCCCCTACCCCGGCACCCCCAACGCGCCCTATGGCGCCTATGGCCCGAACGGCCCGAACCCTTACGGCCCGGCCGGTTATCCGCCTGCCGGCGGCGGGCTGGGCAGCTCGATCGTCACCGGCCTGGCGGCAGGTGCGGGCTTTGCCGCGGGTGAGCGGATTGTTGATGGGCTGATGGGGGGCCACGACGCGCAAGCGGCGCAGCCGCAGCAGGATTTCACGCCGGACCGCGATGACGGGCTGCTCGGCAATCCCGGCTGGGACGATGGCAGCGGCGGCGGCGATGATTTGAATAATGATAGTTGGTGAGAAAGAGGCCGCTTTTTTGTAAAAAAGCGGCGCAAAAAACGTTTACAACTTGGTTTGGA
>DATJXU010000105.1:0-2046 GCA_035499915.1 Acidocella sp.
GCGCAGGTGCAGGCCGGGCCGGACGTCGCGCTCACCGCGCTGATCGAGGCCGTGCAACGCGCCGGCTTTACCGCCACGCCGCTGGAAGCTGCGAAGCCTTATGACGCGCGGCGGGAAAAATTCGAGCTTGTCGCCGCGTTCATCCTCGCAGCACCCGTGGTGCTGGGCATGGTGCTGCGCGTGCCGGATGTGGTGGAGTTGGTCCTTGCCAGCATCGTGCAGTTCTGGCTCGGGGCGCGCTTTTACCGGGCCGGGTGGGCGGCATTGCGGGTGGGGTCGGGCAATATGGACCTGCTGGTGGCGCTCGGCACCACCGCCGCCTGGGGGCTGTCAGTGTGGGATTTCAGCGCTGCCGGGCCGCTCTATTTCGAATCCTCGGTGGCCATCATCACCCTGGTCCGGCTCGGCAAATACATGGAAGGCCGGGTGAAGCGCGATGCCGCCCGCGCCATCACCGCGCTGCACAAGCTGCGCCCGGAGGTCGCGCACCGGGCGGGCGGCGCCGATGTGCCGGTTGCCATGCTGGTGCCGGGGGATGAGATCGAGCTGCGCCCCGGTGAGCGCGTGCCGGTGGATGGCATCGTCACCGAAGGCACGGGCAGCCTGGACGAGAGCCCCGTGACCGGCGAGGCGCTGCCGGTGACGCGCGGGCCGGGGGCGAAGCTGCTGGCTGGTACGTTGAATCTGAATGCCGTGCTGCGCCTGCGGGTGACCTCCGCCGCCGGGGAAAGCTTCCTCGACCGCATGGCCCGGATGATCGAGGACGCGCAGGCGACCAAGCCGCGCGTGCAGAAGCTGGCGGACAAGGTGGCGGCGGTGTTCGTGCCGGTGGTGGTGGGGTTGGCGCTGCTTACCTTGCTGGCGTGGCTGGCGCATGGCACGGCCTATCCCCGCGCCATCATCAACGCCGTTTCCGTGCTGGTCATCGCCTGCCCCTGCGCCATGGGGCTGGCCACCCCGGCGGCGGTCCTGGCCGGCACCGGCGCGGCGGCCAAACAGGGCATATTGTTCCGCACCGCCGACGCTCTGGAGGCGGCCGCGCATATCGACACGCTGGTGTTCGACAAGACCGGCACGCTGACCACCGGTCAGCCGCAATTGCAGCGCGTGGAGTTGTTCGGCGCTTTGACCGAGGCACGGGTGCGCGAGATCGCCGCTTCGCTGGCGACGCGGGACACGCACCCGCTGAGCGCGGCTTTGCGCCAGCCAGGCGTGGCCCCGGCAGAGAATTTCGTGGCGTTGCCGGGCAGGGGCGTGCGTGGGGAGGTGTCGGGCAGGGGCTATGTGCTCGGCTCGGCCGCGCTGGTGCAGGCAGCCCCCGCCGTAATGGACGGCGCCACATGGTCCTGGCTGGCCGAGGAGAACGGCCCCGTGCTCGCCGGTTTCGCCTTTACCGACACGCTCCGCCCTGGCGCGCGCGAGGCCGTGAACAGGCTGCGGGAGATGGGGCTGCGTGTGCTGCTGCTCACTGGCGACAGGCGCGAGGCCGCCGAGGCGCTGGACGTGGACGTGGAGATTGTCGCCCAGGCCGATCCAGCGCGGAAGCTGGCCGTCATTCATGAATTGCGCGCCGCCGGGCACCGCCCCGCCATGCTGGGCGACGGTATCAACGACGCCGCCGCTCTCGCCGCGGCGACTGTGGGCATGGCCATGGGTTCCGGCGCGGACGTCGCCATCGAGGCGGCGGATGTCTCCCTGCTGCGCCCGGCGCCGGAGTTGGCCCCCGCCGCTATCGCGCTCGCGCGCAAAACCTGGGCGGTGCTGGTGCAGGGGCTGTTCTGGGCGATGATCTATAATGCCCTAGGCATTCCCGCCGCCGCGTTCGGCCTGCTCAGCCCGGCTCTGGCCGGCGGGGCCATGGCCGCATCGTCGCTTTGCGTGCTTGGCAACGCGCTGCGCTTGCGTCATTGGAGACGCCCATGATGTTTGTTGAGATTGCCCGGTTATTGGCGCTCATCTGCACGGAACAGGAGGCACGGGACCGTCGATTCCGCGCTAATCCTTGACTTCTTGGTTCAACTTGCCGATACGGGGCGCATTGCAGCT
>DATJXU010000106.1:0-32206 GCA_035499915.1 Acidocella sp.
TTGCCTATAAGCCCGGCACCGGCGATCCCCGGAGAGGTGCCAGAGTGGCCGATTGGGGCAGTCTCGAAAACTGTTGTACGTGCAAGCGTACCGTGGGTTCGAATCCCACCCTCTCCGCCACGGTCTGCCCCTGAACATTCCCGCTAATTTCCGGACGTCTTAGTTTTAAGAGTCCCTTGGTTTTTCGGCGTTCTCGCTTGCGCATCCTGTGTGCATCGCCGCGCCGGCGCTGCGCTTTGCCGTGCTGGCTTGTGGGCCGCCGGGATGCTGTGAGGCGCGGCCGGCCTTCCGGAGCGGCACAATTTTTGCTTGGAACTTTGCCGGGTAGCCGGAAGTTGAGAGAGCAACCAACCTACACGTTGAGGGCTGTCTTCGTCTCGCCGGCAAAGCTGCGACACTGAAGGATTATGACTTGCAAGTAACCGCCAAACAGCATTTCCAAGATTGGGACGCGCCGGAGCTTGGTCTGCCCAAAGCCACATTTATTGCCATTGTGCTGGTGGCGCTTATTTGTGCTTTGCTCTTTGCGGCCGCCCTTGGCCTGAAGCCAAAGGCGCCTCCCCCGGCCATTCAGGTGACCCAGGCGACATTGACAAGCCTGCCTCAACCCACGCCGCCGCCTAAAGTGGTGCCCCCGCCCAAGCCGATTCCGGCGGTGATTCCCAAGCCCCCGCCGGTGCCGAGCAAGATCGTGGTGGCGACGAAGCCGCCGCCGCCGGTGCGCCATGTGATGAAGCAGCCGCCGCCCAAGCCGGTTATGCATCATACAGAAGCGCCGACGAAGCCGATCCCGCCGCAACCGGCGGCGCCGGTGAGCGCGGCCGCGCCTGCGGCGCATCCGGCACCGCCTGCCGCCGCGCCCACCAGCGGCATCGGCCCTTACGGCGCGGCCATGCATTCGATCATCCAGGCCAACCAGAACGTGCCGCCCGCCCTCGCCCAGCTGGGGATTTCCGGCACGGCGGTCATTAAGATCGAGGTGGCGCCCAGCGGGCAGGTGATCGGCGCCTCGGTCGTTCGTTCCAGCGGCAATCCGCTGATCGACCAGACGGCGCTGGAGCATGCGCGCGACGCGCATTTTCCGCCCTTTAATAACGAGATGCCAGGTGCTGCGCTGACCTTCGAGGTGCCGGTGCAAATTATGCCCGGCGATGGCGGTGGCGATTCCGACTGATTTATGCGCGGGACAGACCTGCTAAAAATACACGCCTCTGGAGCCTAATTTTTGTGCTCCCGACCAAATGCCCGCCTGCTTCAGGTGGGCATTTTCTTTTGCCGGTATAATTATGCCTGCCTTATTATTGTGCTTCGCGCCATGGATGCAGCGGATGCGCTTGGACATATTCCGATATATGCGCCGGATTACCGGGACATAAATGGAATGTAATCAAAGGGGGCCGCGAAATATTCCGTTAGTGCGAGTTAATTGTCATAACATAGACGCAACAAAGGCCGCGCTTGGCACTAACCTTGCTCTAAGTCCCTCTAATGTCTCGGCCGGACACGTAAACGGGATCGGGGGCAGTACAGGGTCAACAACAAGGGGCTTCGAATGAAGAAGAAAGCGAGCAATCTGCGAAGGCAGTTACTCTTATTCACGGCATGCACATTTGTCGGTGCCGTTTGCGCATTTCAGCCTGCGCAGGCTCAGAGTGCCACAGCGGTTTCTAGCCCCGTTGTTGTTCCGGGCGTTGGCAACGGCGCCAGCGATAACACGTATGAAATTGAAAAAGTCCGGATCAATTATAAAAAGCTGCTGCTGAAAGAGAAGGATATCCCGAACGCGATCACCCATCTTTCGCAAAAGGACATCCAGGCTCATGGCACGACCATGGGTTCGATCCAGACCTTGCTGAAGCAGACGCCGTCGGTGAACGCCTACACCCAGGGGCCCGGCCAGAGCGCGCCGACCCTCTCCATTCGCGGCGTGCGCAACAGCGAGCTTTCGGAGACGCTGGATGGAATCCCCATTACTGATCTGCTGAATGGCTCGGGCAACTATCTCTCCAACAATGTCGGCTCGCCGATCACCCTCGGCCAGCTCAGCGGCGTCACGGTGTATCCGGGTGTCGCCCCGCCGGATAAGCAGGGTTACGGCACGATCGGCGGTACGATCGCCTATAGCAGCAAGCAGGCCACGGATGAGCGCTATGGCGAGCTGGAGGGCGGCTATGGCTCGTTCAGCACCTCGCATGAGGGGTTCACGCTCAGCTCCGGCAAGCTCTGGGACAGCCCGGACGCGGCCCGCATGCTGCTGCAATACGACCAGAGCCAGACCGCGGGTTACGTAGAGAATACGCCCGCGAAATATCACGACATGCTGTTCAATATTAACAAGCCCTATGATGACGGGCTGTCGAATGTTGGGCTGACGGTGATCTACAACCAGGGCCGCGGCAATATTCAGACCCAGCCGACCCCGCTGGATCTGCTGCAGAAAAATGGCTACACCTATAACTTCCCCTATAGCGACGGTTACTACAACCAGGGCGGTCAGTTCCTGACCACGATCCTGCATGATGAAACCTACATTAACCAGCATGTGATCTTCGACGGGTCGCTGTTCTACCTGCACAGCACGCTGGCGACGGAGAGCTATTCAAACCCGGATCAGCTGATCGCCAACTACAACAATACCACGCCGTATCTTGCGAATATCCAGAATCCGTGGTCCTTCTTTGGCGCCATGGGCCCGACGGCGGTCGCCAACGGGACAGCCACCGCGCCATTCTACTCGCCGGGCTACTTCACCTACGAACCGCTCATCTTCAACCCCAGCGGCGATCCAACCCAGGTGACGAGCTACGCCGCTGGCGAGGCTGCCGAGAACCTCTACTCTCACAGCAATGAAATCGGCGTCACGCCGAAATTCACGTTCTTCCTGCCGCATAACACCATCACCACGGGTGCTCTGGTGGCCAAGGAGAGTTCCTCTAGTTCGGAATACGTCTACGGCTCGACAAACATGCCGGAGATTAACGGCTACAATTCATTGCAGTTTGGCGGCGGCGCGCAGCGGACGGTGTATCTTGCCTATGTGCAGGACAAGATCGACCTGCTGAACAACAAGCTGCACATCCTGGGCGGGCTGCGCGCCACCGGCGCCTATAGCAGCAACATCAACCAGGTCAGTTATGGGATTTACAACCCCTACAAGCTGCAGAACTACTCCAGATCCGGTGATCCGTATCTAGGCATTTCATATGACCTGCCAGAACATGTCACCGCCTATGGCAGCTTCGGCAAGTCGGAAGTGTTCGCGCCGGTCAGCGACTATGCGCAGGGAAGCTCTGGTACCACCTCGGCGCCTGGCGCGGAGACGGTGCATCTCTACGAGGGCGGCGTGCGCTACGATACGCCGAAGCTCTATTTGAACGTGGACTACTACTATCAGAAGGTGAGCGACGCGTTCGGCTTCTTCGATGACTTCGCGACCAATGAGCAGATCTACGGAAACCCGGGCTCAGTGCTTTACAGCGGCTGGGAAATGTCGGGGCAATACCAGGCGACACCAGAGCTGCAGTTCTTCGCCAATGGCTCCTACAACAGAGCTCAATATCTGAACAGTTATTCGGCTTTCGATACGCTTCAGGAAGACCAGTTCGGTGTTGCCTTCCGTGGCACGCCGGTTTCCAACGTGCCAAATTGGCTGGCCAATTTCGGCTTCGAGGAAGATCATGGCCCGTTCTCGGCGCGTGTGACCGGCCAGTACACCGGGCGTGAATATACGACCTATGATTTGTCTGCCCCCGGTAACCCGATCCTCAACGGTGCGACGGCGACGAACACGAATTTGCTCAACCCGGCCAATGTCGTGTTCAACGTGCTGCTGACCTACAAGATGAAGGTGAACTACCACCAGCTGCAGGAGTTGACCTTCTCGATCAACGCGCAGAACATCTTCAACGAGCATTACTATAACTACGCCTACAGCCAGTACATGCCGCAGGGTGGGCAGTATGCCAGCCCCGGCGAGCCGGCTGTTAAGAGCGCGCTGGTCGGGCCGCCGGCTTCGGTCATGTTCGACGTCTCGGCGAAGTTCTAAATCTAGCAGGCTCCGGCGGGAAACCGCCGGAGCCGTCACGAATAACATGTTACCATCGAAAAAAATTCACAGAGAGCTCTTGGCAAGGTCTTCGATTTCAGTTCAATCCACGGGGATGATTTTCCGTTCCCTGGTCCTGGCTGGCCTTCTTGCGTTCGGCGTTCCGTCTGCTTCTGCGCTTGCCGATTCGGGCGATTGCCATACCATCGTGATTCCGCCCGGCGTGGGTATTGGCCCCGGCGCCGATGTCACGTCCTTCAATCCGCTTTTCCTGACCTCCCTGTATAATCAGGAAGCATCCTGGCTGCTGTTTGAGCAGCTGATCTGGATCAACCGCTTCCATGAGATTGACTGGAGCCGCTCGATCGCGAGCGCGATCGTCACGCCAGACAATGGCAGGACCTACGATATTACGCTGCGTCCCTGGAAATGGTCCGACGGCGTGCCGGTGACCAGCGCGGATGTGTTGTACACATTCAAGCTCATCCAGGATTACGGCAGCAACTATACCGGCTATGGTTCGGGCGGGATGCCGATGCTGATCTCCAGCATGACGGCGCCTGACGCCGCGCATGTGCGGATCGTGCTCAAGCATGCGGTCAATCCGCAATGGTTCATCCTCAACGGTATTGCCCAGTTGCAGCCGCTGCCCGCGCATGTCTGGGGCCGGTATACCCCCAATGAAATCTGGGACGGGCAGTCCGACCCGAAATTCTTCGCCGTTGTCGATGGGCCGGTGAAGCTGAAGACGCTGGCCATCGGCCAATATGCCGCGTTCGTGCCCAACCCGCTTTACGGCGGCGCAAAGATGCATTTCGAACGCTTCATCATGAAGTTCGAGAATAGCGAGGGGCAGGAATTGCAGGCGGTCGAGTCCGGCGATCTCGACATGAGCAACATTCCGTTCGACCTGTACGACAAGGCCTCGGAACTGCCGGGCATGCAGGTGGCGACGCTGCCGCCAACCTATAGCTGGCATGAGCTGATCCCCAACATGGCGAACAAGGCCACGCCCTTTTTCGCGGATGTAAGGGTGCGCCAGGCGATCGCGGATGCGATCAACCAGAATGAGGTTATCAGGGTGGCCATGCATGGCCATGGCGTGGCAACCTATAATCCGGTGCCGCCCTACCCGTCGGTCTTTCTTTCGCCATCGGCCAAGGCCGGGCAGTTCGCGGTCGGGTATGACCCGGCGCAGGCCAAGGCGCTGCTGGTCGAGGCCGGGTTCACCCCGGGGCCGGATGGCATTTTGCAAAAGGATGGCAAAAAACTCTCCTTCACGCTGGAGATTCCGGCAGGGCAGCCTTTGCGGATCGAAATCGCGGAGACCGTCCAGCAGGAGTTGCGCGCGATCGGGATTGATATGAAAGTGCAGCAGGTGGAGTTCAACCAGCTGATGGCGGCCATGGTGAGTCTGCCGCAAAGCTGGGAGGCGATCCTGATCGCGGAGGATATGGCGGCCTATCCGAGCGGCGAGGATCTGTTCAAGACCGGCGGTTATTTGAACAATAACGGCTATGCGGACAAGGCGATGGACAAGCTGATTGATGAGAGCACCGATCAGCCTGGCATGGATGGGCTGTTTGCCTATCAGGATTATGCCTCCGCGCAGCAGCCTGTGATCTTTCTTCCCAATGAGCAATATTCGGTGCTCGTGCGCAACGGGCTGCATGGGGTGCAGGATTTCATGAACCCGCTTGGCATGTGGGCGCCGGAGAAGCTGTATTGCACCGCGCATTGAAACCCCTTCTGGCCGCCGCCACAGCCCTCTGCCTGGCCGGCCCGGCGCTGGCCGCGCCTGGGGATTGCGGCACGCTGGTGATTCCGACCGGGCTTGGTGTCGCCTCGGGCGCGGACATTACGGGTCTCAATCCGCTGCTGGTGAATTCGACATATAATGCCCAGGCGGCGGGGCTTATGTTTCAGCCGCTATTCTGGGTGAATGGCAACACGCTGCAGATCGACTGGTCGCGCAGCATCGCCAGCGCCGTCACCTCGCCCGATAATGGCACCACCTATGATGTGAAGCTGCGCCCCTGGGTGTGGTCCGACGGCGTGCCGGTGACCAGCGCCGATGTCGCCTTTACCTGGAAGCTGATCCAGGCCTATGGCACCACCTATGCCGGTTATGGCGCCGGCGGCATGCCGGATCTGGTGAAACAGCTGAAGATCATCAGCCCCGAGGAATTTCAGGTGGTGCTGAAGCATCAGGTGAACCCGCAATGGTTCATCATGGATGGGCTGGGGCAATTGGCACCTTTGCCGGCGCATGTCTGGGGCCAATACAGCTCTGATGAAATCTATGAGCATCAGAGCGACGTGACGTTTTTCAAGGTCGTGGACGGGCCGCTGCGCCCCGAGGCGCTGAATATCGGGCAGGATCTGGTGTTCGTGCCCAACCCGGCATGGCCCGGCGGCAAGCTGCATTTCGACAAGCTGATCCTGAAATTCGTGGAATCGGACGGGCAGACGGTGCAGCAGCTTGAATCCGGCGAGCTGGACATGATCAATGTGCCCATGGGGCTGTGGAATGCCGTGCAGCATCTGCCGGGCACGCAAATCGTCACGCTCGCGCCGGCGCTCGACTATAATGAAGTCGCGCTGAATCTGCGCAACCCGAAGGTCGCCTTCCTCCGGGATGTGCGGGTGCGTGAGGCGATGGAAGATGCGATCGACCAGAAAGGGATGATCCAGCTCATTAATCATGGGCTGGGTGAGGAGCATTGGGGGCCGGTGGCGCCGGTGCCGCCCACCTTCCTGACACCCGCGATGAAGGCCGGGCATTATCCCGTCAGCTATGATCCGGCCCACGCGCTGGCGCTTTTGAAAGAGGCCGGCTACACGCGCGGGCCGGATGGCATCATGCAGAAGGATGGCCAGAAGCTTAGCTTCACCCAGCTGAACCTCACCGGCGATGCGATGATCGAGCAGATGACGGTGACGACCCAGGCCTATCTGAAACGCGTCGGCATTGAGATGAAAGTGCGCGATATCGAGTTCAACCAGATGCTGGCGCTGCTCAACAACCCGCATGCCGACTGGGAAGCGGCGGGGCTGGGGGAAAGTGCCGTTGCCTATCCGACGGGAGAGGATCTGTTCAAGACCGGCTCGTTCGAGAATTCCGGCGGCTATTCCGACCCGACCATGGACAAGCTGATCGATGCAAGCACCAACAAGCCGGGCGTGCAGGGGCTTTATGATTACGAGACCTATGCCAGCGCGCAGCAGCCGGTGATCTTGCAGGAGACCGCTTCCATCGCCTTGCTGGTGAACAGCCGGATCAAGGGCGCGGCGGATTTCATCGATCCGCTCTATAATTATTATCCCGAGAACCTGTCCTGCACGATGCCGGAGGGGGAGGCAGCAAAATGACGAAAATGATTCTGCGGCGGCTGGCGTCCTCTTGCTTGTCGCTCTTTATTCTCGTGGCGCTCGTGTTCTTCATGGCGCATCTCACGCCGGGCGGCCCGGCCTATTCCATCCTGGGCCAGAAGGCGACGCCGGATTCCGTTGCGCAGCTCAATGCCCGGCTGGGGCTCAACCAGCCGCTGGTCAAGCAATTTGGCGTCTGGCTGTGGCATTTGCTGCACGGGCAGCTTGGCTATTCCTACCTGCTCAACCGGCCGGTGGGGCAATTGCTTTGGGTTTATGAGCGCAACACGCTGGTGTTCTACAGCGTTTCCATCGTCCTCAGCACGGCGGTCTCCATCCTGCTCGGGCTGGTGCAGGGCGTGTGGTTCGGGCGCTGGCCGGCAAAGCTCATCGGCGCATTCCAGCTCGGCTTTTATGCGCTGCCGCCTTTCTTTGTCGCGGCGATGCTGATCCTGTGGTTCGCGGTGGATGTGCGGTGGTTCCCCGCCAGCGGCATTATCGATCTGCGCGACCCCCATGCGGGGCTTGCGAGTTTCGCAGCGCATCTGGTGCTGCCGGTCATCACCGTTTCGCTGCTCACCGTTTCCGCCTTGTCGCGTTATTTCGGCGAGGCGGTGCATGAGGAGCTGGGCAAGGATTATGTGCGCACCGCCCGCGCGAAGGGGGTGAGCTTTCCCGCCATTCTGTTCAAGCATGTGATGCGCAACGCGCTGCGGCCGCTTGTCACCATTCTCGGCCTGTCCTTTCCCTATATTTTCACCGGCGGTGTCATCGTGGAATCCGTGTTCAACTATCCAGGCCTCGGCTGGCTGATGTGGCGCTCCGCGCTGTCGCAGGACTATCCGATCCTGATCGCGATCGTCCTGATCATTGGCGTGCTGACGGTGCTGGGCAATTTGCTGGCCGATCTGGTGAACGGCCTGCTGGATCCGAGGGCGAGCTATGAGTGAGGCATTGGCAATGAGCCCGACCAGGTCGCTGGGGCAGCGTCTGTCTGGCAATTACACCCTCACCTTTGGGCTGGTGCTGGGCGCGCTGATCCTGGTCTCGGGCTTCGTGGCGCCGTTCATCTATCCGGTGGACCCGTTCACCATTCACCCGGCGCATGCGCTGGAGGCACCGAGCGCGGCCTTCCCGTTCGGCACGGATGAGCTGGGGCGCGACGCGCTGGCGCTGCTGCTCTCGGGCGGCTATGCCACGCTGGTGGTGGCGCTGCCGGCGGCGGTGCTGGCCTTTGTGATCGGCATTGCCTACGGGTTCATTTCCGGCCTTGGCCCGGCCTGGCTGGACAAGCTGCTGATGCGCCTGCTGGACGTGTTTCTGGCGCTGCCCAGCCTCATCGTGCTGCTGTTCTTCGCGGCGCTGGTGCCGCAATCCAACATCAACCTCATCCTGCTGCTGGGGCTTATCTCCTGGCCCAGCCTGGCGCGGCTGGTGCGCAACGAGGTGCTGGCCCAGCGCGGGCGCGACTTCATGCTGGCCGCGCAGCAATCGGGTGCCTCGCGGGCGTATCTGGCGCGGGTGCATCTCATCCGCGTCATCGCGCCCATCCTGGTGGTGAACGGCACGTTCATGATCGGCGATTCCATCCTCACCGTCTCCGCGCTGTCCTTCCTCGGGCTTGGCGTGCAGCCGCCGCAGGAAAGCTGGGGCAGCCTGCTGGAATCCGCGCTGGATATCGCGGCGCTTGATCCGTGGTGGCTGATCCTGCCGCCTGGTCTGCTGGTGTTCGGTTCGTTGCTGGCGGCCTCGCTTACCGGGCAAGGGCTGTTGCGCCTGTGGGGGAATGGAAGATGAGCGCGGTGCTGGAGATCAAGGATGTGTCCGTCACGCTCAAGCGCGGCGGGAAGAGTGTCACGATCCTCGACCAGTTCAACCTGTCCATCGCGCCCGGCGAGATGATGGGGCTGGTGGGCGAGAGCGGCTCGGGCAAAACCATCGCGGCGCTGGCCATCATGCGGCTGCTGCCGCCGGGCGCGCAAATCCAGGGCCAGATCCTGCTGAACGGCGAGGATCTGGCGAAGGCCGACGAGGCGCGCATGCGCGCCGTGCGCGGCAAGGGCGTGGGCATGGTGTTCCAGAACCCGCTGGCGGCGCTGAACCCAAGCCGCACCGTGGCCGCGCAGATCGGCGAGGCCTGGCGGGTGCATCAGGGCGGCGGCAAGGCGCAGGCGCGGGCCAAGGCGCTGGAGCTGCTGGGCGAGGTTGGCATTCCCAACCCGGACACCAGGCTGGACGATTACCCGCACCAGTTCTCCGGCGGCATGCGCCAGCGCGTGATGATCGCCATGGCGCTGGCCTGCTCACCGAAACTGCTGATCGCCGATGAGCCGACCACCGGGCTCGACCCGCTGATCGCCCGGCAGATCATGGAGCTAATCGCGCGGCTGCGGCGCGAGCGCGACATGGCGGTGCTGTTTGTCACCCATGACCTCTCGGTGGTGCAGGAGCATGCGGAGTCCATCCATGTGCTTTATGCCGGGCGCTCGGTGGAATGGGGCGGGGCGAACGCGTTCTTCGCGCATCCGCGCCACCCTTATTCCGAGGCGCTGCTGGGCTCCGTGGCGCGGCTGGGGCAGGCAAGGCTGCAGAATATTCCCGGCAATCTGCCCGAGCCGGAAAGCCGCCCGGCAGGCTGCCGCTTTGCCCCGCGCTGCGCCTATGCGCAGGAGGCGTGCAGCAGCGCCTACCCGCCGGCGCATGGCCATGGCGGCACGCAGGCGGCCTGCCTCTATCCGCTGCCGCTGAGCGGGAAACTGGTCTATGCCGAGCCGTTGGCGCCCAAGCCCACGCGGCGCTTCCTGCCGCTTCTGGATGTGCAGAACCTCACCGTGCGGTATCCTGGCGCGGGCGGATGGTTTGGTGGCGCAACGAAGCTGCCGCCCTCGCTGAACGACATCACGCTCACCCTCGGCCGGGGCGAATGCCTGGGCGTGGTGGGGGAGAGCGGCTCCGGCAAATCGACCTTTGGCCGCGCCGTGCTGCAGATGATCGGCTATGAGGGGCACGTGCTGCTGGACGGGCAGGATTTCCACGCCACGGCCGGCCAGGCAAAACGCGATCTGCGCAGGAAAATCCAGGTGGTTTTCCAGGATCCGCGCGAGAGCATGAACCCGCGCATGACGATCGGCGAGGTGATCGCCGAGCCGATCCGGCTGAAGGGCCGGGTCTCGGGCGCCTATGTCCGCGCGCGGGTGCAGGAGCTGCTGGGGCAGGTGGGGCTGAACCCTGAGATGGCCGCGCGTTATCCCGGCGGCGTCTCGGGCGGGCAGGCGCAGCGCATCGCCATCGCCCGTGCCCTGGCGGCGGAGCCCGAGCTGATCGTGCTCGACGAGCCGACCTCGGCGCTCGATGTCTCGACCCAGGCGATGCTGCTCAATCTTTTAAAAGATCTCGCCTTCCGCAACGCATTTTCCTATATCCTGATCAGCCACGATTTTGCGGTCGTCAGCTACATGGCGGACCGGATCGCGGTTCTTAATGCAGGGCGGATCGTCGAACTGAACGAAACTGCGGCGCTGATTTCATCGCCGCAGCACGCCTACACCGCCGCGCTCATTGCGGCGGCGCCGCAATTGCAACCCCATTTGGGCCAGACCCAATCTGCTTAAGGAGTTCCGTTTTATGCAAGAAATGATCCACGCGGTTAAGATGTCGGGTGGCCTGATGATCTTGATGGGGGTGGTTCTCCTGATCTCGCTCGCCGTGATCATCGAGCGTCTCTACGTGCTCAAGAAGATCCAGGCCCAGGGCAAGGATATTCATAACAAGCTGCGCCAGGTTCCCTACCAGAATGTCGGCGGGCTGAAGGCGCTGGTTGATGCCTCGGCGGAGACGCTGCAGGGCCATCTGATCGACACCGCCATCGGCTCGCGCGGCGAGACCGCCGAGGAGATGGAGATGCATCTGGAGGAAGAGATCATGGCCGCCAGCCCGAAGATCTCCAAGCGGCTGTGGGTGCTGGACACCACGGTGACCATCGCCCCGCTGCTGGGCCTGTTCGGCACCATCATCGGCATGATCCAGGCCTTCCGCGTGATCACCGGGCCCGGCTCCACCGCGCAGGTGACGGGCGGCATCTCCGACGCGCTGATCTCCACCGGCTCGGGCCTGTTCATCGCCATCATTGCCGTCTACTTCGTGAATTATTTCAGCAATCTGACGCGCGACATCTTCCAGCAGCTGGAGCTGATCAAGCTGGTGCTGATCAACCGCCTGCATGGCAAGGGCGTGGGTGAGGCGGTGCCGGTGGCGCGGCCTGTGCGCTCCAGCATGGGGGCGTAAGGCCATGGCCCTGCGCCGCCGCCATAACCCGATGCTCGAGCGCGAGAAGCCCCGCCTCGAGATCATCCCGATGATCGACATCATGATGTTCCTCCTGGTGTTCTTCGTGATGATCGTGCTGAAGATGATCCCTGATTCGGGCGTGACATTGCATCTGCCCGGCGCTTCCACAGCACAACCCTTGCCGCATACCGAGGTCGTCATCATCATCGACCAGCAAGGCGCCATGCACGTGAAAGACCAGACGATGGACGATGATCAGCTTGAGACCTATCTCCAGGGCGTCAAGGCCGATCATGATACCGACGTGATCGTGGCCGGGGACAAGGGCACCAATCTGCAACAGGTGATGGGTGTCATGGATCTGGTCCGCAAGGCGGGGATCACGGATATCGGAATCGCCACCAACAATCCCGGTTCGTAGCCGGGTGCATATGCCGGGCGGGGCGCCGCCCGGCATTCATGCGCGATGTGCATGGGTATCTTGAGATGTCCCGGCGCCGTGCGGGGACTCCGTAAAATCAGCTAACAGGGCGGTTTCAAATTCGTACCCGGATTCTCCTTTTCCTGACGGCTTCCGGCTGCGCCATGGCCGGCGCGGCGCAGGCCCAGACAACCGCGCAGACACAGGTGCAGACGGCCGTGCTGGCGCCGGTGCAATGGCGCGCCCCGGCTGAGCTGTCCGCCCAGCTTGCGGCGGCAGCGGATGCAACGCTTGCCCCCGGGCGGGGCGGCGTGGTCACCGAAGTCAATTTCCAGTCCGGCCAGGCGGTGCAGGCCGGCCAGATTCTGGTGGTGCTCGATACCGGCCCGCAGCAGGCGCAGCTGGCGCTGGACGAGGCCAGGATGACGGAGGTGGCCCGCAGCCTCGCCCGCACGCAGAAATTAATGACCATCTCCGGCGCCAGCCAGGCCGCCCTGGAACAGGCGCAGGCGGCGGTGGCGGAGAGCCGGGCGCAGATCAAGCTGGACCAGGCGACTTTGGCGCAGGGCGAGATCATCGCCCCCTTCGCCGGCACGGCGGGCATCCGCAAGATCGATCCCGGCGATTATATCCAGGCCGGCCAGAGCGTGGTGACGCTGACCGCGCCGGGGCGGCTGAAAGTGTATTTCTCCGTGCCGCAATCCGAGGCCGCGCAGCTGGCCCCAGGCGAGCGCTTCAGCTTCACCGCCCCGCTTGGCAGCGGCACGGACATCACCGCCACCGGCACGCTGGCGGCGCTGAGCCCGGCGCTGGATACCACCAATGATGCCCGGGACGCGGAAGGGCTGCTGGATGGCGAGCCCCGCGCTTTGCTGCCGGGCATGAACGGGGTGGTGGATATCGCGACCGGCGCGCCGGTTGCCGCCTTCTCGGTGCCCAGCCCGGCGCTGAATGATTCCATGCTGGGGCCATATCTTTTCACCATCGCGCCCGCCAAGAGCGGCGGGGTGCTGCATAGCGTCTATGTGAAAATCCTCGGCAGCGCGGGGGCGGACAGCATCATTGCCGCGCCGGGGCTGGAGGCTGGCCAGAAGATCGTGGCGCTGGGCGGCTTCAAGCTGAATGACGGCGAAGCCGTGAGTCTGCCCTCGTCTTGAACATCTGGGCGAAATTGCTGCGCCAGCCGGTTCTGGTGGGGCTGGGCGCCAGCGCGCTGGCGCTGTTCGGGGCGGCGGCTGTTGCCACCTTGCCGATCCGCTCCAGCCCGATCATTCCGCCGAGATATGTCGACATTTCAACGAATTTTCCGGGTGCCGACGCGGCGACCGTGGATAAGTTCGTGACCTTGCCGCTGGAAAACGCCGTCTCCGCCATTGCCGGCGTGAAATACGTGACCGGCTCGACCCAGCCCGGCAATTCGGACATCAACGCCTTCCTGGCGCCGGGCGCGGTGCCGGATACGGTGTTCGCCGAGATCCTGGCCGCCGCCAATGCCGCGCGCGACAATTTGCCCGCGGCGGTGCAGCCTTCCACCCTCAAGATCGTGGGGGATGACAACGCCAACCAGGAACTCAATGTTTCGGTCCTGTTTCCGCCCAGCCTGAGCGAAGCGGACGTGACCGCCTTCACCATCAGCAACATCGTCCCCCGGCTGGAGACGGTGCCTGGCATCGGGCCGGTGACGCTGTTTTCCTCCGCCCCCTCCTTGCAGGTGAGGCTCGACCCGCTGCGGCTGCAGGCGCTGGGGCTGACGGCGGCGCAGATCGCGCAGAGCCTGTCTGATGCCAGCACCGTGGCCGCCGCCGGCACATTGCGCAACAGCGCCGCCGCGATGCCGGTGGATACCGGTGGCGACCTGACGACGCCGGACGCCTTCAAGGCGCTGCCGCTCGCCGCCGGTACGGATGCGACAACCAGGCTGGGGGATGCCGGCACGGCGTCCGTCAGTTTCGGCCCCGGTGCCGGGATGGCGTGGTGGAACCGCATCCCCAGCGTCTATGTCGCAGCCGGCATCGCGCCGACGGGCAACATCATCGATGTCGCGGCGAACATGCGCAAATTGCTGGACCAGATGCAGCCGATGATGCCGCCGGGCGTGAAGCTGGTGGTGAGCTACGACGAATCGATCGGCGTATCGGAATCCCTGCACGACCTCGCGGTGACCTTGCTGATCACCATCCTGCTGGTGGGTGCCATTACCGTGGCGGCGCTGGGCAGTTTCCGTGCCGCCGCGGCGCCGTTCATGGCCATTCTGCTTTCGCTGCTGGGGGCCGCGCTGGTGATGCAGATCTGCGGCCAGAGCTTTAATTTGTTCACCATCATCGCGCTGGTGCTGGCGGTGGGGCTGGTGGTGGATGACGCGATCGTGGTGGTGGAGGATATTTTCAGGCGCACCGCCGACGGCGCGAACCCCCGCGAGGCCGCCGAGTCCGCCATCACCCGTCTGGCGCCGGTGTTGGCGGCGATCTCGTCCACGCTGGTCGTGGCCTTCCTGCCGCTGGGCTTTCTCTCCGGCCTGACCGCCGCCTTGTTCCGCCCCTTCGCGCTGGTGCTGATCGCGGCCTTCCTGTTCTCGCTGGCGGTGGCGCTGGGCATTGTGCCCAGCATCGCCATGTGGGCCAGCCGCTTTTACGTGCATAAGGAACGCAGCGGGCTGATCGACCGGATCAGGGATTTTTATCTGCGCCTGCTCCGCCCAGCCTTGCACCGCACGCCGCTCATCGCGGGCGCGGTGCTGCTGGTGGCGGCAGGCTGCGTGGTGCTGGCGCATTTCGCCCCGCGCAATCTGGACCCCGCGCCGGATGGGCTGGATGTGAATATCTTCGCCTCCGGGCCCAATGGCGCCTCGCAGGACTACCTCAACGCCCAGGCGGCGGAGATCGAGACCATATTGCACCAGCTCTATCCCAGCCTGCCGGACTGGCTGGTGGCGCTGGAGCAGAATCACGGGATTTTCGGCGGCTATACCTTCAATACGCCCGAGCAGGCCGCCGCCGCCGTGGGCAAGCTGACCGCTGCGCTGGCCAGGCTGCCGGGCATGGCCGCCTATGTCTTCCAGGATACCGGCTTGCCCGGCTCGCAGGATCTGCCCGTCTCGATCAATATCTCCGGCCAGGCCAGCGCCACGCGGCTGCTTGGCATCGCCAACAACGTGCAAGAGGCCGCCTATGCCAGCGGCGATTTCGACTTTGTGCAGATCAATCCCGGCCTGCCGCAATACCAGTACATGCTGCGCCTCAACCGGCTTCTCGCCGCGCAGCTTGGCATACGCGACGCGGATATCGACGCGGCGGTGAGTGCGGCACTTTCCCACGGGCAGCTTGGCCAGGTGAATGTGAACGGCAATGCGTTGAACGTCACGCTCTCCCTGCCGGAGGATACCAGCGCGCAAACCTTGCTGGCTTTGCCGGTGCAGACCAGCGGCGGCAGGATCGTGCCGCTCGGCACCGTCGCCTCGCTGCAGGGTGAGGAGCTGCCGAACGCGCTGGGCTCCTGGCAGGGGCTGCCGAGCGTGAACATCCAGGCCCAGCCGCATGCGGGCGTGCCAATGAGCAAGGCGCTGGCCACGTTGCAGAGCGCCTTCGCGGCGCAGAACGCGCGCGATCTGAGCTTTGGCTATAGCGGCCCGTCCGAGACCTATCAGGAGGCGAATGCGCAGAACGCCAAGCTGTTCGCCTTCGGGCTGGCGGGGCTGTTCTTCCTGCTGGCGGCGCAGTTCCGGTCCCTGCGCGATCCGTTCGTGGTCATCACCACCGTGCCGCTGGCGAGCCTGGGGCCGTTGATCCTGTGCCTGGCCGGCGGGGCGACGTTGAATATCGTGACCGAGATCGCGCTGCTGACGGTCTGGGGGCTGATCGCGCGCCAGGGCATATTGTTCGTGCAGGTGGCGCATGAGGGCAGGGGGCTTGGCTTTCATGTGCGCGAGGCCGCGTTGCGGGCGGCCAAGCTGCGCTTCCGGCCGATCCTGATGATCACGCTGGCGCTGCTGGGCGGTGCGGTGCCGCTGTTGCTGGCCAGCGGGCCGCAAGCCACCATCCGTTACGATCTGGGGGCCATTCTGGCGACCGGCATGGGCGGGGGGTTCGTGCTCTCGCTATTCGCCGTGCCGGCCATGTATTGCCTGCTGCACCGGGGGCGCCATGAGGGCTGAACGCGCCATTCTGCTGCTGGCGCTGGCCTTGGCGGGCTGCGCGCCGCCACTGGCCAAGCCCGATACCGGCGTGGCGGTGACGTCCTATCTGCCCGGCCAGGCCGCGCCGCCGGGCCGTGTCAGCGCCCAGTGGTGGGAGATCTTCAACAGCCCCGCGCTGGACAGGCTGGAACAAAACGGCCTGCGGGCGAATACCGACATCCTGCAGGCGGCGCAGAGCCTGGCCGCGGCGCAGGCCAATGCGGGGGCGGCCAATGGCGCCTTCCTGCCGCAGCTGGTGCTCGGGCCGGCGGGCAATCCGGTCATCTCCCGGCAATCCTACCCCACCGGGCCGAACGGTTATCCGCCGTACACGATCTATACGGTGTCAGGTGAAATCAGCTACGATCCTGGTTTGTTCGGCGCCCGGCATTACACCTTCGAGAATGGCCAGGCGCTGGCGGCCTACCAGGCGGCGGAGCTGGACGCGGCCCGCCAGAGCGTGGCAGGCAATATCGCCGCCGCCGCCATCGCCCTGGCCGGAGACGAGGCGCAGATCGGCACCACGGAGCAGATCATTGCCGCCGAGCAGGCCCTGCTGACCCTGCTGCAAGGGGAATATGCGGACGGCGCGATCCCGCAGCTTGATGTGTTGCAGCAGCAGAGCAGCATCCTTGCCATCCAGGCGACGCTGCCGCCATTGCAGACGCAGGCGCAGCAGCAGCGCGACAGGCTGGCGGTGCTGACCGGGACGTTGCCGGAACATTTCGCCGATCCGGGCCTGACCCTCGCCGGGCTGGCCCTGCCGGAGGGCGTGCCGGTGGAGCTGCCCAGCGTCTATCTCAAGCAGCGGCCTGACATCCGCGCCGCGCTGGCGCAGGTGGCCGCGCAGCATGCGGCGCTGGGCATCGCGGTCGCGCATATGTATCCGGATTTCAGCCTGTCCGCGACCGGCGGCTATGCGGCCGAGACCGCCAGCGCGCTGTTCAACACCAGCTCCGCCTTCTGGATTCTGGCGGGCAATCTGCTGGCGCCGCTTTATGAGGGCGGAGAATTGCACGCGCATAAGAAAGCCGACCAGGCGCAGCTTGCCGGGGCGCTGGATGCGTATCATGGCGCCGTGCTGGGCGCGTTTTCGCAAGCGGCGGACGCGCTGGCCGCCGTGCAGAATGGGCGCGAGACATTGGCGCGCGCCACGGCGGCGGCGCAAACCGCGGATGCGGCCTACCGGCTCTCCGCCGCGCAATACCGGCTGGGCGCCATCGACTACACCACCGTTCTGACCGCGCAGACCGCCGCCTCGCAGGCCGCGCTGAACGAGACCCAGGCCCGCGCCACGCTGCTCTCCGCCATCGCCGCGCTGGAAGCCGCGATGGCGGGCTGACATCCGGCGTGAATCGTTCGTCACGGAACGTTTTTGTTTCAAAAAATATGTTTCAGGCGATTGCGTGATTTGCGCGCGCGTTTTGAAAAAAAGCTTGGGTATTTCCAAGAAATTTTGAATGTTAGAGGGGCGGTCTGGCCGCGCTCACCTCCTTGTTGCACCGCAAAAAATACTGGACAGGCTGGCGTTGACGCTGCTACCAAGGGTGCCGATTTCACTTTTACGCAAGGAGGGGCTTATGAAATTCATTGCGCAATGTCCCTTCGCTTTTGGCGGGTACCGGCGCGGTTAGCCGCGCGCATTTTCCGCCTTTTTCCCGTTTTCATACATTATCATTCCGGAAGGCCGGTCCGTTCAGGGCCGGAAACATCCCGTGTCTTTGAATCATAAGAATTCCGCGCGCCCGATGGGGGACGTGCTGCTGTTTTTGTTCCGCTGCTGGGGCAAGCATCTTTGGCTGGTGGCGATCGTCGCGGGGGCGATGATCGGCGCCACGCTGACGGATGTGTTTTTGCCGCTTTATGCCGGTGATCTTGTCACCTGCGTTTCCGCCGCGGGGCCGCGTGCCCAGGCGCTGCATGAGGCGCTGGTGACGGTCGGCATCATGGCGGCACTTGGCCTGTCGCAGACCGCACTGCGCAATGTCGTGTTCCGCGGTATCGTGGGGCTGACGCTGCGCAACATGGCCGAGGCCGCGCAGGATGCGTTCCACCGCGTGCAGCGTTTTTCCTCCGACTGGCATGCCAGCACCTTCGCCGGCTCCGTGCAGCGCAAGATCACACGCGGCATGTGGGCCATCGACATGCTCAACGACACGCTGCTGGTGGCGCTGCTGCCCGCCTTGTGCGTGCTGGGCGGGTCCGCCGTGGTGCTGGGGCTGCGCTGGCCGGCCATGGGCGCGCTGCTGGCCGTGGGCTCGGCGCTTTACATCACGCTGGCGGCCACGCTCTCCGTGCGCTGGGTGGCACCGGCGGCGCAGCTTTCCAACCGCTGGGATACGAAGGTGGGCGGGGCGCTGGCGGATGCCATCTCCTGCAACGCGGTGGTGAAGGGGTTTGGCGCCGAGGCGCGCGAAGATGACATATTGCGCGGCGTGCTGGCGAAATGGGCCGGGCGCACGCGCCGCACCTGGGTACGCGGCACCAATTCCGGCACCATCCAGGCCACGGCCTTGCTGGTGCTGCGCACCGCCGTCACCGCCCTGGCGGTTTGGCTGTGGTGGACCGGCCATGCCTCGCCCGGCGATGTCGCCACCGTGCTGACCGCGTATTTCATCGTGCTTGGGTATCTGCGCGATATCGGCTTTCACATCGCCAATCTCCAGCGCGGGGTGAACGACATGGAGGAGCTGGTGGCGCTGCATGGGCAGAGCCTGGGGGTGGAGGACGCGCCGGGCGCCAAGCCCATCCGCGTGACCAGCGGCGAGATCGCGTTCGACCATGTCGGATTCCGCTACGGGCCGCAGGTGAAGCCATTATTCGAGGATTTTTGCCTGAAGATCGCGGCGGGGGAGCGCGTGGGGCTGGTCGGCCATTCCGGTTCCGGCAAGACCAGTTTCGTGAAGCTGGTGCAGCGCCTGCATGATGCCACGTCAGGGCGGATCTTGATCGACGGCCAGGATATCCGCACCGTGCGCCAGGCCAGCCTGCGCGCCAACATCGCCATCGTGGCGCAGGAGCCGATCCTGTTTCATCGCTCGCTGGCGGAGAACATCGCCTATGGCCGGCCCGGCGCCTCCATGGCGGAGATCGAGCAGGCGGCGTGGCTGGCCAATGCGCATGAGTTCATCGCCCGGCTGCCGCGCGGCTATCACACGCTGGTCGGTGAGCGGGGGGTAAAACTCTCGGGCGGTGAGCGCCAGCGCGTGGCCATCGCGCGGGCCTTCCTGGCCAACGCGCCGGTGCTGATCCTGGACGAGGCGACGGCAAGCCTGGATTCGGAATCCGAGGCGCTGATCCAGGAGGCGATGGAACGGCTGATGACGGGGCGCACCGTGATCGTTATCGCCCACCGGCTTTCCACCGTGCGGTCTCTGGACCGGATTCTGGTGTTCGAGCGCGGGCGGGTGATTGAGGACGGGCCGCATGAGGCGCTGCTGGCGCTGGAGGGCGGCATCTACCGGCGGCTGTTCGAACGCCAGGCCATGGGGCTGTTGCCGGCGGCGCAGTGAGAGAGGGGGGCGCCAGCCCCCCGCGCTTTGCACGGCCGATTGGCAATGTTAAAGCCGCCAAGAGGAACAAGCGTGAGAGAGATGATCGCGGTTTTTGGGCATCGCGGCGCGCGCGGGTTGTTGCCGGAGAATACGCTGGCCGGATTTGCGCTGGCGCGGCGCCTGGGGCTGACGGGCGTTGAGTTCGATGTCGCGGTCACGGCTGATGGCGTTGCGGTGGTGCATCACGACCCCAGGCTGAATGGCGACATGGCCCGTGATGGGCGCGGCGCCTATGTCGGCGGCGATGCGCCGCTGATCCGCGACCTGACCTATGAGCAGCTTGCGGCTTATGATGTGGGCAGGTTGCGGGCCGGCTCGGATTATGCGGGGCGGTTTCCTGATCAACGGCCGCAGGACGGAGCGCGGATTCCAGCACTCCGCGATGTGCTGGCGGACAGCGCGCCGCTTGATCTTCTTGTTGAAATCAAGACCTTTCCAGACAGGCCGGAGGCGACGCTGGTGCCCGCGCGTTTGGTGGAGGAGGTGGTGCGCGTGCTGCGCGAGACAGGCGCTGTCCGCAACGCCGTGCTGTTCGCCTTCGACTGGCGGGTGCTTGAAGCCGCCGCCATGCTTGAACCTGCCTTGCGGCGCTGCTGCCTGACCGCGCCGGAAACCGTGAAGCGGGCCGATCTCTGGTTCGGCAAGACCCGGCTGGATTTATGCGCGCCAGAAACGCCCGGCAGCGTGGCGCGCGCGGTGGCGAGCACCGGCTCTGCCATGTGGGCGCCGTTTCATGAAATGCTGGATGCGGCCGCAATGGACGAGGCGCGGCGCCTTGGCCTGGCGGTGATTCCCTGGACCGTGAATGAAGAGGCCGATCTTCACCGCATGATCGATCTTGGCGTGGACGGCATCATTTCCGACTGGCCGGACCGGGTGAAGCAGATCCTCATCCGCCGGGGTATTCGCCCCGCGGCACCGGGCTTTGTTGCCGGGCTGCACGCTTCACGAACGTGAACCAGGCATGAGCTTGTGCATCAAGCCCAGGCTCAGGCCTTGTTCACGATCGCCAGAATGGCGTCGCCATAGCGCTCCAGCTTCGTTGTCCCCAAGCCCGGCAACTGCCCCAAAGCCTGCTTGTCGGCTGGCCGTGAAGCGGCGATGGCGGCCAGGGTCGCATCATGGAAAATCACATAGGCAGGTAGTTTCTGCTCCTTGGCCAGCCGCGCGCGTTCAGCCCGCAGCGCCTCGAAGAGCTTTTCATCCGCCGGGGCCAGCGCCATGCGCTCGGCTTTCTTCTTCAACACCGCCCTGGCGTCCTTGCTCGCATGCTCCTGGCGGAAAAATAGTTTCTCGCGCCCGCGCATTACGGCGTCGCCAAGCTCTGTCACGCATAGCGCGCCGTAGGATTCATGGTCCACTTCCAGCGCCCCGCGCGCGACCAATTGCCGGAAGACAGCGCCCCAGCTTTTGCGGTCCAGCTCCGTGCCCACGCCGAAGGTGGGCAGCTTGTCATGGCCGAAGCGCTCGATCTTTTCGTTGCTGATCCCCAGCAGAATATCGGTGAGATGCCCGGCGCCGAAACGCTGCCTGGTGCGCCAGGCGGCCGAGAGCGCCTTCTGCGCCGCCACCGTGCCGTCCCAGGTTTCAACGGGGCTCAGGCAATTATCGCAATTGCCGCAAGGCTGGGGCATCATTTCACCGAAATGCGCCAGAATGGCCTGGCGGCGGCAGGTGGCTGTCTCGCACACGCCCAGCAAGGCATCCAGCTTGGCGCGCTCCACGCGCTTGATCTCCGGCGGGGAATTGCCCTGTTCGATCATCCCCCGGCGCATCACCAGATCCTGCATGCCATAAAGCAGCAGCGTTTCCGCCGGCAGCCCGTCGCGCCCGGCGCGGCCGGTTTCCTGGTAATAGGCCTCCAGGCTGGAGGGCAGGTCGATATGCACCACAAAACGCACATCCGGCTTGTCGATCCCCATGCCGAACGCCACGGTCGCCACCAGCACCAGCCCCTCTGAGGTCAGGAACGCATCCTGGTTGGCGGCGCGCACATCCGCCGGCAGGCCGGCGTGGTAGGGCAGGGCGTTCAGCCCATGGGCCCGCAGGGCGCCCGCCGTCTCCTCCACCGCGTTGCGGCTGAGGCAATAGATAATGCCGCTCTCGCCCTCATGCGCCTTCAGGAAGGTCTGCAGCTGCTTCAAGGGTGAGGCTTTTGGCAGCACCGCGTAGCGGATATTGGGCCGGTCGAAGCTGGAGACGAACACCCCGGCCCCCTCCAGCCCCAGCCGGCGGGCGATATCCTCGCGCGTTTGCGGGTCGGCGGTGGCGGTGAGGGCGATGCGCGCAACCCCGGGGAAACGCTCGGCCAGCGCGGCCAGTTGCAGATATTCCGGCCGGAAATCATGCCCCCATTGGCTCACGCAATGCGCCTCGTCGATGGCAAAGAGCGAGATTTGCGTCTCGCCCAGCATCTCCATGAAATCGGGCATCATCAGCCGCTCCGGCGCGGCGTAGAGCAGCTTCAGCCGCCCGGCCCGCAGATCCGCGCGCACCTGCGCGCGCTCCGGGCCGGTCAGGCTGGAATTCAGCGCCGCCGCCTCCACGCCCAGCTGGCGCAACGCCGCCACCTGGTCGCGCATCAGCGCGATCAAGGGGGAAACCACGATCGCCAGGCCCGGCCGGCACAAGGCGGGCAGCTGGTAGCAGAGCGATTTGCCGCCGCCGGTTGGCATCAGCACCAGCGCGTCGCCGCCGGCCACCAGATGGCGCACCACCGCTTCCTGCTGCCCCCTGAACCCGGCATGGCCGAACACACGGCGCAAGATGTCGAGCGGGTCGGCGGTTGAGGACTGGGCGGGGCCGTACATCCCCTGGAGCCTACAATCCGCCACCGTGCCCATGCAATCTTGGCAAAGTGGCAGCTGGTCCGCCGATTCTGGAGGCCGCGAGGCGCACGACATTCACGGGAGGGCAAAAAGCCCTCCCTGTTTTTACCGGAGCACGCAGCGAAAGCCGATATGGCTTGTCGTCGTGTCGATCGCCTGCGGGTAGCGCGCGGCTGGCCGGTAGCGGCGGCAGTAGTTCGGCGCGCACAGGTAAGAGCCGCCTTTGAGCACCTTGCGGGGAATGGGCGGCCCGGGCTGGGTGGGGTCATAGCTCGACGCCTCGGACACGCCGCGCGGATTGCGCGGCGCACAACAGGGCTTGCTGGGGTCGTGGACGTGCCTGGCGGCGTACCAATCTTGTGTCCATTGCCAGACATTGCCTGCCATATCGAACAGGCCATACCCATTGGGGGGGAACGAGCCGACCGGGGCACGGCCTATGAAGCCATCTTTCTGCAGATTCTGCCAGGGGAATTCACCCTGCCAGGTATTCGCCATCCAGCGTCCGTCGGGGTTGAACTCGTCTCCCCAGCAATAGACCGCCCCTTCCAGGCCACCGCGTGCGGCAAACTCCCACTCGGCCTCCGTTGGCAGGTCTTTGCCCGCCCATGCGGCATAGGCGGCGGCATCTTCGAAGGCGACATGCACGACCGGCTCCGTCTCCCGGCCGATGATCGTGCTTCCCGGACCTTCCGGATGGCGCCAATCGGCACCGGGGACATACTCCCACCAATCGCGCAGGTTAAGCGGCCGCACGGGGCAAGGGGGCATGCGAAAAACCGCGCTGCCGGGCTTCAGCAATTCCGGCAAGGCGCCAGGGTAGAGCGCTGGGTCGAGCGGGCGTTCGGCAAATGTGATGTATTGGGTGGCGTTGATGAATATCGAAAACTCGGCGTTTGTAACGGTGCAGCAATCGATCCAGAATGCATCGACGGTCACAAGATGCGCAGGCCCCTCATCAGGATAGCCCGCATCCGACCCCATCAGGAAGGTCCCTCCCGGGATCCGCACCATGCCGGCGGGAGGCGCCCCGTGCCCGCCCAGATCATTCCGGTGTTGGCTTACGCCCAGCGGAGCACTCATCCGTGTTCCTCCTTCGCCATCAGAGATCGGTGAAGATGCTAGCCATATAATCGTTCTTTCTTAGGCAAGCGCCAGTATATTTATGCATACTGAAACGTTTGTTGGAAGAAAAAATAATAGTCGCGGCGTTGCAACGCCGGCTTGTGCGGCATGGGCGTATGATGCGGCAGGGTTGTGTCGTCAAAACCATCGCCCTTGTTGTTCGAGCGTCCGGCGCCGCAGCGCTTTGGAACGGCATCGGAAATAATCGCAAGCGTGGTCGATGATACAAGCGGCACCGGCCGGATGCTTCCTTCATATGAGACGCGGGAGGTTACTCAAACTTTTCCGGCTGAAACGGGCAGGCCGCATCAAGCGGAGGTAGAATGCGTCACGGGGTCAAAATGTTGCGCGAGAGGGCGCGTGCGCCAGGCCTGACGGGGCTTCTGGTGTTTCAGCTTTTCATCATCTTTGTTGGTTGTTTCGTCATGACATCGCGGGAGTTGCGGCCGACGATTTTGGTCATGACAGCATTTTTCCCCAGCAGGGCGGCAGATGTCATGCGCGCGATCAACGAAACGGCGCTGGCCGATTGGTTGGGGGGAGGGGGCGGCGTTTTCGCGCCGGGACGGATGAGCGCGCACCGCATTGTTGGCGCGATCGTCTTTTGCCTGAACTTTACCTTCATGTTCAAGGTGTTATTCAGGCTCGCCGTCGAGCGCGTGCCGGGATCCTTGTCAGTATGCCGGCCCGGTTCACGCCTGGAACTTCGATTGCCGATCTGATGTATTTCAGCATGATGCCGTTAACCACTATCGGATATGGCGATATTACGCCTGTCAGCCCCGCGGCACGCAGCCTCGCCAACCTTGAAGGTATAATCGGCCAGCTTTATCCGGCCATCATCCTGGCGCGGGTGATAACGCTGCATACGTCCAAGCAAGGGGCCGGAGACATGCGGGTCTGAACTGCGATACCTGACGTGCCCGCACAGAACGGGCGCCAGCAGCTGGACGCTGCCAAAGCATCTGCCATTCGTGTTCGTTCAGGAAAGATGTTCTATCTCCTTGTTTTGGCCGAAGGTTTTGCCCAATCAACGGACAGCCGTTTGAGGGGACGCTGCTCTAGAGAGGGTATTCCATAGAGTGTGCTTGAGTTCATGCCCCGTGGTCGGGATCAACCCGCGCTCAAGGTGGTTCCGGCGGCCTCTTGAAAACGCCCCCCTCACGGTCCAAGTTGACCCCACGTTTACCTTGACTGCCGCCCGAAAGAATCAACCATAGCTGGGGAGCTATTAGATGATGGGTCGAGCGCTTGTGTCGCAATATACGAGCTCCAGGGGTGTGCCCATCGCCACTGCCGTGGCGGCTCTTGCGATCTTCGTTCTCGACGCGCTCACCCCGGAAGATATCATGGTTTCGATGCTTTACGTCGCGGTGGTGCTGGCAAGCTCCAGCTTCTGCAAGCCGCGCGGGGTTTGGCTCGTCTTCCTGGGATGTGTGGGCCTGACGGCATTGGCCTACATATTCTCCCCTCGCTCCATCGCACCGCATAGCGAGACCCTCACAAACATGGCCCTTTCCATCACGGCGATGGCGCTGACCGCCTTCCTTTCCGTGCGCTATCAATCGACGGTTGGCGCTGTGCGCGCGCAGGCTAAACTCCTCGACCTGACGCATGACTGCATCATCGCCGGCGACATGAACAATGTGATCAACTACTGGAACCGCAGCGCCGAGACTTTATACGGATGGACCGCAGCGGAGGCCGCCGGCAAAATTTCCCGCGAGCTCCTGAGCACCACCTTCCCGATACCGCTCGACGCCGTTAAGGCCGAGCTCTTGAGCACGGATCGCTGGGAGGGCGAGGTCGTGCGCAGGAAGCGCGACGGAACGCCGGTCATCGAGGCCTGCCGCTGGTCGTTGAAGCGCGACGAGCAGGGCCGGCCTGCCGGGATCCTGGAAACCAGCAACGACTTCACCGCACGCCGGCAAGCCCAGGAGGCGCTGCGCGGCGCCCAGGACGCTCTTGCGCGCGCCAATCGCGTGATGTTGCTGAGCGAGTTGACTTCTTCGATCGCCCATGAGGTCAAGCAACCGCTTTCGGCGATCGCCGTGAGCGCCGGCGCCGCAGCGCAGTGGCTCGCCACGGCGCCGCCCCATCTCGATGAGGCCAGAACGACGCTCGAACGGATCATCAGAGACTGCGAGCGCGCCGGCGAGATCATCAGCCGGGTGAGCGCGCTCGCCAGGAAAGAGGCCCCGCACAAGGACTTGCTGGATATCAACGAGGCCATTCTCGACGTCATCGCCATGCTCGACGACGTCCTGCAGAGGCATCGTGTCATTTTGCGCACGGGCCTGTCATCCGGCCTGCCGATCGTTGCCGCCGACCGGATCCAGATCCAGCAGGTGATCCTCAACCTGATCAGCAACGCCGTCGAGGCGATGAAGGAGCAGGAGGCCGGCCGGCGCGAGCTGACGGTGAATTCCGGCTGGGACGACGAGACCCATCTGCTTGTCGAAGTGAAGGATACCGGCGCCGGGCTCGACCCGGCTCATATCGACAGGCTGTTCGAGTCCTTCCATACCACCAAGTCCGGCGGCATGGGGCTGGGATTGGCAATAAGCCGCTCGATCGTAAGGGCCCATGACGGCCGGATCTGGGCGGCGCCGAACCAGCCCTGCGGCGCCGTTTTCCGCTTTACCCTGCCAGGCCCCCAGGACCTCTTCTCCGCGGCGTAGACAGTGATGGCTTGAGGCCAGCGCGCAGGCGCCGGGCGCAGGCCATCATGCCCCGAGGACCGAATGGATGAACGTGAGCAACTCGGTCTCTTTGAAGGGTTTGCTCAGATAGCCAATGACACCGGCCCGCAATGCGCGCTCCTTGTCTCTGTCATTCGGGAAGGCCGTCATGAGAATGGTTGGAATCGGGGGGCCGACCTCAACCAGGCGGCTATGAAGCTCAAGCCCCGACATCCCAGGCATTCGCATATCGGAAATCAGGCAGGACGTGTTATGGCGCAAATCTGATGAAAGAAAATCCTCGGCGCATGAAAACGCCGCCGCGTTGAACCCCATCGCTCTGATAAGGTCCATCGTTGCCTCGCGGACTGACAAATCATCGTCGACTATCGAAATGATAGGAATCGCGGGCACGCCAACCTCCGATTGCGGAATCAAACTAGCATCGTTTCTGGATGCGGTGCTACTAGCCTGCGGGCGGCCTTTTCATCCGCCCGGATAGATTTTTAGTCGGAAAGCCTAGACCGATCAGCCTAACGCATTACGCGCCTAAGCCTTTGGTTTAGATCGCGGGCGGCTTCTCAATGGAAATCCCCTTCGCAGAGGTCATGCGCAGCAGCTCAACCAGGGAGCGCGCTTGCATCTTATGCATGATCTGGCTGCGATGAACCTTTACCGTCGCCTCGCTCAATGACAATTGCCCCGCGATCTGCTTGTTCAGCTGGCCGGCGATGATCAGCGTCAGGACCTCGCGTTCGCGCGGCGTCAAGGAATCAAGGCGTTTCTGTAGCGTGGTCGCCGCCTTGGCCTCCTGGCGCTGGAAGCGGTCTTGTTCGAGACCCACCTGGATCGCATCCAGGAACTCCTGCTCGTGCAGGGGTTTTGTCAGGAACTCGATGGCGCCGGATTTCATCGCCCGCACCGACATGGGAATATCTCCATAGCCGCTGATAAATATAATCGGAATATGGATGCCCGTGGCCGCCAGCGCCCGCTGGAACTCCAAGCCGCTCTGCCCGGGCAATCTGACGTCGAGCACGAGGCAACCCGGTGCATCGGGGCGCTTGCTCTGGAGGAATTCCTGAGCGGATCCGAACGTTTGGACCCTCAGCCCGACGGACCGGAGCAAACTCTCCAGGGACTCGCGTAGCAAGAGATCGTCATCGATGATGAATACAATGGGCTGCTCATCATTCAAGGCACCGGCTGGCATGGCTTTTTCCAAGAAAGCAATCCATTTTCAGATTATAGTGACATGTCTCTTCCTTTGTAAGCAACCCGGGCCACGGCGCCCGCCGCGGCGGGCGGCCATCAGCATGCCGAGATACGCAAGATATGGATGATAAAAGAGAAATATTGATTCTACAAATTTTCAGGAAAACGCCAAGACGCCTGAGGGGCATGTGTGCCGCACGCGGGAGCGCCAAGCTGCGTCTTCGCGCCTCTGCGGTTAATGCACCAGGTTCGGCATCATCTCATTCTGGATGATCGCCGCCGCCGCCAGCGGCGCGTTGGTGGCAATTGCCAGCGGCGTGCCATCCGCCGCATGAATGGCGAATCCGGGTCCAGCCTCGGTCAGCACCGGCTTCACGAAGGCGATTTCACCCACGCCCAGCTTCGCCAGCTGCTCGGTTGAGATGCAGTGGACGTCCGTCACGGTTTCGGGAACAAAATCATCCCTGCCGTCATGCGCTTTTACGTTCATAAGATAACCCCTTTTCTAAACCAGGTTGAATAAGCCGTGTCTGCTTGCTTGGGGCGATTGGTGCCCTCCGGGTCAGGACGTCACCGGTTCGCTCTGCCGGATGTGGTTCCTGACCACCGGATAGATGTCGGCCGCCCAGCGGCGCCCGTTGAACAGGCCGTAATGGCCAACGCCCGGTTGCAAATGATGGCGATGTTTCGCTTCCGGCAGGTTGGCGCACAGCGCATGCGCGGCCTGTGTTTGGCCGACGCCGCAAATGTCGTCGCCTTCGCCTTCAATGGTGAGCAGTGCCGTCTGCCGGATCGCCGACGGATCAACCAGGCGCCCCTGGACCCTGAGCTGCCCCTTGGCCAGGGAATGGTCCTGGAACACCTCGCGTACAGTCTCCAGGTAGAAATCAGCCGGCAGGTCCATGACCGTCAGATATTCGTCGTAGAATGCCTGCGTGGCTTCGGCGCTTTCGTCGTCGCCCTGGATCAGGCTGGCGAATTGTTTGGCCTGCGCGTTGACGTGCCGGTCGAGGTTCATGAGCATGAACCCGGTAATTTGCAGGAAGCCCGGATACACCCGGCGGAACGCGCCGGGATGGCTGGGCGGCATCATGTCGATGACATTGCGCTCGAACCACTCAAGTGGCCGCGATGTCGCCAGCTTGTTCACCTCGGTCGGGTTGATGCGCGTGTCGACCGGGCCGCCGATCAGCGTCATGCTGGCCGGCTGTGCCGGGTCGCGCGCCTGCGCCAGCAGCGAGATCGCCGCGATGACGGCAGCGGCCGGCTGGCAAACCGCGATCACATGGGTGCCAGGCCCAAGCTGCTTCAGGAAGCCGATGATGTAATTGGTAAAGTCGTCAAGACCAAAGCCGCCATGCACCAGCGAGACATCGCGCGCGTTCTTCCAGTCCGTGACCCAAACGTCATGGTCGGCCAGCAGGGTCCGGACGGTGCCGCGCAACAATGTCGCGAAATGGCCCGACATCGGCGCCACGAGAAGCACACGGGGCTGCGCCGCGCCGCCGGCCTTTTTGAAGTGCAGCAGGTTGCAGAACGGCTTCGTCGCGGAAATCTCTTCGCTCACCGCAACCTCACGCCCATCAACCACAACCCGGTTGATGCCAAAGGGCGGCCGCTCGTGGCTGATGCCGGCACGGGCAAACATGCCGCAGCCAGCGGCAATGCCGCGCAATCCCACCTGATCACCGAACCAGGGCCGCGCAGCTTGCGCGAAACCGCCAACCATCGCCGCGAAGCAGCGCAGGGGCGCCATGGCATCGGCATAGGTTTGATAGGTTTCATACATCATTTGGACTTCACCGATTTTTGCACCTGCCCCAGTGAAAAGCGGGTCATTCTTGAAAAGTTATTGGCGTTCACTGCGCCGGGTTCTTCGGCTTTGCCGGCTGGCTTTGCAGCGTGGCCGGCGATTAAGCCCCTGACCGCCGATCGAAATTCGTCATCGACGATCGAAATTTTATGATTCGGCAGCGCGACGTCTGGCTTTCTGCCCAGTCAGCAAGCTAGCACCCAGGTTCCCCCAAAACGATCACGCGTGCGGTGGATTTAGGCTTACATATGTGAGGTTTGCGGCACACTCGGCCTACCGGGACAAGCTGGAGGGAGGGCGCTTCTAGTGCTTTGGCTTAGGCCGCCCCCGTTGGGACAGGCATGCCGGGCTTCCTGGCGCCGCTGGGGGCAAGAGCGGCGGCGCTGAACATCGGCCGGACCGCGCGGCGGCCTGATGCGGCTGAGGCCAGGAAGCCTATTCCAAGCCGCCTGATCACGGCGTATAATGTAAAATTAAGGAGCCTGCTGTCTCAAGAGGCCAAAGATGATCTGACGCGAACCATTCGACGGTGAAAATCTACTCTTTCGCGGACTTGGCTATGAGGCACGCCATTAGCAGGAGGAGGTGAACATGACGACAAAATGTGAGTCCGTTCAATGCGCCGGGGGCGTTCTTGGCCAGCACCGTCACATTTGCGCTTTTTTCAACAGCGCGGATGAGGAGTACAGGGTGCTACGCTCCTTCATCAAAGAGGGCTTTGAGCGGGGGGACAGAGCTTGCCACCTCGTATCCCCCGATCTGCGGGAAGACCACCTCAAACGGCTCGCCGATGATGGCATCGATGTGCCCCAGGCGATGGGCACGGGCCAGCTTGAGGTGCAGCGCTGGCAGGATAGTTACCTGCGCGGCGAGCGCTTCGATCAGGATGCGATGCTGGCCTGGCTCGAGGGAAGGCTTAAGTCGGGAGCCGCTTCCGGCTATCCGTTGACCCGGTTGGTGGCGCATATGGAATGGGCGCTGCTCGATAAGCCAGGCACCGGCGATCTGGTGGAATATGAGACACGCCTCAATTACGTGCTGCCCAAATACGATGATCCGGTGATCTGCACCTATGACCTGTCGAAGTTCGACGCCAGCACGGTGATGGATGTCATGCGGACCCACCCGGTCATCATCATCGGCGAGGTCATGCAGGAGAATCCGTTCTTCGTTCCCCCTGATCAGTTCCTGCTTGAACTGCGGGAGCGACGCCGTTCCACACAGGTGCAATGATCATAAGTGAAGACCCGTGAGACTTGAGGCCAATGAGCTTCGGCTCCGCAGAGCGCTTCGTGACCTCGTGGCGTTGTCGGCCATCCCGGCGGCATGGGTCGGGAGAGAGCCGGCGGCCATCGCCGCCGGGCTTGCCGATGTGCTGGTCGCTTCACTGTTCCTCGACATCGTTTTTGTGCGCCTGCGCGATCCCGACGGGGGGGCCGCAGTCGAAATCTTGCGCGGAGCCGCAGGGCAGGCATTTCCAGAATGGCTGCAGCGATACTTTGCTTCCAATGACCGCCTGTCGCGCACGGAAATCGTTCGTGACATCGGCGGCGGCACGCAGGGAGGCTGCGGCATTGTCCTTCCCATTGGCGTGGAGGCCGAGGGCGGTGTGGTTGCCGTGGCGTGTGCCCGTGCGGATTTTCCCAGCGAACTCGACCAGTTGCTGCTCTCCGTGGCCGCGAACCATGCCTCGACGGCATTCCGGATGGCACGCCTCGTCCACGACCACAGGCGCGCCGAGGAAGCGTTGCGCAAGAGCGAGCAGCAGCTTCGTAAAGCCCGTGACGAGCTCGAGGCGAAGGTGGTGGAACGGACCGCCGAATTGCAACGCAGCGAGGCAAAGATCCGGCGCCTGGTTGATGCCAACATCATCGGGATCTTCATCTACGCGCTCGAAGGGCGGATCATCGAGGCCAATGACGCCTTTCTCCGCATCGTGGGCTACGACCGTGAGGATCTCGCCTCGGGCCGCCTGCGCTGGACGGACCTGACGCCGCCGGAATGGCTCGAGCGCGACCAACAACATTGGGTGCCCGTGCTGAAGATGACGGGGAGCCTGCAACCGTTCGAGAAGGAGTATTTCCACAAGGATGGCAGCCGCGTCCCCGTGCTGATCGGCGTGGCGAGCTTTGACGAAGCCGGGGCTCAAGGCGTGACATTCGTGCTCGATCTGACGGAGCGCAAGCGAGCGGAGCAGGCGCTGCGCGAGAGCCAGGAGCAATGGAAGGCGGTCTTCGAGAACAACCCGACCATGTACTTCATGGTGAATCCGGCTGGCACCATCATGTCCGTGAATCCTTTCGGGGCCGAGCATCTCGGCTATACGGCCGAGGAATTGATTGGCCGTCCCGTGCAGGTTCTGTTTCACGAAGCGGATCAAGAAATCGTTCGCAGGCATATGGCCACATGTCTCGAACAAATCGGCCACGCCTCAAGCTGGGAGCTGCGCAAGATCCGCAAGGATGGGAAGATGCTCTGGGTCCGCGAGACGGCCCGGGCCATGTTGATCAAGCAGCAGCCCGTGGTCTTGATCGTGTGCGAGGATATCACCGAGCGCAAGCTCGCGGAAGACACGGTGCGCAAGGTGCAGATGGAGCTGGCGCATGCCAACCGCGTTGCCGCGATGGGCCAGCTCGCCTCCTCGATTGCCCATGAAGTCAGCCAGCCGATCGCCGCGACGATCATTAGCGCCCA
>DATJXU010000107.1:0-44812 GCA_035499915.1 Acidocella sp.
ACTTGGAGCCCTGCAGCGTGCGCTTCACCTTCACCATGTCGATGACGGGAATGCCCTCGGTGATGCAGACGATCAGCGGGATCTCGGCGTCGATCGCTTCCAGGATCGCGTCGGCGGCGAAGGGCGGCGGCACGTAGATGGCCGAGGCGTTGGCGCCGGTCTTGGCGACAGCCTCGCCAACCGTGTTGAACACCGGCAGGTCGAGATGGGTGGTGCCGCCCTTGCCCGGCGTCACGCCGCCGACGATCTTGGTGCCGTAGGCCAAAGCCTGCTCGGAGTGAAAGGTGCCCTGGGCGCCGGTGAAGCCCTGGGTGATGACCTTGGTGTCCTTGTTAACGAGAATGGCCATTATGCGGCTTCCTTCACGGCTTTGACGATCTTTTCCGCCGCATCGGCCAGATTGTCGGCGGGGATGATGGGCAGGCCGGACCGGGCCATGATGTCCTTGCCGAGCTGCACGTTGGTGCCCTCAAGGCGCACCACCAGCGGCACCGAGAGAGACACTTCGCGCGCCGCCGCGATCACGCCTTCCGCGATCACGTCGCAGCGCATGATGCCGCCGAAGATATTGACCAGGATGCCCTCGACATTCGGATCAGACAGAATGATCTTGAACGCCGCCGTCACGCGCTCCTTGGTGGCACCGCCGCCGACATCCAGGAAGTTGGCCGGCTCGGCGCCGTAGAGCTTGATGATGTCCATGGTCGCCATGGCCAGGCCAGCACCGTTCACCATGCAGCCGATATTGCCATCCAGCGCCACGTAGGAAAGCGAGTATTTGTTTGCTTCCAGCTCCTTCGGGTCTTCCTCGCCCTCGTCGCGCAGGGTCTCGATCTCCGGGTGGCGGTAGAGCGCATTGTCGTCGAAGCTCACCTTGGCATCGAGCGCGAAAATCTCGCCCGCGCCGGTGACAACCAGCGGGTTGACCTCGATGATCGCCGCGTCCAGCGCCAGGAAGGCCTTGTACATGGCGGTGACGAAGGTGGTGAACACGCCGACCTGCTCGCCCTCAAGGCCAAGGCCGAAGGCGAGCTTGCGGGCGTGAAAGCCCGAGATGCCAGAGGCCGGGTCAACCGGGGCGCGCAGGATCTTCTCGGGGTGATGCGCGGCGACCTCTTCGATCTCCATGCCGCCCTCGGTGGAGGCGATGATCACCACCTCCGAGGCCGAGCGATCGATCAGGAGAGAGAGATACAGCTCGCGCTTGATGTCGCAGCCCGCTTCCACATAAACCCGGCGCACAAGCCGCCCGTGCGGGCCGGTCTGCTTGGTGATCAGGGTGCTGCCGAGCATCGCGGCGGCGGCGTCACGCACCTCGTCCAGCGACCTGGCCAGGCGCACACCGCCCTTGCCGTCCGGGTCGTTCTTGAACCGGCCGGCCCCGCGGCCGCCCGCATGAATCTGTGACTTCACGACATAGACAGGCCCGGGCAGCTTTTTGGCGGCATCCAGCGCCTCCTCGGGCGTCCAGGCCACGTGCCCGTCCAACACCGCGACGCCATAAGCCTTGAGAAGTTCCTTGCCCTGATATTCATGTATGTTCATTGGTGTCAGCCTGCCTGTCCCTGAAGTTACGAAGTGGCATCCATCGATGGGTGCTAGCTCATCTTCCCACACCCCGGCAAGCCGCATCGTGCATCGCGAAAGACCCCAACTGTCAAGTAGACGTCATTTCGCTTCATGTTACGTCAGGTGGGGCAGCGCGAGATAGGTGTCGCTCTGCATCTCCTCAAGCCGCGAGGCGGTGCGCTCGAAGATCGAGGCGCCCTCGCCGGACCGGTACAGGTCATCCGGATAGGCGGCGGCGGAGGCGTAAAGCTTGCAGCGATGCTCATAGAGCGCGTCGACCAGGGTGACGAAGCGCCTGGCCTCGTCGAAATTATCCGGGGAAAGCCGGGGAATCCCGTCGATCAGCAGGGTGTGGTAATGGGTGGCGATGGCCAGATAATCGCCCGGCCCCAGCGCCACCTTGCACAGCGCGTCGAAATCGAACCGCGCCACCCCTTGGGCGGCCAGCGGCACGGTGAGCTTGCGGCCCTGGATCATAAGCGCCGCCGGCCCGGGCTGAAGCCCTTGCGTGAGATGCGCGAACACCCGGTCGATCGCGGCATCGGCCCGGCTGTCGGCGGGCACCACCCAGGCTTTCAGCCCGTGCTCGCGCCCGCGCCGGTAATCCTGCGCTGACTCCAGCACCAGCACGTCCAGGCGCTTCTTCAACAGCTCGATGAAAGGCAGAAAGGCATCGCGCCCCGGCTTTCCCTTATAAAGATTATCGGGCAGCGTGTTGGAGGTGGCGACGACGACCACCTGCCGGGCGAACAAAGCCTCGAACAGCCGCCCCAGGATCATGGCATCCACGATGTCATGCACCTGGAACTCATCAAAGCAGAGCAAGGCCGCATCGCTTGCGATGATGTCCGCCAACGGCGGAATCGGGTCGTCCACCTCCGGGTGGGTGCGCTTGATCTCATGAAAGCGCTTATGCGCCTGCTGCATGAAGTCATGAAAATGGATGCGCCGCTTGCGGGGCACGTCGGCGGCCTCGAAAAACAGGTCCATCAGCATGGATTTGCCGCGCCCGACCTCGCCGACGATATAGAGCCCGTTCGGATAATCCTGCACCTCGTCCACCGGCTTGCGGCGCAGCATCCGGCCGAACCAGCCATTGGGGGGCTGCTTCGGGTTGGGGTCGTAGCCGCGCAGCTTGGCCCAGAGGTCCTGCAGATGCTCGGCCGCCATGGCCTGGGCGGGGTCATGCTTGAGCACCCCGGCCGCGACGCGCGCGCGGTAGGCGGGCATCACACCAGGCTCGGATTTTATGGGCTTGGACATGCGGCGCGGATACTGCGCGCCTTGGTGCGGCGCAACAAGGCCCCCAAACCGCATGGCGCCTTGCACGGGCCGGGGGAAGCGCTTACCTCTCTCGCCCAACGCCTTGACCTTACTCTAAATGGATGCACCCCATGGATGTCGCGGATTTTAGCGCCTTGCGCGCGGCCCCGGTCTCTGCCGCGCCTTTTCCCCATATCCTGCTGGAGCGTTTCATCACGCCCGCGGCGCTGCCCGCCGTGGTGGCCGACCTGCCGCCGATGAAAGGGCGCGGCAGTTTTCCCATCGGGGCGCTGAAGCTGGGCCCGGCGGCCAAGGCCGCCATCGCGGCGCTGGAAGGCGGGGAATTCCGCGCCATCGTGGCAGAGAAATTCGGGCTGGATCTCGCGGGCGCGCCGCTGATGACCACGTTGCGCGGCAATTCCGGCGCGCAGGACGGGCAGATCCACACTGACAGCTCGGCCAAGCGCGTCACCATCCTGCTCTATCTCAACCCCGGCAAGGGCGATGCCTGGGCCCGGCAGGAGGGCTGCCTGCGCCTGCTGCGCGACGGGCAGAATTTGGAGAACTACGCCAAGGAAGTGCCGCCGGTGGATGGCACGCTGCTCATCTTCCCCAACGGCCCCACCACCTTCCATGGTCATAAACAATTCATCGGCCAGCGCTATGTGGTGCAGATGAACTACATGACCACCAGCGCCAAGGCGAAAGCCGAGATGCGCCGCCACCATCTATCCGCCTTCATCAAGCGCCTCACCAAGGCGGCGTGAAACGCGCCCTGGCGGCCAGTCAGCCCAGCCGCACGGCGCCCGCCAGGCTGAGCCGGATCCTCGCGCCCGGCGGATACCCCCCCGCCCTGCCCTGCGGCAGATCGACCGTCAGGCGCGGTTCCGGGCCGCAAATCAGGCGCAGCCCCATGCCCATCTCCCGTGCCGAAAGCACGGTAAAAACCTCGCCCGCCGGATCGGGGCGGATGGACGCCGCATGGATGGCCCATAGGGCGCCCTCGCGCTCAAAAATATTTTCATAGCCCAGCAGCTCCGCCGCCGCGCGGCTGGCCGGGGCGGCAAACAAATCCCGCGCCGGGCCGTGCTGGATGATCCGCCCCTGCGCCAGCAGCGCCAATTGCTCCGCCCGCGCGGCGATGTCATGGTCATGGGTGGCCGCCAGCACCGGAATGCCCCGCGCCGTGGCGGTTTCCACCAGCCAGTCCAGCGTGGCGTCGCGGGTGATCGTATCAAGCCCCGCGGAGGGTTCATCCAGCAGCAGCAATTGCGCGCCATGCGCCAAGGCCCGCGCCAGCGCCACGCGCTTGGCCTGGCCGCCGGAGAGCTGGCTTGGCCGGCGCGCGGCCAGCTCTTCCAGCCCCAGCTCGGCCAGCAGCGCCCCCGCCTGCGCCAGCCGCCGCGCGCCTTTCAGCGCGTAGGCGGTGTTCTCCAGCACCGAGAGATGCGGAAACAACAGCGTGTCCTGCGGCAGGTAGCCGATGGGCCGGCGCTCCGGCGCCAGGCCCTGCCAAGGCGCACCCTGCGCGGGCAGCAGCCCGGCCAGGGCGCGCAGCAGCGAGGTCTTGCCCGCCCCGGAGCGCCCCAGCAGCGCGGTAAAGCCCCGCACCGTGAAGCGCGCCTGCAGCGCCACGGGGGCGGGCAGCGTGTAGTCGATCTCGATGGCGTTCATGGCGCGCGCGCCCTCAGCCCCAGCCAGAGCGGCACCGGCAGCGTGGCCAGCAGGAACACCCCCACCAGCGGAAACACCGCCTGCAGGCCGAGATCCTGCACATCCGTCCAGAGCTGCACCGGCATCCCGGCGGGGTAATAAGCGAGGATCAGGATCACCCCGAACTCCCCCAGCGCCCGCACCCAGGCCAAGGAGAGCGCGGCGGAGAGCCCGCGCCCGGCCAGCGGCAGGGTTACGCGCAACCGCGCTTGCCAGGGGGAATCGCCCAAGGTCCGCGCCAGCTCCTCATAATCGGGCGGCACCTGCGCCAGCGCGCCGCGCGCCGCGATCACATAGGTCGGCAATGCGGCGTAGATGGTGGCCAGCAGAAAGGCCGCCGGGGTGTTGGTAAGCGTCACCCCCAGCGCCCCGAAGGCCCGGCCCAAAGGCGCGGCGGGGCCATACACCACGGCGAGCAGAATGCCCAAGGCGAGGGTTGGCATCAGCATCGGCATCAGCACGATGGCCTCGGCCAGCAGCACCAGCCGCCCGCGCGCGCGGGCCAGGTAAAAGGCCAAAGGCGTGCCGACCAGCACGATCACCACCATCGCCACCGCCCCGCCCAGCAGGGAGGTGGCGATGGAAGCCCAATCCTGCGGGCTGAGCGCCACCCCCCGCCAGAACACGCCATGGCTCACCAGCCCGCTCAGCGGCGCCAGCAGAAACGCCAGGATGAGGACCAGGAACCCGGCGCGCAGCATGTTCAGATGGCGGCACCCTTGCCGGGGCCATAGCCGTAACGCTTGAAAATGGACTGCCCCTGCGGCCCGGCCAGGAACGCCACATAATCCGAAGCCGCCTTGGGGTTGGCGGCCGCCTTCAGCGCCATGGCGTAGAACACCAGCGGGCTGGGATGGATGGTCTTGGCGCTTCCATCCTTGCCCTTCAGCGTCAGGCTGGCCTTGGCATAGAGGCTTTCGTCCAGGGCCGGGTTGGAGAGATTGACCGCATCCGGCAGCTCGATGAAGGGCAGGTTTTGCGATAGCACCGCACTCTTATAGCCCAGTGTCGCGTCGATCTGCCCGGCCTCAAGCCGCGCCAGCAGCGAGGGCTCGGCGAAGATCTGCGCCGGGTTGAGCATCGGGCCGGCGACCGTCTCCGCAAAACCCGGCAGGTTGTAGTAAAGCCCGGCCAGTTGCAGCGCGAACAGCACATATTGCCCCTGCGGGTCGGCGGTGGGGTCCGTGCGGCCCAGGCGGAACTCCGGGTTCAGGAAAATCCTCGCCCAGTCCGCCCCCTTGGCGGCGGCGAATTGCGACGCGAATTTGGAGGTGGGCGAATAGGCCAGAACCATGGAGGTGCTGGCCACCGGCACGGCTGTCTCCGCCAGCCCCGCCTCGCGCACCAGCTTCGCGGGGCCCGCGGAGACGGGCACGAACACATCCGGCTTCATCGCCCCGCCGATGATGAGACGCGCCAGCGCCACCGCGCCCTGGCCGATGCCATGCACCGCAACGCCGGTGGCGGCGCTGAAGGCGGGGTTCATGCCTTTATCCATCAGCCTGCCCATCGACCCGGCATAGGCGACGCTGATCGCCTCTGCGGCAACAGCCCGCCCGGTGGCGGCCAGGGCCAGGGGGGCGGCGAGCAGCGAACGGCGCGAGACGGACATGGCAAACCCCCGATATGTTTGTTCAAATATATCGGTGCGGGAGGATGACGGTCAAACCCATAACGTGTTTGACTATTGTCATGGAGACTTCACGACCCTTCCGGCTGCGGCTGCGCCTGACCGGCCCTCACGGCATTGTGATGGGGCCGGGGCGGGCGGATCTGCTGGCGCTGATCGCGCAAACCGGCTCCATCGCCGCCGCCGGGCGGCGCATGGGCATGAGCTATAAGCGCGCCTGGAGCCTGGTCGAATCCCTGAATGCCAGCTTCGCCGCGCCTTTGGTGGAAACCGCCAAGGGCGGTGCCACGCATGGCGGGGCGAGGCTCACCGCGCTGGGCGACGAGCTGCTGGCCACCTACCGCGCGCTGGAGCAGGCGGCGGAAACAGCAGGGGCGGCAGCACTGGATCGTTTTGAATCCGCGCTGGCGGTTCCGCCCGCGCAAAATCCCCGCTAGGGTACGCCCCGATGCTGACCGACCTGCCAAATATCCTCACCCTTTCGCGCATCTGCGCCATCCCGCTGCTGGTGCTGCTGGAGGCGATCGGCGCCCCCTGGGCGGATTTCTGCGCGGCCTTGCTCTTCACCCTGGCGGGCATCACCGATTACCTGGACGGCAAGCTGGCCCGCGAGCTCGCCCAGCTTTCGGATTTCGGGCGGATGCTGGACCCGATCGCCGACAAGCTGCTCATCGGCGCCACGCTGATGTGCCTGGTGGGCTTTGGCCATATGCCGGGCTACGGCATCTACCCCGCCATCGTCATCATGCTGCGCGAGATCCTGGTCTCGGGCCTGCGGGAATATCTGGCGGGCATCCGCGTCGGCCTGCCGGTGACCAAGCTGGCGAAATGGAAGACCGGCGTGCAGATGATCGCCCTCGGCCTGCTGCTGCTGGGCGATGCCGGGGCGCGGTTCATGGGGCTGGGCGCTCTGCCCGTGGGCTGGATCGGCTACGGGCTGCTCTGGCTGGCCGCGGCGCTCACGCTGATCACCGGCTGGGACTATCTCACCGCCGGGCTGCGCCATGCCGGCACGCAGCCCCCCACCGCCTGACCCTGCTTGGCCGTTCTCGCCATCTCCGGCTGGTCGGGTGCAGGCAAAACCACGCTGATCGCAGCGCTGATCCCGCTCTTCAAGGCGCGGGGGCTCAGCGTGTCCAGCGTCAAGCACGCGCATCATGGCGTGACGCTGGACACGCCTGGCAAGGATAGCTTCATCCATGCCGAGGCCGGGGCCAGGGAGGTCATTCTCACCACGGCGGGCGGCTTTGCCTTGTTCTCGCGCAGCCCCGCCCCGCTGGAGGCGCTGCTGGCGCGGCTCTCGCCCGTGGATCTGGTGCTGGTGGAGGGATTCAAATCCGAACCGCTGCCGCGCCTGGCCGTCTACCGTCCCGGCCTGGGCGAACCGCCACCCTGGCCGGATGCGAAGCTGCTGGCCGTGGCGGCCGATGCGCCGCTGCCGGGCTGCCCGGTGCCCGTGCTGAAGCTGGATGAGCCGGAGGGCATCGTGGATTTCCTGATCCGCGCGCTTGCTTTAAACCATGATGGCAATCGCTGAAGGAGCAGAGACTATGCGAATTCCCCGCGCCCTGACGATGGCACTCTGTCTCACCGGCTGCGCGGGCGCCGGCCGTTTCGCGGGCCATGCGATGTGGCCCTTCGGCAACCCCAACGCCCCCCCCGCCACCAGCGAGACCGCGCAGCGCGCCCTTGGCAAAAGCCCGGATGTGGCGCCGCTGCAGCCCCAGCCCGGCGATGTCTGGCCCGGGCCGGTGACGCCGATGCCAACCCTCAGCCAGGTGGAGAAGAATTCCACCCTGCCGCTCGGCGAGGGCTATACGCCCTCCCTGCCCTCGCCCTACCCGCCAGGCCAGGGCCAGTCGGTCACCGGGGCCGAGACCATCACCGCCGGCGGCGATTTGTACAGCACGCAAAATGGCGTCCAGAAGCCCGTGCCCGCCGTGCCGGGCGACGCACGCTAGGCTGCCATGCGCATCCTCTACTTCGCCTGGCTGCGCGAGCGCGCGGGCAAAACCGGGGAAGAGCTGGCGCTGCCGGCGCAGGTGACCACGCCGCGCGCGCTGATCGCGTATCTGCGCACGCGCGGCCCCGGCTATGCGGCCGCCTTCGCGGATGAAAACCTCATCCGCTGCGCCATCGGCCAGGAATTCTGTGCCCTCGACACGGCTTTGGGCGATGCCGATGAAATCGCCTTCTTCCCCCCGGTGACCGGAGGCTGAGACCATGCGTCTGGTGGCTGTTCAGGACCAGGATTTCGACCCCGGCGCGCTGCTGGCCATGCTGGGCCAGGCGGGCACTGGCGGCATCGCCAGCTTTATCGGCATCGTCCGCCAGACGGCGGATGGCAGCCTGGCGGCGCTGCGCCTGGAACACTATCCAGGCATGACGGAAAAGGCGCTGGAGCGGCTGGCCGATGAGGCGCAGGCCCGCTGGGCGCTGACCGGCTGCATCCTCATCCACCGCGTGGGACGGCTGGAGCCGGGGCAGAATATCGTCTTCGTCGCCACCGCCAGCGCGCACCGGGCGCAGGCCCTTTCCGCCACCGCCTATCTCATCGACCAGCTGAAAACCCGCGCCCCCTTCTGGAAGGCCGAGGAGAGCACGGCCGGGGAAACACGCTGGGTGGAGGCCAAAGGCGCGGATGACGAGGCCGCCGCCGCCTGGCAGGACCCGCGCGAGACCGGCAATGCGCCCGCCCGCGAAACAACGCCCGACAACAAAAATTTGCCGCACGGCGCGGGTCGTTTATAGGAGCGCCATCATGGACCTCAAAGATCATATTCGCGGCATTCCGGATTTCCCGAAACCGGGCATCCTGTTCTACGACATCTCGACCCTGCTGCGGCACGCCGACGCCTGGCAAGTCGCCATGGGGCGCCTCGCCAACCGGGTGCGCATCTATAACCCCACCATTCTGGCCGGGGTGGAGAGCCGCGGCTTTCTGCTGGCCGCCCCGCTGGCGCTGAAGCTCGGCTGCGGCTTCGTGATGCTGCGCAAGCCCGGCAAGCTGCCCGGCACCACCGTGGGGCTGGATTACGCGCTGGAATATGGCACCGACCGGATCGAGATCCAGTCCGATGCGGTGGGCAAGGATGACCGCGTGGTGGTGGTGGATGACCTGCTGGCCACTGGCGGCACCATGGCCGCGGGCATCAAGCTGCTGCAAAATGTCGGCGCCGAAGTGGTGGCCGCCGCGGCGGTGATCGAGCTGAGCTTCCTGCACGGGCGTGACAGGCTGGACGTGCCCGTCGAGACGCTGATCCAGTACGACAGCTGAACCAGTACGACGATTGACGAAACTCCGGCGGCGCGTAATCTTCATGGATTCGAGGAAGCGTGGAGTTGGAACAGGATGAAACGCCGGCACATGCTCGGTGCCCTGGCCGCGTCGGCCCTGCTACCGGGCACGGCGCGCGCCCAGGCTGAGGCGCAGGCGGCCCTTGGCCCCATGAACCTGCTGGTGGCCGGGCCTGATGGCGGGCTGACCAGCCGGTGGGGCAGCGCCTTGGCGCTCGCCATGGCCAACGCCTTCCCCGGCACGCCGAACATCGTGGCCGAGCCCGTGGGCGGGCTGGATGGCGTGACCGGCGCCAACCGGCTGGACGCGCTGATGGTGCCGGACGGGCGCAGCGCCGCCATTCTGCCCGGTGCGGCGCTGATCGCGTATCTCATCGGTGATTCCCGGGTGCATTTCGACCCCACCCATTGGACCCCGCTGCTGACGGGCTGCAAGTCCGGCGTGCTGATGCTGCGCGCCCCCAACGGCACCGTGCCCACCTTGAACACGCTGCAGAAAATGGCGCCCTTGCGCATCGGCGCGGCGCAGCCGCAAAGCGATGATCTCGCCGCGCTGCTGGCGCTGGCGCGGCTTGGCATCTCCACCGCACCGGTCTTTGGCCTGCATAGCAGCGAGGATAAAACCCGCGCCTTCATCGCCGGCACGGTGGATAGCGTGTTCATCTGCGGCGAGGGCGTGCCGGAGGATTTAACGCCGCTCACCGCCTCGGGCGCGGTGCCCGCCTTTTGCATTGGCGCGCCGGGGCCAGACGGCACGGCGGGGCCGGACCCGCTCTTCCCCGGCCTGGCCTTGCCAACCGCGCTCGGCCCTGCGGTCAGCCCGTTCCTGGAGTCCGCCTATGAGGCCGCCGCCGCCGCCGCGCGGCTGGATTTCCTGCTCGTGCTGCCGCGCCTGTCAGACCCCGGCGCCGTGGCGCAATGGCGCAGCGCCGCGCAGGATGCCGCCGCCACACCAGCCTTGAGTGCCGCCGCGCAGGCCAGCTCCATCACCCTGCAGCCCTCCTCGGTGCTGACCATCGCGCTGGCGGCTTTGTCCATCGTCCCCGCGGAGCAACCGGACCTGCTGGGCTTCCTGGCGAAGAATTATGGCTGGCAGCCGGGCTGATCTTGGCGAAACCGGTTAAAACCTATGCCTGCACCGCCTGTGGCGCGGTGTTTCCGAAATGGGCCGGGCGCTGCGAGACGTGTGGGGAATGGAACACGCTCGAAGAGCAGATCGCCCCGAAGGCGCTGCCCGGCGGCCTGAAAGACTCCGCCCGGCGCGCCGGTTCAAAAATCGAGTTCGTGGGGCTGGAGGGCATTTCCCCGCCGCCGCCGCGCGTGCCCACCACCATCGCGGAGTTCGACCGTGTTCTGGGCAGCGGGCTGGTGCCGGCCTCGGTGGTGCTGGTGGGGGGGGATCCTGGCATCGGCAAATCCACCCTGCTGCTCCAGGCCAGCGCCGCCTTGGGGCGCGCCGGGCAGGAGGTGGTGTATATTTCCGGCGAGGAATCCGTCGACCAGATCCGCATGCGCGCCTTGCGGCTGGGCCTGTCGGACGCGCCCCTGCATCTGGCCGCCGCCACCCAGCTTGGCGATATTCTCGCCAGCCTGCCGCATTTTCCCAACGCGGCCCTGGTGGTGATCGATTCCATCCAGACCATGTGGACCGACAGCGTGGACTCCGCCCCCGGCTCCGTCACCCAGGTGCGCGCCTCGGCCTTTGAACTCATCCGCGCCGCCAAGACGCAGGGTTTCGCGCTGCTGCTCGTCGGCCATGTGACCAAGGAAGGCGCGCTGGCCGGGCCGCGCGTGCTGGAGCACATGGTGGATGTGGTGCTGCATTTTGAAGGCGACCGCGGCCACCAGTTCCGCATTCTGCGCGGCATGAAGAACCGCTTCGGCGCCACGGATGAGATCGGCGTGTTCGAGATGACCGGCCAGGGGCTGTCGCAGGTCGCCAACCCCTCGGCTTTGTTTCTGGCCGAGCGGCGCGGCAATGTGGCGGGCAGCGCGGTGCTGGCCGGGCTGGAAGGCTCGCGCCCCGTGCTGGTGGAAATCCAGTGCCTGCTGGCGCCCAACCCGGGCGGCTCGCCCCGGCGCTCGGTCATTGGCTGGGATTCCGGGCGGCTTTCCATGCTGCTGGCGGTGCTGGAGACACGCTGCGGGCTGAAGCTGGCGATGAACGATGTCTACCTCAACGTCGCGGGCGGGCTGCGGGTGAGCGAACCAGCCGCCGACCTCGCCGTGGCGGCGGCGCTGATCTCCGCCGCGTCCGACGTGCCGACCGACCCGGAAATGGTGTTTTTTGGCGAAATCGGGCTTTCCGGCGAGCTGCGCCAGGTGGCACAAACCGAGCTGCGGCTGAAGGAGGCCGCGAAGCTGGGCTTTGCCCGCGCTGCCGGGCCCAAGCGCGTGGCGGGCGGCACCGGCAAGCTCAGCGTGCCGAAATCGCTTTCTCTGCTTGAAATCGGGCATCTGACGGATCTAGTTGGCATCATCGCCACGGGCCAGAAGCCCAGCGCAAAACGCAAGGAGGCTGAATGACCTGGGTTGATGCGGTGGTGCTGGGCGTCCTGGCGCTCTCCGCGCTGTTCTCGATGGTACGCGGCTTCGTGCGCGAGGTGCTGGGGGTTGGCGCCTGGATCGGCGCGTTCGTCGCCTCCATGAAATTCTATGGCCCCGTGCAGCCTTACATCGCCTCGCTGCTGCCCAAGGGCCTGGCGCATTTCGCCATCTATGGCGCCATGGCGGCGGTGTTCCTGGTGGTGCTGATCATCCTCAGCCTTGTCAGCGGGTTGATCGGCGGGCTGGTGCGCGAGTCCGCCCTCTCCAGCCTGGACCATTCGCTCGGCATCGTGTTCGGCCTCGCGCGCGGGGCGGTGATCATCTGCCTCGCCTATATCGCGCTGGGCATGGCCGAGCCCGCGCCCGCCTGGCCCGAGCCGGTGGTGAATGCTCGCTTTCTGCCGCTGGCCTATCAGGGCGCCAACTGGCTGGCCGGGCTGCTGCCCAAGCCGTACCAGCCGAAGATCCAGCCTTTGCCCAGCCCGCAACCGCCTCCGGCCGACAAGCTGATGCAGCAGCCCGTGTCGGGCAGCGCGCTGTAGGGTAGCGCCAGCCCCACCTAAAATTTTCAAAAGTTTTTTGGGGGCGCCCTTTTTTACAAAAAAGGGCGCGTCTTCGTGGGGACTTTTTGTAAAAAGTCCCCACACCCCCAAAAACTTTTGAAAATTATCCTTCGAAATCCCGCAGCAGCGGGCCAAAGCCGCGGCGGTGATGCGGGCTTGGGCCGTGGTCCAGAATCGCGGCGCGGTGGGTGGCCGCCGCATAGCCTGCATTCTTCGCCCAGCCATAATGCGGGTAGCGCGCATCCAATTGGCGCATCAGCCGGTCGCGGATCTCCTTGGCCACAATCGAGGCGGCGGCGATGGAAAGGCTCAAGCCATCGCCCCCCACCAGCGCCGTGCAGGGAATGGCGATGCCGGGTGTCTTGTTGCCATCCACCAGCACATGGGTGGGCGGTGAAGGCAGCGCGGCGATGGCCCGGCGCATCGCCAGGAACGAGGCGTGCAGGATGTTGAGCCGGTAAATCTCCCCCACCGAGGCCGCGCCGACGCCGATTTCCGCCCCTGACTCCCGCAGCGCCGCCAGCGCCGCGGCGCGCTTGCGGGGCGTGAGCTTCTTGGAATCATCCAGCATCACCGCGAGCTTTGCGGACAAATCCGCAGGCAGCACCACGGCGGCGGCCAGCACCGGCCCAGCCAGCGGCCCGCGCCCCACCTCATCCACCCCGGCCACGCGCCCGCCCAGCGCCAATTCGCGCGACAAATCAGGCATCGCGCCTGGCCCCAAAAAAGTCTTTCAGCAAGGCCGCGCAATCCTGCTCGCGCACCCCGCCAATCACCTCCGGCTTGTGGTGCGTGGTGGCGTGGGAGAACAGACGCGGCCCATGCTCCACCGCCCCCGTCTTGGGGTCGTAAGCGCCGAACACCAGCTTGCCGACGCGCAAGGCCGCAATAGCCCCGGCGCAGAAGGCGCAGGGCTCCAGCGTCACCGTCAGCGTGCAATCGGCCAGGTATTTCTGCCCCCGCGCGGCGCGGGCAGCGCTCAGGACCAGAAATTCGGCATGCAAAACGGGGTTCTGCCCGGCTTCCACCGCATTGCCCGCCACGGCCAGCACCGCCCCCGAGGCATCAGTGATCACCGCCCCCACCGGCACCTCGCCCGCCTGCGCGGCGCGGCGCGCTTCATCCAGGGCAAGGTGCATCGGGGAGACCATCAGCGCGGGAATTTGCCTGAACCCTGGCGAAAGGTCTAGGTGAGGGCATGAGAAAACGCCCCCTGATTGGCCTGACCCTGGATGCGGAACCCGCCGGCGGCTGGTCCAAATATCCCTGGTACGCGCTGCGCCAGAATTATACCGAGGCCGTGGCCGCTTATGGCGGCCTGGCCGTGGCCCTGCCGCATGACCCCGGCCTGACGGATGAGTATCTGGACCGGCTGGACGGGCTGATCGTCACCGGCGGCGCCTTCGACGTGGACCCGGCCCTGTATGGCGACACCGACCGCCACGAAACCGTGGAACTGAAAGCCGGCCGCACCACGGCCGAGCTGGCCCTGCTGCGCGGCGCCCTGGCGCGCAACATGCCGGTGCTGGGCATTTGCGGCGGGCAGCAGCTTCTGGCCGTGGCACTCGGCGGCACGCTGCACCAGCATATCCCGGACGCGATCGCGGACGCGCTGGAGCATGAGCAGAAGACCAGCCATTACGAGCCCGGCCACAAGGTCGAGATTCTGGCGGGCACGAAGCTCTATGACATCGCCGGCCCGGCGATGCAGGTGAACACCTCCCACCATCAGGCGGTGAAGGATCCGGGGCGCGGGGTGGTGAATGCCATCGCGCCGGATGGCGTGATCGAAGGCATCGAGGACCCTGCGCAAAAATTCTGCATCGGCGTGCAATGGCACCCGGAATATCTGGTGGATGCGGGCGACAAAGCCCTCTACCGCGCCTTCCTGGCCGCCTGCCATGACTGAGGACACAGCTGAGCGCGGCGAGCGCATCGCCAAATTCCTGTCCCGCGCGGGCGTGGCCAGCCGCCGCGATGCCGAGGCGATGATCGAGGCCGGGCGCGTGCGCATGAATAACGAGGCCGTGACCCACCCGGCGGTGTTCGTGAAAAAGGGCGATCTCGTCGTCGTGGACGGCAAGCCGGTGGGCGAGCCCGAGCGCACAAGGCTGTTTCGCTATCACAAGCCCGAAGGGCTGGTGACGACGCATAAAGACCCGGAAGGCCGCCCGACCGTGTTCGAGCGGCTGCCGCCCGGCTTGCCGCGCCTGATCTCGGTGGGGCGGCTCGACCTGACCTCCGAGGGGCTGCTGCTGCTGACCAATGACGGCGCGCTCTCACGCAAGCTGGAATTGCCGGAGATGGGCTGGCTGCGCCGCTACCGCGTGCGCGTGCATGGCGGCGTCAGCCAGGAGAAGCTGAGGCGCCTGGCCGATGGCATGGTGGTGGAGCGGGTGAAATACGGGCCCATCGAAGCCACGATCGATTCCGTGCAGCGCTCCAACACCTGGCTCTCCATGAGCCTGCGCGAAGGCAAGAACCGCGAGATCCGCCGCGTGATGCAGGCGCTGGAATTGCCGGTCACGCGCCTCATCCGCGTCGCCTACGGACCGTTTCAGCTCGGCACCCTGCCGCGCGGGGCGGCGGAAGAGGTCAACGGCAAGATTTTGCGCGAGCAGGTGCCGGGCCTGTCCAAATGACCGGCCCGAAACTCATCGCCGGGCGCTGGAAAGGCCGCAAGCTGGCCGCACCGGAGGGGCAGGACACGCGCCCCACCAATATCCGCGCCCGGCAGGCGGTGTTCGACATTCTGGCCCACGCCCCCTGGTGCGATCTTGAAGGCGCGCTGGTGCTGGACGTGTTCGCGGGCACCGGCGCCTATGGGCTGGAGGCGCTCTCACGCGGCGCGGCGGGCGCCAGCTTCATCGAGCAGGCGCCAGCCGCCCTGGCGGCGCTGAAGGCGAATATCGCGGCGCTCAAGCCCGAGCATGCGAAACTCGTCCCTGCCGACGCGCTGCACCCGCCCGCCGGCACGCCGCATGACCTGGTGTTTCTCGACCCGCCTTATGGTCAGTCTCTGGTTGGCCCGGCCCTGGCGGCCCTTGCCGCGAAAGGCTGGATCGCGCCCGGCGCCATCATCGTCGCGGAGCTGGGGCCGGGCGAGACGCTGGAGGTGCCAGCGCCTTTGGCCGAACGCGCCCATGGCAAGGCGCATTTGAAGATCTGGAAGGCTTAGCGCAGCATCCGATCAAATGGACTCATTTGATCGGATGAAGTTGCTCGCCAAAACAAAAAGCTGGAGCGTTTTTCCTGCGCGCATGCCAATGGAAAAACGCTCTAGCTGGCTATTTCCGGTTCGGTCAGCCAGCGGCTCATCATCACCACGGACGCTTCCGCAAAGCCAAGCCGCTCATAGAAGGAGAGCACCTGCTGGTTGCTCTTGCGCACCAGCAGCTGAACTTTCCGCACGCCCCGCGCGCGCAGCCAATCCTCTCCGGCTTTCACCATCTGCTGGCCAACGCCTTGCCCGCGGCAATCCGGCGCCGTGGCCACGTAATAAAGCCAGCCGCGATGCCCGTCATGCCCGGCCATCACGCTGCCGATGATCCGGCCCTGCTCTTGCGTTGCCACCAGCACGGTCGAGCACGCCCCTTCCAGGGCGAAGCGCAGATCAGCCGCCGGGTCGTTATAGCTGACCACCAACCCGCAATCACGCCACAGCGCCGCGATCTCTTCCCCATCCCGCACCGCGGCATCCCGAATATTCAGCACACAAACAAACCCCTGCAAGACATCAGGGCGGCATGTTTAATAGAGGTCGAAATACTCCGCCACCTCGGCGGCGGGAATCTCATCGCGCAGCCGGTTGATCTCGGCTTGTTTCACAATTGTGTAAACCTTCACGAAGTCCTCGCCCAGCATGGTGGAAAATTCCGCATCCGCCTTCAGCGCCGCCAGCGATTCATGAATCTCCGTCGGCAGTTTCTTGAAGGAGCTGTCAGCCTCCTTCAAGCCTTTGCGCTCGGGCGCCAGCGTGGCTTTGGCCTGCACGCCGAGCAGCCCGGCCGCGAGCGTTGCCGCCGCCGTGAGATAAGGGTTCGACAAGGCGGAGGGCACGCGAACCTCCAGATGCTGCCGTTTATCTTTGGATGCCTTGATGCGCACGCAGGCCGAACGGTCCTCCACCCCCCAGGAGATGTTGGACGGCGCAAACGTGCCAGGGCGGATGCGCCGGTAGCAATTGGGCGTCGGGTTCCAGATGGCCTGCGCGGCGGGCGCGTGGTCGAGAATCCCTTGCGTAAAGCTCTTCATCAGCTGGCTCATGCCATCCGGGTCGGCTGCATCCAGGAACAGGTTCTGGCCCGTCTCCAGGTCATCGAGCGACACATGAAAATGCGAGCAGCTGCCTGAAAGATGCGCGTAAGGCTTGGTCATGAAGGTGGCCAGCAGCCCCTCCGTGCGCAGATATTCCTTCACCGTGTTCTTGAACACGAAGGCCCGGTCCACCGCCGCGATGCCATCGAGCGCCGCGAAATTCAGCTCCCACTGGCCGGGGCCGAACTCGCCATTGGCGGTGATCATGTCCACGCCGCTTTCCTTCAGCACGCGCATCAACCTGTCCAAAGCCGGGTGGCGGTGGGTAATCGCCGTCACGAAAATCGGCGCGCCGGTGCAAAGCGGCTGTTTCGTCTCCAGATCGACCACATAGAACTCGAACTCATGGCCCATCTTCACGCCGAAACCCATCTCGGCGGCTTTTGCCAGCATCGCTTTCAACACCGTGCGCGGCGCCGCCATTTGCGGCGTGCCGTCATACCATTTGGTATCGCAGATCACCCGCGCGGTGTTGGCGATCCAGGGCACGTTGCTCACCGTTGCGGGGTCGGGCACCATCAGGCAGTCAACGAAATTGATGTCCTCGTTATAGCCGGTGCCGGGAATGGGGTTGGAGGAACTGTCCAGCGTGACGGTGCCGCCATAGAGATTCAGCCCGTTGCGCGCATAGGATTCCACATGGTCGATGGGCACGGTCTTGCCGCGCGAAAGCCCGGCCAGGTCCGGCAGCTCAAAGCGCACATACTCCACGCTGTTCTCGCGCAGGCTTTCGGCAAAAGCGGCGGCGGTTTCCGAATTATGCGAAAAATACAGGGACATTCCGGCTCCTGGGCTGAAGGTTCAACGAAAAAGAACGCAAGACCCGCGCCGGCTGTCAGGCCGGTTGCAACGCCTGCGCGGCGATATCCAGGAAATTGCCAAAGAGCCGCTGCGCGGCATCGTACATGCCGGGGAATTGCGCATCCACCTCCGCCACCATCGCATCCAGGCCGCCGGGGCCGCGCACGCGCTCCAGCGCCGCCTTGTATTCCGGCAGGCAGCCCCATTGCGCGGTGGTGCTGTGGGTCAGCTCCATATGGAATTGCAGCCCATAGGCAAAGCGCCCCCAGCGCTGGGCCTGGACGGCGCAGCACGGCGAGGTGGCAAGCCGCACCGCGCCGTCCGGCAGGCGCTTCACCTCCGCCCCGTGCCATTGCAGGCAGGGCCAGCTTGCCGGCAGCCCGTCAAAAAGCGGGTCCGCCTCCACCCGCACCCGGCTCATGCCCACCTCGGGTATCTCCATGGGCCCGACATGCCCGCCCAGCGTCTGCGCCAGCAGCTGGTGCCCCAGGCACATGCCCAGATAAGGCCGCCCGGCTGTCACCCAGGCCTTGATCGCGTCCATCTCATCCAGCAGCCAGGGGTATTTTTCGCTCTCCCACACATCCTGCGGGCCGCCCATCACCAGCAGCACGTCGAACCCGTCCAGCGGCGGAATCGCCTCGCCCTCATCGAGCTCCACAGCCTGCATGGAACAACCGCGCGCCTTCATCACATCCCGGAAATTACCCGGATGCTCCGAGGCGACATGCTGGAAGACAAGGATTCTCACGGCCGCGCGCTCCTCTGCGATGGATGGTGTCACTATCGCAGGGAAATTTTTTTCGTGAAGCTGGATGCGCGGCGGATTCCGGCAAACCAAGGCCCGCCGCATTTGCACAGATAAGGCGCCCCGGCCTAAGATGCGAATAATTTGCAATCATACAGAGCGGGAGTCGAATTCAAAGCATGAGCCAATTGCTCAAGCCTGCCTCGCGTCTCTCATCGTTGCGGCAGCGCCTGGCGATGATTCTGGCTGTCTTCGGCCCTGGCCTCGTCGTCATGCTGGCCGATACCGATGTCGGCTCGATCATCACCGCGGCGCAAAGCGGCGTGCAATGGGGCTATAAGCTGCTCCTGCCGCAATTCCTCCTCATGCCGGTGCTGTATATCGCGCAGGAGCTCACCGTCCGGCTTGGCATCTTCACGGGCAAGGGCCATGGCGAGCTGATCCGCGACGCCTTCGGGCCGGGCTGGGCCTGGGTTTCGGCGGGCGGGCTGGCCGTCGCCACCATTGGCGCCCTGCTCACGGAATTCTCCGGCATCGCGGGCGTGGGCGATCTGTTCGGCGTGCCGCATTATGCCTCGCTCGGCCTCACCGCCGCCATGCTGCTCGCAATCGTGCTCACCGGCTCCTATAAGCGCGTGGAGCGCGCTGCGATCGTCATCGGGCTGTTTGAGCTGACATTCTTCTTCGTCGCCTGGGCCGCCAAGCCCGACCTTGCCCAGATGGCGGGGGAAGCCCTGCACATGCCGCTGCTCAACCCGCAATATGAATATCTGGTCGCGGCCAATATCGGCGCCCTCATCATGCCCTGGATGGTGTTCTACCAGCAATCCGCCATCGCGGATAAGCGGCTGCAGCCCGCCCATTTCGCCGTGGCGCGCTGGGATACCGCCATCGGCTCGGTCATCACCCAGCTTGTCATGGCGGCGGTGCTGATCGCGGCGGCGGCGTCCATCCGCCCGCATGCCGCCAACGCCTCGCTTGCGACCATCGGCGATGTCAGCAAGGCGATGACGCCTTATCTGGGGGCGGATTCCGGGCGGATCGTGTTCGCCCTGGGCGCCCTGGGGGCTGGGGCAATCGCCGCGATCGTCGCCTCTCTGGCGCTGGCCTGGGGGCTGGGCGAGGTGTCCGGCTATCGCCGCTCCCTCGAATATCATCCGCTCAAGGCGAAATGGTTCTACGGCGTCTATACGCTCTGCGTGGTCGGTGGCGCTGTGGGCGTCGGGCTCGCCCCCAACCTCGTCAACCTCAATATCGGCGTGCAGGTGATGAACGCGTTGCTGTTGCCGATGGTCATGGGCTTTCTGGTGCGGCTTGCCATCGTCACGCTGCCGGAGGCCCAGCGTCTTAAGGGGTGGTATCTCTGGGGGGTTGTGGCGGTCTGCGCCATCACCTGCGGCTTTGGCGTCTTCGGCGGCATCGGCGGGCTATGTCTCAGCTAAAGCGTGATGACTCGGGCCCGCATGCTATAGAGCCCCATGCCCATCCGCCGCCTTGCCGAAACCACCATCAACCGCATCGCCGCCGGCGAGGTGATCGAGCGCCCCGCCGCCGCCGTGAAGGAGCTGGTGGAAAACGCCCTGGATGCCGGGGCGCGGCGCATCGAGGTGATCCTCGCCGGGGGCGGGATCGAGCGGATCGAGATCATCGACGATGGATGCGGCATCCCGTCCGACGAGCTGCCTTTGGCCATCGAGCGCCATGCCACCTCGAAATTGCAGGATGAGGCGCTGGTGCGCATCTCCACCCTCGGCTTCCGGGGCGAGGCCCTGCCCTCCATCGGTGCCGCGGCCCGGCTCACCCTCATCAGCCGGCCGGAGGGGCAGGATTCCGCCTGGCGGATCGACGTGGCGGGCGGCGCCATCACCCCGGCCCGGCCGGTGCCGGGCATAAAGGGCACGCGCGCCATTGCCGAGGATCTGTTCTACGCCACCCCGGCAAGGCGCAAATTCCTGCGCGCGCCGCGCGCCGAGGCCGAGGCGGCGGAGCGCACCGTCTGGCGCCTCGCACTCTGCGCCCCGCAAACCGCCTTCCGGCTGGTCTCTGACGAGCGTGTGCTGTTCGACCTGCCCGCCCAGGAGGAGATGGCGCGCGTCGCCGCCCTGTTCGGGCGCGAGGCGGCCAACAGCATGCTGCCCCTGGACGCCGGGCGCGACGAGGTGCGCCTCACCGGCTTCATCGGCCCGGCCAGCCTCAACCGCGCCACCTCGCGCTTGCAGAGCTTCGTTGTGAATGGCCGCCCGGTGCAGGATTCCATGCTGCGGCTCTCTTTGCGCCTCGCCTACCGGGATGTGATCCCCGCCGGGCGCTTCCCCGTGGCGGCGCTGCGGCTGGAGCTGCCGGATGAGGCGCTGGACGTGAACGTGCACCCCGCCAAATCCGAGCTGCGCTTTGCCGACCAGAACGGCATACGCAGCCTCGTCATCGGCGCCATCAACCGCGCTTTGGCGCAGCCCGTGAGCCTCGGCACCGCGCCGGTGGCCACGCTGCCCAGCCTGGCGCTGCGCCCGCCGCCCAGCCCCAGCTACGCCCCGCCCCCGCCGCCCAGCCGCGCCGCGCGCGGCTTTGCCGAGACCGAGCTGGCCCTGGCCGCCCCGCCCATGGCGCGGCCCGCCTTCACACCGCCCCCGCCCGCCGCCGTGGCGGAGCCAGAGGCGGCGGCGCATCCGCTCGGCGCGCCGCTGGCGCAGATTCTGGACACCTATGTGCTGGCGCTGGCGTCTGACGGCGCGCTGGTCATCGTCGACCAGCATGCCGCGCATGAGCGCCTGACCGAGGAGCGGCTGCGGGCGCAATTCGCGGAAGGGCGCATCGCCTCTCAGCCGCTTCTGGTGCCGGTGGTGGTGGATTTTTCGCCCATGGAAACCGCACGGCTGCTGGCGGAATCGGAAACCCTGGCGCGGCTGGGGCTGGAGATCGAGGCCTTCGGCCCCGGCGCGGTGCTGGTGCGCAGCCTGCCCGCCGCGCTGAAGGAGCCGGATGCGGCGGGGCTGCTGCGCGACCTGGCGGAGGAATTCGCCGAAACCGGCGCGCCCCTGGCGCTGGAGGCGAAGCTGGACGCCGCCCTGGCGCGGCTGGCCTGCCACCGTTCCATCCGCGCCGGGCGGCGGCTGCAGCGCGAGGAGATCGACGCCCTGCTGCGCGAGATGGAGGCAACACCCCGCGCCGCCACATGCTCCCACGGGCGGCCGACCTTTCTGAAACTCACCCGCGCCGATCTGGAAAAACTCTTCGGCCGGCGCGCCTGATATTCATCGGGTCTTCAACAAAGCCGGCACGCGCGCCGCGGCGGAATATGTGGTGCATGGCGAATATCTCGTCACCGCCGAAGGGCTGCCCGGCGGCGCCTTCTTCAGCATCGAAAACAGCCAGATCACCCGCGTGACCAATTCCGATAATCTGCGGGATTGGCTGGATCAGGTTTCCACCCCCCAAGCCTGACGCGGCACACAAACAAAAAGGCCGGAGCGATGCGCCGGCCTTCCTGCTTCAGCGAATGTTCCGGATCAGAACAGCAGGCCGGCTTCCAGCGTGCCGACGAACTGGAACTTGTCGGTGCCGCTGTCGCCATAGCCGTAGGAAACGCCATCATACTTGTTGTTCAGCAGGTACAGGCCGCCGGCGTTCACGCGGGCGAACAAGTCCTTGTACTGCCAGGTGGGCGAAACCGCGAAGCCAACCGCCTCGGAGTTCGGACCGACAAACCAGTTGCCCTCGCCCTGGGATTTCTCATACTCGAGCCAGCCGCCCAGGGAGTACGGGGTGTTGGCAAAGCTGTAGTCACCAAGCACGATGGCGCCGAGATTGGCGGTGGTCTTGTCGATGCCCAGCTGGTGATCGGTCTTGGCGTAGACGTATTGCACTTCCGGAATCAGGTTCAGGTTGCCATGGGTCCAGCTGTACCAGGCGCCGATCATCTGGGAGTTCATGAAGTACGGGCCGTAATCGGCCACGGTGATGCCGTCGCCCCAGCCATAGGTACGGGCGTTCAGGCCGGTGCGGCCGAGATTGCCGGCGTAATACACATTCACGTTGTTATTGGAGTCGATGGTGTAGCTGACCAGCGCCTGCAGGAAGTTGAACACATGCGTGTCCCAGCCATCGCCGAAGGCGACCGTCGCGGTGAGCGGGCCGGCGGTATAGGCGCCCTCGACGCCGGTGTTCTGGCTGTTCTGGACCCACCAGATATCCGTGGTCAGCTGGGATGGGTTGTTCCAGTCGATGCCGGACTCATAACCTTCCAGAGAGCCGATGCGGCCAGCGGAGATGGTGAAGGGCATATCCTTCGGCGCGACGGTGATATAACCGGCATAGAGCGGGCCGGTGCTGTAATTGGTAATGGTGGTCTGGGCCGGACGGCTGCTCAGCGTGCCGACCGTGATCGCGCCGCCATTGGAGCCGACCTCGATGGTGAACTGCAATTCACCGCTGCTCTTCTGCAACTCGACCAGGGCGTTGGCGACATTAACGCCGGTCGTCTGCTGGCCATTGGCCAGACCGGAGACATAATAACCGTACCCGTCAACGCCGCCGCTGAGGTTCAGGGAACCAAACGGGCCGCCATCGATCGCAATCGCGGTCGGACCGTTCAGGGCGTGAGCCGCGTGCAAAGCCAGAAGTGAGGACGCAGCCACAAAGCCCAGTCCCAGAAATTGCCGACGCATCGTAATCATTATGCCTCCTCAATGCGCACTTATGCGCGCGTTATGTCCAAAGCGTAATCAAACGGCGTGGCCAACGGGATCAATCCCCTTAAATTCGCCACCAACAGCAGATATTCCGCAATCTATGTGCCAAAGAGTTTCGAAACAACAACGGACGGCGTCCCGGCGCAACTCGGCGCTGATGTGTGTCATCGCTGCAACCACGCCTCTGGAAACCGGCAAGATGCAGTCAAGATGCGCACGCCCAAAATGAGCCGCTGTGATCGCGCGCGGCTGGAAAACTTCGCGGTTTCGTCTGACACAGCCGGAACGCACGCCGCAACGGCGCAGGTGGTGCGCGGTGAATCTCTCGCCACCGCTAAGGCGCGGCGTGCCCTGCCGACTCAAGGCCGGCCGGATCACCCCCATGACTAACAATTGAAAACGGCAGCCCCGGCTGGACCAGCCCCCCCAAAGCCCACATCAACGCGCGTCTGGATCGTCTCGCCCGATGCACTCCAAACCCACGAGATTGCCCGTTCAAGCAAAGGCCAGAGCGGGATGATTTTTGATCGAATCGCCTTCGTGACGGCTCAAAGCCTGCATCCCGCACTCTTTGCGAGGCATCGAGGACAAAAAAAGGCCAGAGCATTGCTCTGGCCTTTCCGTTTCGGCAAAGCGTTGCGGATTAGAACAGCAGGCCGGCTTCCAGCGTGCTCGCAAACTGGAACTTGCCGGTGCCGCTATTGCCGTAGCCGTAGCTGACACCGTCAGCCTTGTTGTTCAGCAGGTACACGGCGCCGGCGTTGACGCGGGCGAACAGGTCCTTGTACTGCCAGGTGGGGGAGAGGGCAGCGCCAATGACCTCGGACTGCGGCCCGACAAACCAGGTGGAGTTACCGGTGGACTTCGAATACTCGACCCAGCCGCCCAGCGAGTACGGGGTGTTGGCGAGGCTGTAATCACCAAACAGGTTGGCGCTGAAGTTGGCGGTGGACTTGTCAATACCGATCTGATGGTCGGTCTTGGCGTACACATACTGCACTTCCGGCACCAGGTTCAGGTTGCCATGGGTGTAGCTGTAATAGGCGCCGAGCATCTGCGAGTTGATGAGGTGGGCGCCATAGCTGCCAACAGTGGCACCGCAGCTGCTGTCGCCATAGGAGCAGCCGTTGCCAAAGCCGTAGGTCTTGGCGTTCAAGCCGGTGCGGCCGAGATTGCCGGCATAATACACGTTCAGGGTGTTGTTGGAGTTGATCGTGTAGGAGACCAGCGCCTGCAGGAAGTTGAACACGCCGGTGTCAAAGCCGTCGCCGAACTGGACGGTGGCGGTCACCGGCCCTTCGGTCAGCTGACCCTCGACGCCGCGCGCCTGGCTGTTCTGGACATAGTAGGTGACGGTGTTGAACTGCGAGGGGTTGATCCAGTCGAACCCGGCCTCATAGCCTTCCAGCGAGTTGAGCATACCGGCGGAGATGGTAAAGGGCATGCCCTTCGGGGCCACAGTAACATAGCCGGCATAGAGCGGGCCGGTGCTGAAGGCGTTGATCGTGGCCTGCTGCGGCCGGTTTGTGCCCAGGACATACGTGTTGCTGGCGCCGACTTCGAGGGTGAATTGCAGCTCGCCGCTGGTCTTCTGCAGCTCGACGATGCCGTTAGCAAGGTTAGCGCCATGATCCTGGCCGCCGCCCGTCGGGTTGGAGACATAATAGCCGTAGCCGTCAACGCCGCCGCTGAGCTGCAGCTGGCCAAGCGGGCCGCCATCGATGTTAATCGCGGTCGGGCCGTTCAAGGCATGGGCGGTGTTAAGGGCCAGAAGAGAGGACGCGGCCACAAAACCCAGTCCCAGAAGTTGCCTACGCATCGTAATCATCGTGTCTCCTAAATGCGCACTTATTCGCGCGTTGTGCCCAAAACGTAACCCGACAGCGCCGCGCACGGGAAAAAACGCCCGCACAAGCGGCATCGGCGGTAATCATTCTGACATCTACATACCAAGCCCATAAAAATTCCATATGAAATTCCATATGAAAGCGAAGCCTTTTCGCTTTGCGGAAACCGTGTGGCTGAAATGACACATTCCGTGAGCTAGTGGCTTGAGTTTACGGCTTTCGTATGCTTGCACGCCCAGGCGGCAAACGCCGTGCGCCCCCACGCGCGCTGAATCAAAAAACCCCGCTCTGAGGCGGGGTTTTTTAAATTCGTGGCCGCTGCGTTAGCTCAGCTCGGCCAGCAGACTCGGCTTGGTTTCCCGCGCCTCGGCATTGTCTGTTAGCGCAATCGGATAATCGCCGGTGAAGCAGGCATCGCAGAAGGCGGGCGCGGTTGCATCGCGTCCCTCTTTGCCAAGCGCCTTGTACAGGCCGTTAATGGAAATGAACGCCAGCGAATCCACGCCGATCAGCTTGGCCATCTCCTCCACGGAGTTGCGCGCCGCCAGCAGCTTGCCGCGCTCGGGCGTGTCGATGCCATAGAAGCAGGAATGGGTGGTGGGCGGCCCGGCGATGCGCATATGCACCTCCTTCGCTCCGGCCTGGCGCACCATCGCCACGATCTTCTGGCTGGTGGTGCCGCGCACGATGGAATCATCCACCAGCACGACCCGCTTGCCCTCGATCATCGCGCGGTTTGCCGAATGCTTCAGCCGCACGCCCAGATGGCGGATCTGATCCGTCGGCTCGATGAAGGTGCGCCCGACATAATGGTTGCGGATGATGCCCAGCTCGAAACTGATGCCCGAGGCCTCCGCGAAGCCCATGGCCGCGGGCACGCCGGAATCGGGCACCGGCACCACCACATCCGCCTCCACCGGCGTTTCCAAAGCCAGCTGCGCGCCGATCTTCTTGCGCGCGACATAGACCGAGTTGCCCTCCATGATGGAGTCAGGCCGGGCGAAATAGATATATTCGAACACGCAGAAGCGCGGCTTCAGCGGCGCGAAGGGCCTGATGCTCTGCACGCCGCTGCCGTCGATCAGCACGATCTCGCCCGGCTCCACATCGCGCACGAACTCCGCGCCCACGATATCGAGCGCGCAGCTCTCGGAGGCCAGCACCCAGCCCGCCTTGCCATCCGCGCCGCTCAGCTTGCCCAGAATCAGCGGCCGCACGCCCAGCGGGTCGCGCACGCCAATCAGGTGCTCATTGGTCAGCGCCACCAGCGAATAGGCGCCGATCACCTGCTTGATCGCGTCGATCAGCCGGTCGATGACATTGGAATAGAGCGAAATCGCGATGAGATGCACGAACACTTCCGAGTCCATGGTGGACTGGAACAGGCAGCCCCGGCGCGTCAGCGCCTTGCGCAACGTGTGGGCGTTGGTGAGGTTGCCGTTATGGCCGACGGCAAAGCCCCCGAATTCGAATTCCGCGAAAAGCGGCTGCACATTGCGCAGCACCGTATCGCCCGTGGTGGCATAGCGGTTATGGCCGATGGCGCGTGCGCCGGGCAGCCCGGCCATCACCTTGGCGTCGCCGTAATTATCGCCGACCAGCCCAAGGCCCTTATGGGAATGGAACCGCACCCCGTCATGGGTGACAATGCCGGTGGCCTCCTGGCCGCGATGCTGCAGGGCGTGCAACCCCAGCGCCGTGATGGCCGCGGCATCCGCCACGTTCCAGGCGCCGAATACGCCGCACTCCTCATGAGGCTTGTCGTCGTCGATCATACCGATACCGCCTTGCTCATCCGCGCTTCAACTAGCGATGTGACAGCCTGATGTCGAGGCGTGAGCGCGCAAAACTCCCCCCCGGCGGCCACGCCTCACCCCAGACTGGCCAGAACTGCCCGAAGAACCTCCAGAAAATGCGCCGCATGCGCCGCCGTAAAACAGAGGGGCGGGCGAATTTTCAGCGTATGGCCATCCAGCCCGGCCGTGCCGATCAGCACGAAATTCTGCCGCAGCGTGTTAACTACCCGCCGGGCGCCGGCCGTATCCGGCGCCCCGCTCTGCGGGTCCACCACATCCACGCCGATGATCAGCCCCGCCCCGCGCACCGCGCCAAGGCAGGCAAAGCGTTTCGCCAGCCCCCGCAAGCCTGCCTTCAAAATCTCCCCGCAGCGGACCGCATTGCGGACCAGCCCCTCGCCCTCGATCACATCCAGCACCGCCATGCCCGCCGCAGCCGCCACCGGGCTGGCGCCGCAACTGCTGAAACAAGGCGATCTTTCACTGGCCCGGGCGAGATAGTCCGGGCGCGTGACCATGCCGCCCATCGGATAGCCATTGCCCATCGGCTTGCCGAGCGTCACGATGTCCGGCACCACGCCATGCCGTGTGAAGCCCCACAACCCGCCGCCCATGCGCCCGAACCCGGCCTGCACCTCATCGGCGATGAACAGCCCGCCCGCCGCGCGCACCGCCGCCACCGCCTCGGCCAGAAAGCCCGGCGGGTCGGTGAACACGCCATCGGAGGCGAAGGCGCCATCGAGGATCAGCGCCGCAAAACCGGCCCCTTTCGCCTCCAGCGCGGTGATCGCCGCGCGCACCCTTGCCGCGAACCAGCTGCCCAGCGGCGCCGTGCCCGCCAGCGCGGCATCGGGGGCCGGAACGGTCCTGACATAAGGCCGCAGCCCTTCGCCGCGCGACAGCAGGGGGGAGATCTCCGCCACCGCGGCGCTGCCGCCATGGATGGCCGCCCGGGTCACGACAACCCCTTGGCGCCCCGTCACCGCCCGGGCGACGCGCAGCGCCAGATCATTGCTCTCACTGCCCGAGCAGGTCAGCACCAGCTGGCCGAGAGACGCCGGAAAATGCCCCAGCAGGCGCGCCGCATACGCCTTCACCACGCCGCTCAGAGAGCCTGAGGGGATGTTCAGCGTGGCGGACTGGGCGGCGATGGCCGAAACCACCTCCGGGTGACCATGCCCAACCAGGGGCACGTTATTATACATGTTCAGGTAGCGGCTTCCGGCGGCATCGAACAGATACACCCCCTCGCCGCGCGCCAATTCCAACGGCTTGTCGTAATGCGGCGTGGCGGCGGGGCCAAGGCTTTCCCGGCCCGCCCGCAGCCGGCTGTCAAGCGCGGCGTCCTGGTTTCGCATATCCGCGGCATCGGTGCCGCCGGCGGCCAGTAACGACCCTATGCCGGCCATGAACCCTCTTGCGGTGAGAGACCCCCCGCAAAAAAAGGCATAATGGCGCACTCCGGCTCCCCGGAGCACGTGCCTCCACGCATCATACGTCCATCACCTCATAGAGCTGTGGCAAATACAACATTTTTTCTGTGGCACTTGCAACGCATAATTTTGCCGTTTCCTGGCTGTTTGGTCACGGCATGTATCAGCCCGCTCCACCGCCCTTGCCTTCCCGTCCGCGCCCGGCCAGAGATGCAACCGAGATGCCCGCCCTGCCGTTCCTCCACCGCTTAGACCGTTACGTGCTGGGCCAGCTGGCGCTGGCGCTGGCGCTGGTCACCTCGGGCCTGGTGGCGCTCATCTGGCTCACCCAGTCATTGCGCTTCATCCAGATCATCGTCAGCCACGGGCTCTCGCCCTTCGTGTTCGTGAAGCTCACGGCCCTGCTGGTGCCGAGCTTTCTCTCCACCATCCTGCCGATCACCTGCTTCATCGTGGTGCTGTTCATCTATCTGCGCCTCGCCGGCGACCGGGAACTGACCATCATGCGCGGGCTCGGCCTGTCGGATGCCACGGTGGCCCGCCCGGCCTTGGCGCTGGCCGTGGCGGTCACCTTGTTCGGCTATGGGCTCAGCCTCGGCGCCGTGCCCTGGACCCTCTCGGTCTTTCGCACCTACCAGTACGAGATCCGCAACCAGATCGCCGCCTTCCTGCTGGAACCGGGCGTGTTCACCCCGGTATCGGGCAATATCACGGTCTATGTGCAGGCGCGCGGCGCCAATGGCAGGCTGAAGGGCATCATCATCGAGGATAACCGCACCCCCAGCGCCCCCGCCACCATCCTGGCGCGCACCGGCGAGCTGGTCTCCACCGCCCAGGGCCCGGTGGTGGTGCTGGAAAACGGCTCGCGCCAGCAGATCGACCCGAAGACCGGCCAGCTCGACCTGCTGACCTTCCAGCGCAACACGCTCTCCTTGGCCGAAGCCGCCCGCACCGGCATGCCGGTGGACACGGATGCCGCCGAGGTGCCGCTGAAGGCCTTGTTCCACCCGCCCGCCGACATGGCGCAAGGCGACCGCGCCAAATGGCTGGTGGAGGCGCAGCGCCGGCTCACCGCCCCGCTCTCCACCCTCGGCTACACGCTGGTGGCGCTGGTGGCGGCCCTTGGCGGCGGCTTCCGGCGCCATGGCGGGCTGGCGCGGATCATCGGCGCGGTCGGCATCGTCACCACCCTGGTGGCGCTGGGGCTGGGTGTGAGCAATCTCGCCGCCCGCAACACCGCGCTGCTGCCGCTCATCTGGGTCTGGTCGGTGGCGCCGGGCCTCGTCGCGCTCACGCTGCTGCTGCGCCAGGGCGCCCCGCGCGCATGAAGCTGCCGCTCACCATCGCCGGGTATTTCGGCCGGCATTTCGCCGCCGCCGTGCTGGCCATGACCGCCGGGCTCACCGGGCTTGTCGCTTTATTCGACTTTCTGGAGCTGCTGCGCGAATCCGCCACCGCGCCGCATGCCAGCTTCGGCATCATCGCCGAGATCGAGCTTCTGCGCCTGCCCTGGAGCATGATGCAGATCATGCCCTTCGCGGTGCTGCTGGGCGGCATCTACGCCTTCTGGCGGCTGGCGCGCTCCTCCGAGCTGGTGGTGGCGCGCGCCGCGGGCATCTCCGCCTGGCAGTTCCTGGCCACGCCCGTGTTCATCGCCTGCCTGATGGGCGGGCTCTGCACCACCGCGATCAGCCCGCTCTCGGCGCTGATGTATGGCCGCGCCGAGCAGCTCGACAATACCTATCTCAAGCCCTCGGGCGGGCCGCTCTCGCTCAATGGCGGCTCGCTCTGGGTCCGCCAGGCCGATAACGGCCTCACGCCCCAGGGCATCGCGGTGCTCCATGCCAGCAATGTCCGGGTACATAACCGCTCGCTGGAGGCCGACCAGGTGAGTATCCTGCGCCTCGATGCCGATACCAGCCTGCTCGAACGGCTGGAGGCCGGGCACGCGACGCTGAAATCCGGTGATTGGGACCTGCAGAACGTCTCCGTGCTGCGGCCGGATGCGCCGCCGCGCATGATCGCGCAAATGAGCTTCACGACGGATCTCACCGTCAACCGCGTGCAGGAGAGCTTCGCCTCCCCCAACGCGCTCTCCTTCTGGGCGCTGCCGGGCTTCATCCATCTGCTCAAGCGCTCCGGCTTCTCGGCCACCCAGCATGAGCTGGTGTTCCAGAGCCTGCTGGCGCTGCCGCTGCTCTGCGGCACCATGGCGCTGGTGGCGGCGGGGTTTTCCATGCGCCCCTCGCGGCGCGGCGGGGCAGGCACCATGCTGGTCTCGGGCGTGGGATTCGGCTTCGCCTTGTTCATGATCTCCGAGGTCGCCAACCAGTTCGGCACCTCCGGCGCGGTGCCGGTGGGGCTGGCCGCCTGGGCCCCGGCGCTATCGGGATTGTTTTTGGCGCTTGCCTTGTTGCTGCATCTGGAAGATGGCTGAGTCATGATCCGTAACGGCCGAATCCTGCTCCTTCTCGCCTCCACCTGCCTGGGTGGGCCCGCGCTGGCCCAGTCCATGGGCGCACTGGTCTCAGGCCCCGCGCCCACCGGCGGCAAGGACGCGCCGGTCAGCTTCACCGCCGACCGCCTGTCCTACGACAAAACCGGCAACATCATCACCGCCTCCGGCCATGTCACCGCCCTCCAGAACGGCCAGACCCTGCATGCCGACAGCGTAACCATCAACCGCACCACCAACGTGGTCACGGCCACGGGCCATGTGGTGCTGGTGCAGCCGGGGGGCGAGACGGTCTATGCCGACCATGTCGTGCTCTCCAACAACATGAAGAACGCGGTGATGAACGGTGTGGCGGCGCGGCTCGCGCAGAATGCCCGCATCATCGCCAATGGCGGGCGGCGCTATAACGGCAAGATCGACGAGCTCTCCAAGCCCGTCTATTCCGCCTGCGATCTGTGCAAGACCGACCCGCGCTCCCCCCCCACCTGGGCGATCCGCGCCACCAGCGCCACGCGCGACCTCGAACACAAAATGATCGAGTTCCGCAACGCCACCCTGCTGATGAAGGGCGTGCCGGTTTTCTACCTGCCCTACATGACCGAGCCGGACCCTTCGGTGAAACGCCAGTCCGGCCTGCTCATCCCCGATATCGGCGCCTCCTCGCAGCTCGGCGCCTTCGTCGTCGTTCCCTACTACATCACCCTCGGCAAATCGGCTGACCTCACCCTCTCCCCGGTGCTGGCCACCAAGCAGGGCCCGGCGCTGAAGGCGGATTACCGGCAAGCCTTCAACAAGGGCATTCTGGACGTGAAACTCTCCGCCGGGCACGACCGCGGCGAGTTCGGCAACTCCATCTTCGCCAACGGCAGCTTCGACATCAACAATTACTGGCGCACCGGCTTCTCCTTCAACCACGCCTCAAACCCGCAATACCTGGATGATTTCAACATCCTGCCGAACGCCTCGTACCTGGCGAGCAATGCCTATCTGGAGGGCTTCTCCTCGGGCTCCTATGCCAGGCTGGACGCCGAGACCTTCCAGGGGCTCGTCTCCTCGATCAACCAGAATGAGCTGCCCATCGTCGCCCCCTATGGGCAGTACCATTTCGTCTCGCAGCCGGATAATCTGCTCGGCGGCACCTTCAGCATCGACACCAGCAGCTTCAACGTCATGCGCAATGTCGGCACCAACACGCGGCGCGTTGCCGCCATTCCGGCCTATTCGGTGCCCTTCATGCTGCCGGCGGGCATTGTCGGCACCGCGCGGCTGCAGCTCGATGCCGCCTATTACAATGCCGACAAGCTGAACCAGCAGCCCAATAACAGCAATATCCAGCAGGCCAGCATCTCCCGCGCCCAGCCTTACGGCGCCGTCATGCTGCGCTGGCCGTTCATCCGCCCGACCCAAAACTGGGGCAGCCAGCTCATCGAGCCGATCGTACAGCTCGTCACCTCGCCGGTCACCGGCATCTCGGACAATCCCAAGATCCCGAACGAGGACAGCCTCGACCTCGAATTCTCCGACGCCAACCTGTTCGACTTCAACCGCTACCCCGGCATCGACCGGCTGGAGGGCGGCACACGGGTGGATTACGCCCTGCACAGCGCCTGGTACCTGCCCGGCGGCATGACGCTGGACGGGCTGGTCGGCCAGTCCTACCGGTTCCACAAGGACTATGTTTACCTGCCGGGCTCGGGGCTGGAGGATAACGTCTCCGACATCGTCACCCGCGCGGTGGTGGCCCCCACGCCCTGGTTCAACATCGCCTATCGCGGGCGCTTGTCGCACAGCACCCTCGCCAACCAGATGACGGATCTGACCGCCAATTTCGGCACCAACCGGCTCAAGCTCTCGGGCGGGTATCTCTACACCAACACCAACCCCTACGCGCTGTACGACGACACGACGCAGGGCCAGGTGATCAACATCAACCCGCCCGCGGCCTATTTCGTGCCGCGCCAGGAAGCCATACTCAACATCTCCACCCAGATCGGCCCCTGGAGTTTCTCCGGCGGTGGCCAACGCAACCTGAAAACCGGCCAGTTCGACGAGGTGAACGCCTCCGCCGGGTGGCAGAACGACTGTTTCGGCGTCAATCTGGTCTTCAACAAGCGCTACACCTCGTTCAACCTGGACAATGGCAGCACGCTGGTGCTTCTGCAGTTCAATTTCAAAACCCTCGGAACCGTCGGATTCAACGCCCTATGAAATTCCTGCTTCGTGCCGCGCTTCTCGCCACGGTCTGCGCCGCCCCTGCCTTCGCGCAAAGCGCCGCCCCGGCAATGCTGCTCACGCCGGATTCCGCGGCGATGGCGGCGGTGGTCAACGGCCAGGTGATCACCACGCAGGATGTCGCGGCCCGGGCGCAGCTTCTGGCGCTGTCGATGGGCATGCGGCCGACACCGCAGGTCATCCAGAATCTGGCACCGCAGGTGGCCAAGCAGCTCATCGACCAGACACTGCAGCAGCAGGAGATCGACAAGCTGGACATCAACGTCTCCAACCAGGATGTGACGGACGCGATCTCGCATATCGAGCAGGGCAACAACATCCCCGCCGGCGGGCTGCAGACCAAGCTGGAAGCGGCGGGCGTGCCCTATTCCACCCTGCTCTCGCAGATCCGCACCAGCATTGGCTGGCAGCAGGTGCTGCACAAGGTGCTGGGGCCGGGGCTGCAGCCCACGCCGGGCGACCTCGCCGCGCAGAAGAACGCGCTGACGGCAAGCCTGGGCGCCACCCAGTACCATCTGGCGGAGATCTTCATCCCCGTCACCGACCCGAGCGACGAAGCCCCCGCCAAGGATTTCGCCACCACGGTGATCAGCCAGCTGCGCGCGGGCGCGCCCTTCACCATCGTCGCGGCGCAATTCTCCCAGGCGCAGACGGCGCTCTCGGGCGGCGATCTCGGCTTCGTCCAGCTCAGCCAGCTCGACCCGCAAGTGGCAACGACGGTGCAGGAAATGCCCATCGGCGCCATTTCCAACCCCATCCGCGTGCCCGGCGGCTATGAGATCATCCAGCTTCAGGACAAGCATGACATCGGCAACCAGATGCAGACCATCCTGGACATGCGCCAGGCCTATGGCCAGTATCCGCAGCCGGTGAGCGGCGGGCAGCTCGGCCCGGTGCAGATCAATTACATCACCCAGTTCATGGCCAAGGCGCAAAAGGCCCGGAGCTGCGCGGATATCGAGGCGCTGGATGCCGCCTTGGGCAATATCCATCCCGCCAATCCGGGGCCGGTCAACCTCGCCACCGTCACCCCGCCCGCCTTCCAGCAGGTTCTGGCCAGCCTGCCGCTGAACACGCTGAGCCGCCCGCTGGTGGAGGCCGCCGGCGTCTCGGTGGTGATGGTTTGCAGCCGCACCCAGGAAAAGGCGCAGCTCCCCTCCGATGACGAGATCACCAACATGATCATCGATCGCCGGGTGCAGCTTGAATCGGAGCAGATGATGGATCAGCTGCGCCACCGCTCCATCATCCTGCAACACTGAGGCCCGTCATGCTGCGCCGGCTTTACGACCATGTGCTGCGCTTAAGCGCCCGCCCCTCGGCCCCGCTCTGGCTCTTCCTGCTGGCGATGGCCGAGGCGAGCGTGTTTCCGCTGCCGCCGGACGCGCTGCTGATCCCGATGGCGCTGGCCGCCCCCCGGCGCGCCTTGCTCTTCGCCCTGCTGGCCACGCTGGGCAGCGTTCTGGGCGGCGCCATCGGCTATGGCATCGGCTACGCGCTCTTCGCAAAACTCGCACAGCCGATCATCCATCTCTACCATTACGATGCCGCGTTCGCGGCCTTCCAGCACAAATTCGCGCAATACGGCGCGGCCATCATCCTCATCAAGGGGCTGACGCCGATCCCCTATAAAATCGTCACCATCGCCGCCGGGGCGGCCAAGTTCAATTTCTGGGCGTTCATGGGGCTCAGCCTGGTCACGCGCGGGGCCCGCTTCTTCCTGGAGGCCGCGCTGCTGCGCCTGTTCGGGGAACCGGCGCGCGATTTCATCGAACACCGGCTGGGGCTGGTCACCGGGGTGTTTGCCGTGGCGATCGTGGCGGGTTTCCTGGTTCTGAAATTCGCCTGAAGACGCGCGCGGCGCGCAAGCCCGCCTCGGTCGTGCCGCAAAACCACAAGCCCGGCTCAACAATTACCAAAAATCCATCAATTGCCTAATTCCATTTGAGCACTCATACTCGCCTTCAATCTAGACGGGTGGGTGAATGAAGCACGAGAAGCGGGAACGGCAGGAGAGGATCCTGGCTGCGCTCAGCAGCACCTCCAACCTGAGGGTTGCCGAGCTCGCGCATAAGCTGAACGTCTCCACCGAAACGATCCGCCGCGACTTCGACGAGCTGACCCGCGCCGGCCTGCTCAACCGGACCTATGGGGGGGCGGTGCGGGCGCTGAGCACCGAAGCCAGCAGCGCCTCCGAGCAGCACAGCCTGTACCTGGAGGCACGCCAGCGCATCGCCCAGGCCACGGTGGCGCAGGTGGCCGATGCCCGCATCCTGCTCTTGGGCAGCGGGTCCACAGCCGTGCATATCGCGCAGCAGATCGCGGCCCGGCTCAAGGATATCATGGTGGTCACCCACTCCTTCGGCGTGGCCACGGCGCTGGGCGGCAACAGCTCGATCAAGGTGATGATGATCCCCGGCCTGTACCATGCCGGAGAAGCCAGCACGATCGGCGGCCACGCGATCGTGTTCCTGCAAAGCCTGTATGCGGATTATGTGATCCTGGGCGCCAACGGCCTGACCGAGGACGGCCCCAGCGACGCCGCGCCCGAGATCGCCGCCGTGAACATGGCGATGCTCGGCCGCGCGGCCAAATGCATCCTCGCCGCCGACCAGAGCAAATTCAACCTCGTCTTCGCCACGCGCTTTGCGGGCTGGCCGCAGGTGGGCACGCTGGTGACCGACGCGCCCCCGCCCGGCGAGCTGCGGCGGACCTTGGAGGCCAACCGCGTGCGGCTGGTGGTGGCGTAGCCGGGGCGGGATAGGGCGCGATTCAGACTTTAGAGCCTGATCGCTTGAGGTTGACGCGCCCTTGCGCGGCAACCGAGGGCGTGAATCAGCCTCTTATCAAAGAGCTAGAGCGCGTTGAGGGTGGCGCGCATGCGTCAACCTCAACCTATCGCGCTCTACGCCACCGCCTCCAGCGCCTCATGCGCCTCCAGCCAGGCGCTCTCGGCTTCCTCGATCTCGTTTTTCAACACGCCGAGGCGCTGCGTGATCTTCGTCAGCTCCGCCGCCTTGGCGGCCGCGTAGATCGCCTCATCCGCCAGCTTCGCCTCCAGCGTGGCCTTCTCCGCCGTCAATTTGTTCAGCGCCGCCTCGGCCGCCTTCGCGGCTTTCTGCAAGGGCGCCAGCCTGGCCCGCGCCTCGGCCCGGGCGGCCTTGTCGTTGCGCTTGTCCTCCATTTTCTTCGCCTGGGCGGGGGCGGCGCGCTCGCTCATCGTGGCGGCATAGGCGGCCAGATCGCCCTCGAACGGCGCCATCTTGCCGCCCGCCACCAGCAGCAGCCGGTCGGCCACGAGGTCCACGAGATAGGGGTCGTGCGAGATCAGCACCACCGCCCCCTCGAAGGCGGTGAGCGCCTTCACCAGCGCGTCGCGCGCGTCGATGTCCAGATGGTTGGTCGGCTCGTCGAGAATCAGCAGATGCGGGGCCTCGCGCGTGGCCAGCGCCAGCAGCAGCCGCGCCTTCTCCCCGCCCGACATCGCCCCCACCGCCGTGTTCACCCGGTCCGCATCCAGCCCGAAGCGCGCCGCCTGGGCGCGGATCTGCGGCGGGGTGGCGGCCGGCAAGGCGCGAGCCAGGTGGTCATAGGGCGTGTCGGCCAGCACCAGGTCATCCTCCTGATGCTGGGCGAAATAGCCCACCCGCAGCCCCTTCACCCTAAATTCCCGCCCGCGCATGGCCGAGAGCCGGCCCGCCAGCAGCTTCGCCAGGGTGGATTTGCCGTTGCCGTTCTGGCCCAGCAGGGCGATGCGGTCCTCCATGTCGACCCGCAAGCTGACCCCGGTGAGGACCGGCTTGCCGTCATAGCCGATATCCACGCCCTCCAGCTGCAGCATCGGCGGCGGCAGCTCCTCGGGCGAGGGGAAGGAGAAATGCGTCGCCTGCGCCTCCACCACCGCCTCGATCTGCGGCAGCCGCTCGAGCGCCTTAATGCGGCTTTGCGCCTGGCGGGCCTTGGTGGCCTTGGCGCGGAACCGGTCGACAAAGCTCTGCATATGCGCCCGCTGTGCGGCGATGCGCTCCGCCGCGCGGGCCTGCTGCAAGGCCCGCTCGGTCTTGATGCGCACGAATTCCGCGAAGCCGCCGGGGGTGAGCGTCAGCTTGCCGCCATCCAGATGCACGATCGCCTCCACCGCCTTGTCCAGCAGCTGGCGGTCATGGCTCACCAGCAAAATCGCGCCGGGGAATTTCTGCAAATAGGTTTCCAGCCAGAGCGTGGCTTCCAGGTCCAGATGGTTGGTCGGCTCGTCCAGCAGCAGCAAATCGGGTTCGGAGAACAAAACCGCGGCCAGTGCCACGCGCATGCGCCAGCCGCCGGAATAGCTGCTCATCGGCCGCGCCTGCCACGCCTCGTTGAACCCCAGCCCGGCCAGGATGGCGGCCGCGCGGGCGGGGGCGGCATCCGCCCCGATGGCCAGCAGCCGGTCATGGATTTCCGCCAGCCTCTCGCCCGGCGTGGCGGGGTCTTCCGCCGCCGCCAGCAGCGCGGCGCGCTCGGTATCGGCGGCCAGCACCACATCCAGCGGGGTGAGGGCGCCGCCCGGCGCCTCCTGCGCCACATAGCCCAGCCGCACCCGCGCCCCCAGCAGCACCCTGCCGCCATCGGGCCGGAGGCTGCCCGCGATGAGTTTCAGCAGCGTGGATTTACCGGCCCCGTTGCGGCCGATAAGCCCCACCCGCCGGCCTTCATCCAGCAGCAGCTCCGCATGCTCCAGCAAAGGCCGGCCGGCGATGGAATAAGACAGGTCTTCAAGGCGCAAAACACTCATGCGCCAAGCTCTATTATAACCTCAACGCTTTTCAAAACCGCCCGGCTGGCGCTTCAGGGCTTGCCCCGCCCTGGCCGCCCGGCTATTGCGCGCGCAACATTCACAGGAAAGCGACAGACCATGGCCATCGAACGCACCCTCTCCATCATCAAGCCGGACGCCACCCGCCGCAACCTCACCGGCAAGATCAACGCCAAGTTCGAAGAGAACGGCCTGATGATCGCGGCCACCAAGCGCCTGCACCTGACCCGCGCCCAGGCCGAGGCGTTCTATGCCGTGCATGCCGCCCGCCCCTTCTTCAATGACCTGGTCGAGTTCATGATCTCCGGCCCGGTGGTGGCGCAGGTGCTGTTTGGCGAGAACGCCATCCAGAAGAACCGCGACATCATGGGCGCCACCAACCCGGCCAATGCCGCCGCCGGCACCATCCGCGCCGAGTTCGCCGAGTCCATCGAAGCCAACTCCGTGCATGGCTCCGACAGCCCGGAAGCCGCCGCGAACGAGATCGCCTTCTTCTTCGCGGAAATCGAGATCGTCGCCTGATCCGGCACGGCCTCTCTTAAAGCGCATCAAGCGCCCGCTGGCCGTAAGGCTGGCGGGCGTTCTTGTTTGTGCCTCTCAACCTTTGCTCTGCGTGCGCCAGCCCTTGGCCCGCGCCACCGCCTCGGCAAAACGCGCGCGCCATGCCCCGGCCTCGCCTTCGCCGGGCGCCACAAGCCGCGCCCCGCCGGGCCGGGCAATCTCGCCGCCCGCCGCCATGCAGGCGACGCCGAAAGCCGTCAGCTCATCGAAGTCAGGGCAGATGATCTCGCGCTCGAGCACCGTCGCCAGACATTGCACGAAATAGGGGCTGCGGGTCAGCCCGCCATCCACCGAGAGGCGCCCGCCGATGGGCACCATCGCGCTCATCGCCGCCACCACCTCGGCGGTGCGCAGGGCGATGCCTTCCAGCACCGCCTGCGCCATGTCGCGCTTGCTGGTTTGCGCCCCCATGCCGATGAACAGCCCCGCCCCCGAGCGGTCCCAATGCGGGCAGGCGAGGCCCGAGAGGGCGGGCACGAAGGCCAGCCCGCGCGAGATGGCGGGCGCGGCCTCGAAGGCCGCCAGCTCGGCCCTATCGGCGAACAGCCCGATCCGCCCCGCCCAGTCCACGGCGGACCCGGCATCATACACCCCGCCATCCAGGGCGTAGATGCGCCCCCCGTCCTTCGCCCAGGCGATGGTGGGCAACAAGCCTTTTTCCGGCGCGCGGATGATGTTTGTCCCCGTCACCGCCAGGGCAAAGGCGCCGGTGCCGAAGGTGATCTTGGCATCGCCCGCCGCGCGGCAGCCATGGCCGTACAGGGCCGCCTGCTGGTCCACCATCGCGGCGCGCACGGGCACCCCGCCGATCTCGCCAAACGCCCCGGCGCAGGGGCGGATCTCCGGCAGCGCCTCCATCGGCACGCCGAAGATGCGGCACAAAGCCTCATCCCATTGCCCGGTTTCCAGGTTCATCAGGCTGGTGCGCGAGGCGGTGGTGACATCGGTGGCAAATTCGCCCGCCAGGCGATCCAGAAAAAACGCATCGGTGGTGCCAAGCCGCAGCCGCCCTGCCCGCAGCGCCTCCCTTGCCGCGGGGATGTTGCGCATGATCCAGCCGAGCTTGCTGGCGGAGAAATACGCATCCAGCGGCAGCCCGGCGCGTGCCATCACCTCCGCGCCATGCGCCGCCAGCGCGGCCAGCTCATCGGCCGTGCGGCTATCCTGCCAGACGATCACCGGGGAGAGCGGATGGCCGGTCCGGGCATCCCAGGCGAGGCAGCTTTCCCCCTGGTTGGCGAGGCCGATGGCCTCCACATCCTGCGCCGCGGCAAGGCAGACGCGGATCGACTCCAAAAGCTCTTCCGGGTCGTGCTCCACCCAGCCGGGCCTTGGGTAGATCTGCCGGTGGCGCACATTCTGGGCAATGCGCGCCGTGCCCGCCTCCAGCAGCAAAAGCCGGGTGCTGGTGGTGCCCTGGTCAAGCCCGGCGATCCTCATGGCACGATCTCCACGATCAGCCGCGCATCGTCAGGCGGGGTTTTGATCCCCGTAAGCTCGATCAGGATGCGCCGCTCGGGCCGCGCATTCACCCGGCGGCGGTAGAGCACGGCCTCCCCGGCACGGATGCGCAACTGCCCCTGCACGGGCGCCCCCACGCGCAATTGCAGCCACCCGCGCAAGGGGACGACATGCGCCAGGCGCTGCGGCAGCACGAAGCGCACGCCCTCCCCCGCCAGCACCTCCAGCGCGCCCTCGGTGCTGGGCAGGCCGCCGGACAGATCATCCGCGATATAATCACCCGCCAGCGTCCCTTCCCGGAAGCTCCACCCCGCCGACTCGACGGGGCGGAGCAGATTGCCCGCCGCGAAATAGGCAAGGTCAGAACAGCGGCCATACTGGTCCACCGCCGGGCCGCGCGTGCCGTCATCGAGGCGCAAATGACTGGCTTGCACGAGGCTCGCCTCCGGCAAAAACTGGCCGGTGAAGAGCACGCCGTCGCAGTCCAGGCTCTGGCCGTTGGAGAGAACCACGCGCTCGACGCGGGAGATCCCGTCAATCCGGTCAATGGTTGCATTGAGGTAAAGCGGCACGCCAAGCAGCTTGGGGTACAAGGTGAAGGGCCAGCTGGCGGTGAGGCGGGGATTTGCCTCGACCATCGCCACCGGGCGGATGTTGTGATGGCGGCAGATGGAAAGGGCGGAGAGCGAGACCAGCTCCGTGCCCACCACCACCGGGCGGCGGAAAGGCACCAGACCGTGCAGAGTCACGTAAGCCTGCAAGGCGCCGGTGTTCAGCACGCCGATTGGCCGCGTGCCGCCCACCAGCCGGGCGGCGCGCGAGGTTTCCCGCGCGCCGGTGGCCAGCAGCACGCGCCGCGCCTTGATCTGCTTCACGCCATCCGGCGCGGCCATGGTGAGCCCCCCGCCCGGAAGCAGCGCCACCACGCTATGGCGGAGCAGAATTTCAACCCCCGCCGCCTGCGCCGCTGAAGCAAGGCGCCTGGCGTAAGCGGGGCCGCTGAGGATGCGCCCGAATTCGCGCATGCCGAAGGGCGGATGGCCGCAATGGCGCGGCACGCCGCCGGTCACCTCCTCGCGCTCGATGATTGTTACACGTGGAACACCCCGCGCCTTCAGCCGCAGCGCCGCCGCGATGCCGGCCGGCCCGCCGCCGATGATCGCCACATCGATCATGGGATCATTCATGGGCCAATGGCTCCTTGAACTTGCCCGCACTGAGGCTCGCCAGGCTGGCATTGCAGTAAAACCCCTGGCAGCGGCCCATGCCCGCACGGGTGCGCCGCCGCAGCCCCCCGAAATCCCCGGCGGGGAGCGGGCCTTGCAGAGCGGCCTCGATCTCGCGGCGCGTCACCGCTTCGCAATGGCAGATGATCCCGCCATGGCCCGGCAATTGCCAATCGCGCGGCGCGCATTCGGCCAGGCGCGGCACGCCGGTGACGGCCGGGGCGGATTGTTCCGCCCCGCCGCCATGCAGCGCCCAGGCATGCAGGGCCAACCCCAGCGCGGCGGTGAGGCCGGTGGAGCGGATGCCGCTCAGCCCGATATAATTGCGGTCCGCCTCATGGCGGACGCAATATTGTTTTTGCGCCGTCGCCGGGCGGATGCCGGCATAGATGGCGGTCACATCCACGCGGGCGAGGCCGGGCAGAATCTCCTCGCCCTTGGCTTTCAGCATCTCCAGCGTGGCGTGGTCGGTGCTGGCATCCGTGCGGCTCTCCTGCTCCTGCGCCGTGGGGCCGACCAGCACATTGCCGAAAATGGTGGGGGTGACGACGATGCCTTTCGTGCGCTCCGTTGGCACCGGCAGGATGATGTGGCGCAACAGCCTGGCGGCCGGTTTGTCGAACACCACGAACTGCCCCTTGCGCGGCTTGATGGTGAAGGCGGCTTCGCCCAGCAATGCCGCTTCCAGCCTGTCGCCGAACAGCCCGGCGCAATTGACGATGGCGGCGGCCTCCAGCGTGCCCTCGCTGGTGCGCAAGCCCCAGCGGCCGCCGGAGAAAGCACCGCCCAGCACCTCGATATTGCGCCGGATCTCTGCGCCGGCGGCGATGGCCTGCAGCGCATAGGCGAGCGGGGCGCTCCAGGGGTCGATGAGGCATTCGCCCGGCACCAGAACGCCCGCCTGCACTGCGGGCGAGAGCTCCGGCTCGCGCGCCAAAATTTCCGCGCGGCTGAGGAGGCGCACATCCTCCACCCCGTTGCCATGCGCGGTCTCGATGATGCCGGGGAGGGTTTCCGCCTGCGCCTCATCCCAGGCCAGCACCATGGCCCCGCTTTCCAGCAGCGGCAGGCCCAGGCGCTCGCGGATGGCGAGATACTCCCGGTAGCCCGCCTGCATGCAGGCGTGTTCCAGGCTGCCGGGCGGCGCATCGAACCCCGTATGCAGGATGGCGCTGTTGCCCTTGCTGGCGCCGGAGAGAAGATCCGCCCCTTTCTCCAGCAGCACGACGCGCGCACCGCCCAGGGCAAAGCGCCGCGCCACCGCGCAGCCCACCACCCCGGCCCCTATCACCGCGACATCGAACATGACGCATGAGGACCCTTCATGTGTTCCCTCGTCAACCGGCCGGCCGGATAATAATTTTAATGTCCCGGAACATGTTTTTGCGGGGGTGCCCCGCGCTGAAACCGTGAATCGCCCATGGCCAAACGCGCCCGCGCAATTATATTGCGTGAAACTGATTCGGGGATTGCATGCAGACTGAAACCGAGGCGCTCGTGCTCGACGAGATCGACCGCAAAATTCTCGCGGAATTGCAAGAGGATGGGCGCATGACCAATGTGGAGCTGGCGCGGCGCGCCGGCATCTCCCCACCGCCTTGCCTGCGCCGCGTCCGGCGCTTGGAGGAGGCGGGCTATATCAAGGGCTATCACGCCGACACGGATGGCCATAAGCTTGGCTGGCAGATCGCGTTTTTCGTGATTGTCGGGCTGGAGAGCCAGAAGCTCTCGGTGCTGGAGGCCTTTGAGGCGCTGGTGGCCACCTGGCCGGAGGCGCGCGAATGCCACATGATCCGCGGCGGCGGGGATTTCCTGCTGAAGCTGGTGGCGCGCGACGCCGCGCATGAAAACCAGCTCACCCAGCGCCTGACCAACGCGCCCAGCGTGGCCCGGGTGCAGACGCTGCAGACCATCCGCACCAGCCGGTCCCTCTCCGGCGTGCCGATGGACAGGCTGCATGGCTGAGATCTGGCTCATCCTCCTCACGGGTCTCGTGGGGGGGCTGTGCCAGTTTGTGCCCGCGCGCCTGCCATTCCTGCTGCCCTTCGTCTTCAACCCGCTGGTGTTCGCGGGCTGCCTGCTGCTGGGCGCCTGGTACATCCGCGGCCTCAGGCGCCTGGCGCCGGAGGCAAGGCCGGGGCTGGTGCGGCGGGTTTTCTTCCACGCGGGCGTGCTCGGCGTCTGGTTCGTGCTGCAGACGCATTTTGAATATCTCGCCCAGCATATGTTCTTCCTCAACCGCGCGCAGGCGGTGGTGCTGGGCATGGCCGCCCCCTTCTGCGCCGGCATCTCCTGGCCCGGCGGCGTGCTGGCGGCGGGGGCACCTGGCTGGGTGAGCCGCGCGGCCGTGGCGGCATGGCGGCCATTGCGCTGGCTATCGCACCCTCTGGCGGCGATGGCGGTGTTTCTCTTCACCACCGATCTCTGGCTGCTGCCTTCCGTGCATTTCGACGCGATGATCGACCCCACCCTCTACGCGGTGATGAATCTTTCCTGCCTCGCGGGCGGCGTGCTGTTCTGGATGGTGGTGCTGGACCCGCGCCCGCAGCCGCCTTGCCGTTTCTCCTATCTCACCCGGGCGGGAACCGGGTTTTTCGTGATGTTTCCGCAGATCGCCATCGGCGCCTATATCGCGATGAGCAACACGGATCTGTACGCCTTCTATCGGCTTTGCGGGCGGCTGTTTCCCTCCATCTCGCCCGCTGACGACCAGCTTTTCGGCGGGCTGATCCAGTGGATTCCGCCGGGCATGATGAATGTGGCGGCACTGATCATCACGCTGAACGCGCTGCGCCTGGCGGAGATGAAAGCCGACCAGGCCTTCATTCCACCGCCGGGTGCCAGGCTCTATGAAGCGAAATGGACAGGGCGCTGAAATCAGCGCCAAATCAATTCATTTAACTAATTGCGGTGTTTTGATAACATACCGGACCCGCCACGGTTTCCATTCACCTGCGATCAGGAAAAATGCCCTGGCCTGCATGCCAAGCGCTTCATCCCGCGATGCGTGATGATGGTTTGCAGCACAGGTGGTGTCACATTCAGCGCGCCCTCCAATGGCCCGGCATCCTCAAATGACACCACGCGCTAAGAAACATGGGGCTTGGCGCAAGAGGATTTTCGGCGTCCTGTTCATACCACACCGCGTCGTCAGCGTGCTGTCGTCAGTGTGCTGATGAATCTGAACGGCGGCAAGCGCGTTCCAAAACGGCAATTCATTATCGCGCTGTCATTAACCCATGATTCCGCGGCATTGGCAAAAACCTTGCGGAAATCACATACATTGTGATACCTTTCGGTCGCCGCGGTTGAAATTCGACCCGGCTCCAATGCGTGTTTTTGAAGTTCCACATCGGAAACGCGCCAGCACCCGGCGAAGCGGTTTGGCTAGATGCTTAAGCTTACGCAGTGGATCTTGTGCGGCTCGGTTTCTGAAACAGGGATTTCAGAATCTGCTCTCATCAAATCAGCTGTCATAGCCATCATAATCATCACAAGAGAGGATCTCGAACATGGCAAACACAATGCAACCGGTTGGGGTTGAAGCTTATAAAGGGGCGATTGCGCAACACCCTGAAGCTGCAGCTCATTTAAACGCGGCGACTCACCACGCCGCCGCCGCGCATCATCATATGGAGGCGGCTCACGAACATAATCAAGGCGCCCATGACGAGGCCAGAGAGCATGTCATAGCCGCCGCCGCACATAGTGAAAAAGCCCACCAGCTTACCACCCAAGCCGCAGAGAACTCCAAAAAGCCGCATTGAGTTCGGCGCGTTTCGCCGCATTTAGATCATTCATCTTTTGGATGAATGATCTGGATTTTGTTTTGGCGAGAAATTTCATGCGATTATCTCGAACCGGCCGGTT
>DATJXU010000108.1:0-4035 GCA_035499915.1 Acidocella sp.
ATCGTCTCCGCCTGCGCCACCGCACTGGCGCTGATCGCGCTCTCCTGCGCCGCCCTGCCGCCTGACATGTGGGTGCTGTGGGGGCATGCGCTGCCCGCCTATCAAAGCAGCTATTTCAACAGCGTGAAGGCGTTGAATCTCAACATCATCGTCACCCCGGCCGCCAATCTCGTCATACTCGGCCTGAGCGAAAAAACCGCCTGGGCCGTGCAGGCGCTGTGCGGGGGCGTGATGGTCCTCGTCACCTGCTGGGCGGCACGGCGTGCGCCCTACCGGCTGGCGGTGGCCATCACGCTCATCGCCATTTTCCTCGCCCAGCCCCACGCCTATGCCTATGACAGCATCGCCGCCGTGGCTGCCCTGGCCTTGGGCCTGGAAGCCAAGCCCCGCCCGCTTATGCTGGCGCTGGGCGTGGCCACCTATAGCGCACCACTCTTGCTGCTTTCACCCGCCTCGCACTGGTTCCTGTACGCCCCCCTGCTGGCCGCATGCCTGCTGGCAATGCTGGCTCTTGCACGCGCGGCACGAAAAAGCGCAGAATTCGGACATGAGCCAGACCCTGTTCTACCCGCCGCCACCTGACCAGGCCATCTCCCACGGCGTGATCCCGCGCCGTTGCGCCGCCCTGGTGCTGGATGCCATCGGCATGGCTATGTTTGGCTGGGCCATGATTGTCGCCATCGCCATTTTCGGCGTGCTGACGCTGGGGTTCGGCTGGATCGCCTTTCATATCCTGCCCTGGCTGCCTTTTGTTTACTACACGCTGCTGATCGGCGGCACCGGCGCCACGCCGGGCCAGCGCCTGGCCGGGCTCGCCGTGCGGCAGGACACCACGCTGGAGCCCCCCACCCTCGCCCAGGCCTTTGTCTGGACATTGCTGCTCTGGCTCAGCTTCGCCCTGGCGGGCCTGCCCTTCCTGCTCGCCTTCCTCAATCCGCGCCGCCGCGCCGCGCATGACATCCTGTCCGGCCTCACGCTCGTGCGCGCCATGCAATTTCCTTATTGACGCGGAGCCTCCGAGTCCCAAACATAGGGCTTATAATGAGCTTCAAGCCCGTCCGGAGACCGCATTTCTTCTACACCACCGCCCCTCTGCCCTGCCCCTACGTGCCGGGGCGGACGGAACGTAAGGTGGTCACTGAACTCGCGGGCGTCTCCGCCGAAACCCTGCACGACCGGCTGTCCCGCGGCGGCTTCAGGCGCAGCCACAACATCGCCTACGCGCCTGTTTGCGCCAACTGCAATGCGTGCGTGCCCATCCGCATCCGCGCGCATGATTTCATGCCGGACCGCACCCAGCGGCGCATCGAGCGGCTCAATGCCGATCTGCTGGTGCAGGAGATGCCCCCCCGCGCCACGGCCGAGCAATTCGCGCTGTTCCAGACCTATCAGCAGGCCCGCCATGGCGATGGCGACATGTCCACCATGAGCTTCTACGATTACCGCGCCATGGTGGAGGACACGCCGATTGAAACCTCGGTGGTGGAGTTTCGCCTGCCGAACGGCCGGCTGGTCGGGGCTTGTTTGACCGACCGGCTGGGGGACGGGCTTTCCGCCGTCTACAGCTTCTTCGAGACCAGCCTGAACCAGCGCTCGCTCGGCACCTATGCCATCATCTGGTTGGTGCGCCGGGCGGTGGAGCAGAGGCTTGAGAATGTCTATCTCGGCTATTGGGTCGAGGAGAGCCGGAAGATGGCCTATAAGGCGAAATTCCACCCCAGCGAGATTTTGCGCGGCGGCCAGTGGAAACCCTTGGCCGAGAAAGCGGCCAGCCTGCCCAACCTGCTTACCCAGCCCGCCTGAGGGCGGGGCTGGACGCAGCGCCCCCACGCCACCATCTGAGACTCCTGGCTTTTTTCAGGCAAAGGCTTCGCACGCGCCCATGGTGGCTTCCCGCAACGCCTCCTCCACCTTGCTGTGTTTGGCGGCTATCGTACTACCGGTGCTGGCTTTGGCTGGCGGTGCAATGTTGTGCAGGCGCCACCCCGTCGGCAATGCCCGCGTGCCGGAGCCGCTGCGCCCGGTCTCGCTGCAGGATTATCTCGGCCGCTGGTACGAGGTGGCGCGCTACGACCAATCCTTCGAGAAAGGCTGCGAAGCCGTCACCGCCGATTACAGCCTGCGCCCTGACGGCAAAATGGCCATCGTGAATGCCTGCCGCATGGCGGATGGCAAGCAGCGCACCGCGCACGGCACAGCCAAGCTGGTGCCAGGCAGCCAAGGCGCCAAACTCAAGGTCAGCTTCCTCGGCCCCTTTTATGCCGGCAATTACTGGGTGCTGGACCATGCGCCCGATTATGGCTGGTCGATCGTCGGTGACCCGTCCGGGCGCTATCTCTGGATCCTCTCGCGCACGCCCACACCCGGCGTGCCAGAGCTGCGCACGCTGATCAACCGCGCCGCCGCGCTGGGCTACGAGACCACCCGCTTGGTGATCACCAAGCAGCCCTGAAGCAATGGGCGGTTGGGTCGAACCGCCCGGTTCAATTCAGAACATGTGCCGGGCGGGGCGTGGTGGTGAGCCAATGCTGGGCAAATGCCTCCGACGGTTCCGGACGGCCGTAATAATATCCCTGGGCCACCATGCATCCCAAATCAAACAATGCGCTGGCCTGTTCGGCTGTCTCCACGCCTTCGGCGACGGTCGACAGGCCAAGACTCTGCGCCATGCCGATGATGGTTTTGACAAGCGTATAATCCTTCTGACGCTTCAGCATGTTCTGGACGAAGGACATGTCGATCTTGAGCGTTCCCGCCGGGAACCTGGAGAGATACGCAAGAGAGGAGAAGCCGGTGCCAAAGTCGTCAATAGCGAAGACAAAGCCCATGGCATTGATCTCTTCCAGGATGGCGAGGATCGTCGGGCCGTCGGACACCATGACGCCTTCCGTGATTTCCAGCTCAACATCAGCCGGAGGGCAGCCGGAGGCTTCGACAACACCTTGCATTGTCGACGCGAAATGAGGGACATCCAGCTGGCGTGCGGAAATATTGACGGCTAACCGGCCAGGAAGATGCAGTCCGGCCTGCTTCCAGCGGGCCAATTGCCGGCAGGCCTCCTCCAGCACCCAGATGCCCAGGGCCGGCATCAGCCCCAGCTCCTCGGCAATCGGGATGAAGCGTTCGGGAGAGATCTGGCCGCGCACCGGGTCGCACCAACGCAAAAGCGCCTCCGCACCGGAGATGGTCCCCGAATGCAAGTCGATCTTCGGCTGGTAGTAGAGCTGCAATCCGCCATGGGTCATCGCGCGCTTCAGCGCTTGCGCAAGTTCGCGCCTTTCCATGAACACCGCGCTCATTTGCGATGAAAAAAACCGGTACCCCTCATCGCCGCTTGCCCTGGCCTCCCGGCTGGCCAGCCCGGCATCGGCGCAGACCTCGCTGGCGCTCGTCCGCTCCCCGGGGTAGAGCGCAATGCCGATCTTCGCATCAAGCGTTATGCTGTTCCCCCTGACCAGCAGGGGTTCCCGCAAGGCTTCAAGCACGGCTATGGCAGCTTTTGCCGCCGCTGCCTGGTCGCCACCCGGCACAACCAGCGCGAATTCCTCATCGCCGATCCGGGCCAGCACGTCCCCCGTTTGCAGGATGGATGCCAGGCGCTCGCCTACCGCCTTGAGCACAGCATCGCCCACTAAATAGCCCTGGGTATCATTGATCTCCTTGAACTGTTCAAGGGCGATGAAAAGCAGCGCGCCGTCCAGCTGGCGGGCAAATTCGGCGTCGAGGAATTTCAGCAAATGCGCGCGGTTGGGCAGTCCCGTCACGTCATCGGTATAAGCCAGGCGCCGAAGCTCCTTGTAGGCCGCATTACGGGCCTCGCGGGTGCGCAGAACCTCGATGCCAAAGGCGAGGTCATCCGCCACCTCCATCAGCAGCTTGATTTCCTCCTCGTCAAAAGCGTCAGGCTCGGTCGCGTAAAGCGATAAAGCGCCGAAAATCTTATCGTCCACGCGCAAAGGCAGGGCGATCACGGATTGGAACCCGCATTCGCGCGCGGCCTGCCGCCACGGGGCAAAGTCCGGGTCCGTCATGGTC
>DATJXU010000109.1:0-7672 GCA_035499915.1 Acidocella sp.
CGCCCACGTGCTGCTCACCACCGGGCGGGTGGAGGAGGGCATCGCCTTCCTCGAACCACTGCGCGAGGGCTGGAACAAGTTCATCTCCTTTCTCTACACGCATCTGTGGTGGCATCTGGCGCTGTTCTACCTGGCCGAGGGCCGGTTCGATGAGGCGCTGGAGATTTACGACCGGCATGTTTGGGCCAAGGATAAGAGCTTCTCGCAGGACCAGATCGGCGCCGTCTCGCTGCTGGCGCGCCTTGAATTCGCGGGTGCCGATGTCGGCGGGCGCTGGGCGGAGCTGGGGCAGTGGCTGGCCGCGCGCAAGGCGGATATCGCCCAGCCCTTTCTCTCGGTGCAGTATCTCTACGGCTTGGCCCGCGCAGGGCGGACGGAGGCGGAGGAGTTGCTCGCCGCTATCCGCACCGCGCCGCAGACCGCTCCGGTTGAAAGCCGCGAGGCCTGGGCCAAGGCGGGGGTGACGCTGGCGGCAGGGCTGCTCGCCCATGCGCATGGCGACTACACAGCCGCCGCGCAGAAGCTGGAACCGGCCACCGCGCTCATCGCTGGTTTGGGCGGCAGCCATGCCCAGCGCGGGCTGTTCCATATCTTCCTGGTGGATAGCCTTATCAAGGGCGGCCAGCCCGGCCGGGCGCAGCTGACCCTGGAGCGCCAGCGCGCCGGTTTCCCCGATGACGTGCCGCTCAACCGCAAGCTCGCCGGGCTGTATACGGCGCTGGGCTTGCCCGCCCAGGCCGAGGCCGCGCGTCTGCGCGCCGAGACAGCCGTGCAACGCTTCGTCAGGGCGGCAGCATGAGGCTGCTGCGGCTTCTGCTCGTCCTGCTGCTGCTCCCGCTGCCTGCGGCGGCATCGGGTGTGCTCACCATCGGCCTGCAGCTGGAACCGCCAGTGCTGGACCCCACGGCCGCGGCCTCAGGTGCCATTGCCGAGGTGTTGTTCCCCACGGTGTATGAGGGGCTGGTGCGCATCGGCCCCGGCTGGCAACTCAGCCCCGGCCTTGCCACCTCCTGGGAGGTGGCGCCCGACGGCCTGAGCTATACCTTCCATCTGCGTCCCGGCGTGCGCTTTCACGACGGCACGTCCTTCGACGCCTCGGCGGTGAAATTCTCGCTGGAGCGCGCCGCCGCCCCAGCCTCGCTCAATCCGCAACATGCCGATTTCGCCTGCATCTCGCATGTGGATACGCCCGACCCGCTCACCGCCATCGTCCGGCTCTCCCGCCCGTGCTCGGGGCTGCTCAACGCTCTGGGCCTGCCGGGCGGCGCGATCGTCTCGCCCCGTTCGGCGGCGACCGACGTGGTGAACCCCATTGGCACCGGCCCGTTCCGCTTCGGGGCCTGGGCGCGGGGCGATTCCATCACCCTGCTGCGCAACCCGGATTACTGGGGTATGCCCGCTAAATCCCCGGCGGTGAAATTCCGCTTCATCGCCGACCCCAACGCGGCGCTGGACGCGGTGCTGAGCGGCGGGGTGGACGTCTATTCCGCCTTTCCGGCGCCCGAGGCCGTGGCGCGGCTGGAACAGAACCCGGGGCTGAAGGTGGATACGGCGCTGAGCGAGGGCAAGGTGATCCTCGCCATCAACAACCGCCGCGCGCCATTCAACAACGTGCTGGTCCGCCGCGCGCTTTCCTACGCCATCGACCGTCAGGCCGTGATCGACGCCGCCATGGATGGGTTCGGCGCGCCCATCGGCAGCCATTACGCGCGCCAGGATCCGGGTTATGTCGACCTCACGGGCGAATACAACTACGACCCAGCAAAGGCCCGCGCGCTGCTGGCGCAGGCGGGATATCCGCACGGGTTTTCCACCACCATCGCGCTGCCGCCGGTCTCCTACGCCACGCGCGCGGGGCAGGTTATCGCGGCGGAGCTTGCCGCCGTTGGCGTGCAGGCCAAGCTGGTGCAGCTGGACTGGGTGCCATGGCTTACCCAGGTGTTCGGGGGGCATGATTTCGACCTGACCATCGTCAACCATGTCGAGCCTCTGGATTACGGCATCTATGCCAACCCGGATTACTATTTCGGCTACAACAACCCGCGCTACGCCGCGCTGCTGGGCCAGCTTGACGCCACGCAGGACCTGGCGGCGCAGATCAAGCTTCGGCAGGCATTGCAGAAAACCCTGGCCGACGACGCGGTGAACGTGTTTCTGCTGCAATTCCCGGACATCACCGTGCAATCCGCCCGCGTCTCGCTCAACTGGGCGCCGGGGCCGGTGCAGGATTTCGACCTCGCCACGGCCGCCGTGCCAGGGGATGAGGGCGCGGGCCATGTGGCCGCCGGTGCGCGATATCTGGCCCTGGGTGGTGGCGTGCTGGCGATGGCTCTGGCGGGGCTGCTGGTACTGCGGGCCGGGCTTGGTTACGCGCTGCGCCGCGCGGTGGGGCTGCTAGCCACGCTGCTCGTAGCGTCGCTGATCATCTTCACCACCATGCAGCTCGTCCCCGGCGATCCGGCACGGGCGATTCTTGGCATTCAGGCCAGCCCGGCGGCGGTGGCGACTTTGCATGCGCAACTGGGGCTCGATGCCCCTTTCTGGTGGCGCTACGCGCATTGGCTGGCCGGGCTGGCGCAGGGCGATCTCGGCACCAGCTTCGTCTATCACCAGCAGGTGGCAGTGCTGGTGTTGCAGCGGTTGGCGCTGTCCCTGCCGCTTACCCTGTACGCCCTGCTGCTCTCCACCGTTTTGGCCTTGGCGCTGGGGCTGGCGGCGGCGTATTGGCGCGGGCGCTGGGGTGGGGCGCTGGCCACGGGCTTGGCGCGCTTGGCCCTGGCGGTGCCGAATTTCTGGTTCGGGCTGATGCTCGTCATCCCCTTCGGCATTGTGCTGCATTGGGTGCCGGCAGGCGGTTTCCCGGGCTGGGGTGCTGGGCTGTGGCCGGCCTTAAGGGCGCTGACCCTGCCAGCGATCGCGCTCGCCTTGCCGCAGGCGGCGGTGCTGGCGCGGGTGCTGGCGCTGGAGTTGCGTGAGCTGGCGGGTCAGGAGTTCCTGCGCACCGCCGCCGCCAAGGGGGCCGGGCCGTTGCGCATCCTGCTGCGCCATGCGCTGCCCAATGCGCTGGTGCCGGTGCTCACCATCCTCGGCATGCAATTCTCCTTCCTGCTCGCGGGCGGGGTGCTCATCGAGAACGTGTTCTTCCTCCCGGGGCTCGGGCGGCTGATCTTCCAGGCCATCGCCAGCCGTGACGCGCCGGTGGTGCAGAGCGTCTCCCTGCTGCTGGTGGCGCAGGTGGTGGTGGTCACGCTGCTAGCCGATCTTGCCGCCGCCGCGGCTGACCCGCGCCGCCGCACCGGAGCCAGCCAATGACCGCAACGTTTCGCTCGGGCGCGGTGCTCACCGTCCTGATCCTGACCCTCGTGCTGCTTTCCTACCTATGGTTGCCTTATCCGCCGCAGGAAATGGACATCCCCCATCGCCTGGCAGCGCCCAGCCTCGCGCATCCGTTCGGCACCGATGCCTTCGGGCGGGACGTGCTCGCCAACGTGCTGGCGGGCGGACGGGCCTCGCTGGCCGTGGGGGCGCTGGCGGTGCTGCTGGGAGCCGGGCTCGGCGTGCCGCTGGGTATCGCTGCCGCCATCTCGGGTGGCTGGGCCGACGAGCTGCTCTCCCGCTTCTCCGACGTGGTGTTTGCCTTCCCGGCCTTGCTTATCGCTGTGCTGGCGGCGAGCATCGCCGGGCCGGGCGTGGGGGATGCCATAGCCGCCATCGGCATCTTCAACATCCCTGTCTTTGCCCGCGTGGCCCGCGCGGCTGCCGGGGCACAATGGCAGCGCGACTACGTGCTGGCCGCCATCGCCGCCGGCAGGGGGCGGGTCTTCATCGCCCGCACGCATATCCTGCCCAATATACTGCCCGCGCTTGGCGTGCAGGCGGCGATCCAGGCCTCGCTCGCCATCCTGGCGGAATCCGGCCTCTCTTACGTTGGGCTCGGGGTGCAGCCGCCTTTCCCCAGCTGGGGCCGGATGCTGGACGATGCAGGCACGTTGATGACCACCGCGCCCTGGCTGGCTCTGTTTCCGGGGCTTGCCATCCTCCTCACCAGCTTTGCCCTGGCGTTGCTGGGCGATGGATTGCGCGACCTTGCCGACCCGCGCCAGGAGAATGCCCGATGAGCCTGCTCACGCTTGAAAACCTCACCGTCTCGCTGGGCGGGCGGGAGCTGCTGCACGGTATTTCCCTCAGCCTCGCGTCCAGAGAGGCGTTGGCTTTGGTGGGTGAGTCCGGCTCCGGCAAATCGCTCACCGCGCTTGCCATTGCCGGGCTGTTGCCGGAGGGAGCGGTGCGCCAGGGGCGCATCCTGTTCCAGGGCGAGGACCTCCTCACCGCGCCCGAGGCGAGACTGCGTGCCCTGCGCGGCGCGAAAATCGGCTTCGTCTTCCAGGAGCCGATGACCGCGCTCAACCCGGTGCAGCCGGTGCTGGACCAGGTGGCGGAGGTGTTCCAACTGCATCGCGGCCTGGATCTGCCCAAGGCGCGCAACCATGCCATTGCCGTGCTCTCGCAGGTGGAGCTGCCAAGCCGCCTCGCCACTGGGCGCCATTATCCGCACGAGCTCTCCGGCGGGCAGCGGCAGCGCGTGGCCATAGCCATGGCGCTGGCGCTCAACCCGGCGCTCATCATCGCTGACGAGCCGACCACTGCACTCGACCCGCTGACCGAGGCGCAGATCCTGGCGCTGCTCACACGGCTGGCACGGGAGAGCGGGGCAGGGCTGCTGTTCATTTCCCATAGCCTCTCCGCCGTGGCGCGGGTGGCTGGGCGGATCGCCGTGATGGCCCGAGGGGAAATCGTGGAAACTGGGCCGGTGGCGCTGCTCAGCGGCGGGGCCGCGCATCCGGTCACGCGGACGCTCATCGCCGCCGCCCGGCCCGAGCCGCCGCCCGCCAATGTACCAGGGGACGTGCGGTTGGCGGTTGACGGCGTCTCCCACGTGTACCCCGGGCGACGAGGCTGGATGCGGCATGGCGTGCCGGTGCGGGCGCTGGAGGATGTCTCCTTCACCCTCGCCGCAGGGGAATGTGTCGGGCTGATCGGGGAGTCGGGCAGCGGCAAGTCCACATTGCTGCGGGGCCTGCTGGGCCTGCAGCGCCTGAGCGGCGGGGACATCCGCATCGACGGCATCTCGCTCAACGCCGCCAGCGCGGCGGAATGGTGCAGGCTGCGGCGGAAGCTCCAGATCGTCTTCCAGGACCCGGCAACGAGCTTCGACCCGCGCTGGCGGATTAGTGACATCATCGCCGAGCCGCTGGGCCTGCTGGGGCCGGTCCCGAACAAGGCAGCTCGTGTGGCCGATCTGCTCGCGCAGGTCGGGCTCAGCCCCAGCCATGCGGGGCGCTATCCGCACCAGCTCTCGGGTGGGCAGCGCCAGCGTGTGGCGATTGCCCGGGCGCTGGCCGTGGACCCGGAAATCCTCGTGCTGGACGAGGCGACCTCGGCGCTTGATGCCACGGTGAAGGCGCAGATCCTAGCACTGCTGGTGCGGCTGGCGCGGGAGCGGCGTCTTGCTTGTCTGTTCGTGACGCATGATCTCGGTGTGCTCCGTGCTGTCGCCGATCGTGTCATCGTTCTGGAAGCGGGGCGGATCGTCGAGGATGGCCCCGCCGCGCAGGTTCTGGCGGCGCCGCGCCATGCCTATACGGCGAAGCTCATCGCCGCCGCCCCTGGGCTGGATGCGGCGCTACGGACGGCGCACGCCTGAACGCAGAAAGGAGACGGCCTTGCGTAGTTTCACGGTGGAAAGACGTGCGGATGCCGAGCTTGGCGTAATCCCCGATCGATTGTGCCATAACGAGGCATGGGAAGGAGGAGCCGAAGGTGAACTGGTTCGCCAGGGCGTCGTTCGCGGCCTCGTCCTGCGAAGCGGCGATATGTTCCGGATCACGCGAGCCGGTATGTAAGCCAGTTAAAAACCCATAAATGCGGCTGGGCGGTAGGCGTTTGCCAGCGTCTCGCCGAACAGGCCGCTGATGCGCGCTCGGCCGAAGCTGGCCACTCGATGGGCCAGATTCAGGCGCGGGAACACCAACTTGGCGACGAGATAGGCTTCCTCGAGATGCGGGTAGCCGGAGAGGATGACGTTCTCCACGCCAACATTCATGTGCTCGCGCATCAGCCTAGAGTGAGGGAACCGCGTTGTGCTGTTTCAGGATCGCATCAGAGTGCGCGGAGACTTCTGCCATAGTCACTTCATAACCCCATAAATTTGCCAAGTGCTGCAGCACTTGGGCGGTGTCCTTCTCCTGCACGACAATGCCGGAATAGACCCGGTGTTGAAGCATCAGGCGCCGGTCACCATCGAGGTCGACATCCACGATCTCGATCTCGGGTTCGTTCTGCACGACGTCGAAGTGGTTGGCGAGGTTGGTGCGGACGGTACGGTAGCCTCGCTCGTTATGAATGGCTTTGACTGTAAGATCGGATTTACCATCATCATGCAGGTCGAAAAATTTCATTTTACGCATCAGCGCTGGGGAGAGGAACTGGCGGACGAAGCTTTCATCCCGATGATTAGCCCATCCATCCTTCAGCACGCCCACCCAGTCGCGGCAGCCGGCGATTTCCGGTAGCCAAACGCGATCCTCATCGCTTGGGGTTTGGCAGACGCGCTGGATATCCTGCATCATGCTGAAGCCCAGTGCATAGGGGTTAATGCCCGAATAACCTGGATGATCGAAATCCGGCTGGAATACCGCGCCGGTGTGGGACTGGAAGAACTCTATCATGGCACCGTCGGTTAAGAACCCGGTTTGATGCAGCCGGTTCATGACGTAATAATGCACGAAGGTGGCACAACCCTCGTTCATCATTTTGGTCTGTTTCTGCGGATAGAAATACTGCGCGACATGGCGGACGATTCGCAGGATCTCGCGCTCCCAAATTTTTAGCAGCGGCGCTTTTTTCTCCAGGAAATATAGGATGTTCTCCTCGGGCAGGTCGAGAAGGTGGCGGCGTTCGGCTTGGCTGTGCGCCTGCGCCGAGCGTGGCCCGCTCGCGGGGACTGAACGCCAGAGTTCGTTGTAAGATCGTTCCTGCTCTTCCAGTCGCTCGCGCGCACGCCGCTCCTCCTCACGCAGATTAAGTGATTTGCGGCGCGGATAGCGACTGACCCCCTGCGGCATGAGCGCGTGCGCGGCATCGAGAATGCGCTCGACCGCTTCTTCTCCATACCGGGCTTCGCAGCGCGCGATATATGTTTTTGCGAATTCAAGATAATCCAGAATACCTTCGGCGTCCGTCCATTGGCGGAACAGATTATTATTCTTAAAAAAATGGTTGTGTCCAAAGGCTGCATGCGCAATCACCAGAGTCTGCATCATCATGGAGTTTTCCTCCATGAGATAGGCGATGCAGGGATTGGAATTGATCACGATTTCATAGGCGAGATTACGCAGGCCGTGGCGGTAGAGCATCTCGTCCCGTGCAAAGTTCTTGCCGAACGACCAGTGCTGGTACATCAGCGGCATGCCGATCGAGGAATAGGCATCGAGCATCTGCTCGAAGGTAATTATCTCGATCTGGTTGGGGTAAATATCAAGGTTCAGCTCATCCAGAGCGATTTTTTCTATGGCGTCATAGGCGCGCCGGAGGCTGTCGAAGTCCCAGTCTTTTTCCGCGCGGGGGAGGGGGGTATGTTTCATGTGGCCGCTCGCTGAGTTTGGCCCCCGGG
>DATJXU010000110.1:0-10107 GCA_035499915.1 Acidocella sp.
TCTTCGAGTATGTCCGCAAGCAATGCGCCGTTGCGCGCGATGCCATCACGAAGCCGAAGGCCGAGAAGCCCAGGCCGGGGCCGAAATACCTGGACAAGCTGACCCTGGCCCGCAGCGCGCCCCCAAGCGTCCTCGCTTCCCGGCCGGACTTGCGCGCGGCGCTTGAGGCGGCAGAGGTGGGGCAATGATCGTACCCATGGACGTGCGGATCATACTCGCCCTGATGGCCGCTCTGATCGTCATGGCGGCGATTGATCTGATCGACCCTCAGTAACCGGGTTGAATAAGCCGGAATGCGGGCCGCCTGATGGCCTGAATGGTGCCAATCGACCCTATGGGGCCGGGTGTGGTCAAAACGCCTCCACGCCCCCTCTAAATCGATCTGCGTCGCAATCATCTCACGCCCCTCACGATGAGGCGCTGCAATTGCAATCTTCTTGACAGCCGGAGAGACTACACGGCATAGGCGGCAATCGCCTCTGTTTCCGCCGGTCTCCATTGCAATGAAAGCGCACCATGATTTCACGCAAAGCCGTATTGACCGATTCGCCGCACATGTCGTATGCGGAAAACTCAAGCGAAGGGCGGCCCGATAGGGTCAACGCCCTGCTGCTGCATCCCGAAGAAGCAGACGTAATCAAAACCGGCCGGGGCGGTTATCGGCCCGGCGCTGGCCGTAAGCCGAAGCCGAAGGCTATTCCCTGTAGCCTCGGGCTTCGCTGGTGCTGTGCTGAATCGGCTCCCGGCTATTTTGACCGGGCCGTGGCAAGTGTGCGCGCCATGGGCTTCCAGGTTCACGCGCCCATGCAGCCGGTCAGGCGCAGGGTGCCGGTGAAAGCCGGTCAGCCCGAGAAATTCGAGATCGTCAACAGGCCGAAGTTTTTTCAGTACTTTTTCGTGCTTTTGGACCTGGACGGGTTTGATTGGGCGCGCATCCGGCCATCTCAGGAATCAGGCGTATCACGCTTGATACTGACAACGGGATTGCGGCCAGCCCCGGTTCGTCAGGGGATTATCGAGGCATTGATTGCCGACGATGAGCGCCGCGCCCCATTGCCAAAGCAGAGCCGGACCACTTTGGACCCATGCCTTCCCGGTTCGTCCGTGCTGATCGTTCGGGGCCATTTTGAGGGGCAAATCGTTGAGGTTGTGAGGTGCGACGGCTTCACGACGACGGTTCTGCTCTCCGGGTTTGGCGGTATGGTGCCGGCGCGTTTGAGCCGCAATGAGGTATCGACCGAATGAGCAAGGTTCTCGGCAAAATCAGGGAGACCCAGAAGTCCGCATTTCTCAAGCTGTTTAGGGAAATCGGGGTTCTGGCTTGGTGCGCCGACGCTGCTGGCGTGGCTAGGGCAACAGTCTACGAATGGAAAAAGGCCGACCCTGAATTTTTGGCGGCGTTTACTGAGGCCGAAGAGATTGCCGCCGACAAGCTGGAGGTTGAGGCCATTCGCCGCGCCCATGATGGGGTTGAGCGCTATGTCGTCAACCAGGGTCGCATCGTCAACGCCCCGGACGGCACGCCGCTGGTGGAACGCGAGTATAGCGACCAGCTTTTGATACGCCTTCTCATGGCCCGCCGCCGGGATAAGTTCGGCAATCACCAGAGCCTTGAGCATGCGACCAAGGATGACAAGCCGCTTGTGTCAGTGGTTTTGCCCCATAATTTTCGTGACCCGCTGCCGGGTTAATTTAAGGAACCTTCCAGCATGGAGCTACGCCCCCAGCCTGGCGCCCAATTTCGCTTTGCGACGACTGCCGCGGATATTGCGATTTATGGTGGCGCGGCTGGGGGCGGATAGCGAAAGTCGTTCGCCGTCCTCCTTGAGCCTTTACGGCACGTCACCACGAACAAAGAGTTTTCAGCGACATTCTTTCGCCGCAACACGACGCAGATTCGAAACCCCGGCGGCCTTTGGGATGAGTCTCTGAAAATCTATATGCCGCTCGGCGCCAAGCCGGTGCAGCAGCCCCTGGAATGGTACTTTCCAAACGGCGGGAAGGTGAAATTCGCCCATCTGGAGCATGACGGAACGGTTTTTGACTGGCAGGGCAGTCAGCTCCCGCTGATTGTGTTCGATGAGCTGACGCATTTCAGCAAGTCTCAGTTCTGGTACATGCTCAGCCGTAACCGCTCAGCCTGCGGCGTTCGCCCCTATGTGCGTGCCACCTGCAACCCCGATGCGGATTCGTGGGTTGCCGAACTGATTGCGTGGTGGATTGACCAAGAAACCGGCCTGCCCATCCCTGAGCGCTCCGGCGTACTGCGGTATTTTGTCCGCGTATCAGATACGATCATATGGGCAGACCGGCCCGAGGATTTGCCGCGCCAGGAAACCCCGGATGGCATCGTCATCCCGCCCAAGAGCCTGACCTTCATTGCCGCCTCCCTGGCCGACAACCCGGCCCTGATGGCGGCTGACCCGAACTATTATGCCAACCTGCTTTCCCTTCCTCTGGTGGAGCGCGAACGCCTGCTGGGCGGCAACTGGAAAATCCGGCCCGCCGCTGGGCTATATTTTCGCCGCGCCTGGTGCGAGGTGGTGGACGCGGCGCCCGCCGGGTTGCGCGAGGTGCGCGGCTGGGATTTGGCCGCGACCGAGAAAACCGAGCACAACGACCCGGACTGGACGGCAGGCTGCCGCATTGGCCGATCGCCGGAGGGCGTTTTCTATGTGCTCGATCAAATCTGGGAGCGCGGATCACCGCAGAAGGTGCGCGACCTCATCAAGAACACGGCCAGCCAGGACGGCAAGGGCGTAGCAATTTCGTTACCGCAAGACCCGGCCCAGGCGGGCAAGTCTCAGGCGCTTGATTTCGTCAAAATGCTGACCGGATACCGCGTTTCGACCACCACCGAAGCGCGCAACACGTCCGACCAGAGCCCGACACCGTCGAAGCTCTCGGCCAAGATCACGCGCTTCTCCCCCTTCTCGGCCCAGGCCGAGGGCGGGAATGTCAAAATCCTACGCGGGCCGTGGAATACGCGGTTTTTCGAGGAGCTGGAGGCGTTCCCGGACGCCAAGCATGACGACTGCCCGGATTCTGTGAGCCGCGCCTTTGCCGGCCTTATCGCCCCGCCCGAGCCGCCCAAGCCGGTGAGGCTCAACCTCATGGCCAGATAGCATGTTCAAAACCATCTCCGACCGTCACCCGCGCGACCAAGCGCTTCCCGCGCGCGCCTTCACGCTGGCGACCCTCAAGGCGGTGCTGGACGGAACGTTTTATGACGTGCAGCCGTACCGCTGGCACGAGGAGCGCAACGGCGCGGGCGAGTACGTGCCGGTGGCCATGCGCGCGCCGAGCATCCGATATGGCCTCTGCCGCATGGTGGTGGAGGATAGCGTTTCCCTGCTGTTCGGGGATTGCCACTTCCCGGCCATCCAGTGCGATGACGAGGCGACCGTGGATGCGCTCAAGGCGCTGACCAAGGAGATTCACCTCGATCTGACCATGACCGACGCGGCCATGCGCGGCTCTGTTGGCTCTGTGGCGCTGCTGGTGCGCGTGCTGAAGCAGCGGGTCTTCGTGGACGTGTTCGATACGATCTACCTGAACCCGACCTACGACCCCGAGGAGCCTGACCGTCTCGTCCGTGTTACGGAAAAATACAGAGTGAAGGGGGCTGACCTCAAGGCCCAGGGCTATGCCATCGCGCAGACGGAACTGGGCCAGGATTTCTGGTTCTCGCGCGCCTGGGATGACATGGAAGAGACGTGGTTCATTCCGCAGCTTGTCACGGCTGAAACCGAACCGGCGCGTGACGATTCGCGCAGCGTCACGCATAAGCTCGGCTTCTGCCCATGGGTCTGGATCAAAAACCTGCCTGGCGGTGATGGCGTTGATGGCGCCAGCACATTCAAGGCCGCAATCGACACGCAGATTGAGCTTGAATACCAGCTATCCCTGGGCGGCCGCGCGCTGAAGTACAGCGCCGCCCCCACGCTGCTGATTAAAGACCCATCCGGCGAAGGGCCGGGGAAGATTTCAGCCGGTGATGCCATCATGGTTGGCGAAAACGGCGATGCAAAGTGGCTGGAGATAGACGGCAGCGCCGCCAAGGCCACGCTCGAATATGTCCGGGCGCTGCGCGAGGTGGCGCTTGAGAGCATCCACGGAAACCGTAGCAATGCGGACAAGCTATCCGCCGCGCAGTCCGGTAAGGCGCTGGAGCTGCTGCATCAGCCGCTGATCTGGCTGGCCGACAAGCTGCGCCTGACCTATGGCGAGTGCGGCTTGCTGCCGCTCTACCGCATGATCGTGAAGGCCGCCCAGCGCTACCCTATCAAGGTAGCGGGCAAGCCGGTGAAGCTCTCCGATGCGCATGAGCTGACCCTGAATTGGCCGCGCTGGTTCCCGGCGACGGCATCTGACCGCGCATCCGACGCCACCACGCTTACGACGCTGACCAAGGGCGGGCTCATGAGCGAGGAGACCGCCGTGAAGCAGATTGCGCCGGTTTACGAGATTGCCAGCGAGCAAGGCGAACTCGCCGCCATCGCCGCCGACCAGGCGAAGGCAGACGCGAGAAGTGTGGCGCAGCAGGCCGCTGTTGCCGCGACCGTGGTGGAACCATCCACCGCATAACCCGCCCGCGAGGGGCACAACTAGGAGCCGAGATGGCGACCATCGAAGAACTTGAGGCCGAAAACGCGACGTTGAAGGCCGATCTTGCCGCGAAAGCGGCGCGCATCAAGGAAGTGAACGACGAGGCCAAGGGCCATCGTCTGAACGCCGACAATTTCCGCACCCAGGCCGATGAGCACAAGACCGCCGCCGAGAGGGCGCGCGCGGAAGCCGAGGCGAAGATTGCCGAGGCAAATGCCAAGGCTGCCGAGACGATGACCAAAGCTCAGGAACGGGCCGTGACGGCTGACCTGAAGGTGGCGGCGCGTGAAGCCGGTGCCGTGGACATTTCCGACGCGCTGAAACTGCTCGACCGCTCGAAGCTGAAGATCAACGATGATGGCGACGTGGAAAACGCCGCCGAACTGCTGGCGGAGCTGAAGAAGGCCAAGCCGTATCTGTTCGGTGACGCCAAAACGTCCAGCACCGCAGAGCCGCCCAGGCCGAAAGCCGGCGACGGCAAGAAAGCCACCGAGATGACCAAGGAAGAGTACGCCGCCGCGAGGGCGGCAATGCTCGGCCGCAGATAAACCCCTGCCCCGGCGGGGGAGCCTGATCCGCGCTTAGGCAACGCACCCCTTTTCCTTTGACGGAGCCTCCCTCCCGTGAGCATCAACAACTTCCCGACCGCCCTGCAGGGCATCATTCAGCAGAACTTCCTGGAGCGCGAGTTCCAGGATGCCATCCGCGCCAAGCTGGGCTTTCGCGCCGTGGCCGACCGCATGGACTTCCCCAACGGCGTCGGTGAGACCATCACCAAGACCCGCGCCGGGCTGCTGCCGGTAATCACCTCCGCGATGATGCCGAGCGCCAACACCAATTTCGACAACGGCCTGTCCGCCCAGACCTGGGGCGTGGAGCAGTTCACCGTGTCCATCAACGAATATGCCGGGACCATGGACCTCAACACGGTGACGAACCGTGTGGGCCTCGCCTCGCAGTTCCTCCAGAACGCCAAGAGCCTGGGCGAGCAGTCTGCCCGCTCCCTCGACACCCTGGCCCGCAACGCCCTGTTCAACACCTACATGGGCGGCAATACCCGCGTCATCACCACGCTCGGCGCGCCCGGCACGGCACTGCATGTGGACGACATCCGCGGCTTCCAGAATACCCTGAACGCCTCCGGCCAGGTGGTTCCGGTGAGTGCTGGCGCGACGGTGAACGTCACCGTGGGCAGCGATGTCTATACGCTGATCGGCGCTGCTGCCGATGGCTCCAACATCTCCACCGCGCCGAACGGTATTTCCGGTACGCTGACCTTCTCTGGCAACGTGACCGTTGCCGATGGCACCGCGCCGAATGCCGTCGTCTCTGCCATCGCGCCGGTCATCCTGCGTCCGAACGGCCGCGCCACCACGGACGCCATCATTGCCGGCGACACCATCACCATGGTTGGAACCCTGCTCAACGCCGCGTCGATCATGCGCGACAACAACGTGCCGGACATTGACGGGTGCTATAATTTCTACCTGTCCAACCAGCAGCTTCAGGGCCTGTTCGCGGACAGCGAGTTCCAGCTTCTGTTCCGCGGCGCTTATGGCTCGACCGAGTACCGCCAGGGCACCATTTTCGAGCTGATGGGCATCCGATTCATCCCGGTCAACAACGTTTTGCCCTATCAGAGCATCAACGGCCTGAGCGTCAAACGTGGCATCATCTGCGGCAAGGGCTCGATCATTGAGGCCGATTTCGCGGGACAGGATGCCGAGGATACCCCCGGCAATCTGGCGATCAAGCACGTTGTGGACGGAATCACCATGATTACCCGCGAGCCGATGGACCGTTTGCAGGAGATCATTGCGCAGTCCTGGAAGTGGATCGGCGGTTTCTGCGTGCCGTCCGACACCACGGCGAACCCCAACACCATCCCGACTGCCAACTCCAGCGCGTTCAAACGCGCCATCGTGATCGAGAGTCTGTAACCTATGGCGAAAGCACCAACCGCACGGGCGAAGCCGGAAGCGGCCCAGCCCGTGCGGCTGGTGGCAATCCATGGCTTTGTCGATGACTACGGCGACAGATGGCATTGGGATTGCGGGCAGATCGTCCGCAACCCCTTCGTCATCGCCATGCTGCGCGAGCGCGGCGCGCCGGTTGAGGAGATCGAGGCATGAGCGGCGTCATCACCCCGGCCCCGAGCGACACCTATGCCACATCGGCATTTTCTGACGACGAGAAGGCCCAGGTGCGCCGATTCTGTGGCTACGAGGCTTATGGCCAAGGCGCAGCCGGATTCCAGGGCTGGCGCTTCTTCCAGGCTTACGGCCTGCTGGAATACCGTCTCAACAACCTCGCCCCGGCAGAATTTTCCATCGTGAGGCAATACCTCACGAACCTTTACACGCTCGAAACTGCGCTGATGACCATGAGCAACACACTCAACGTTGACCAGGCGGCGGCGTTCAAGCGCAATGCCAATGAGCGCAAGGAGCGACATGCCGAGCTTCGGTATTGGCGCGAGCGCATGTGCAGCTTCCTTGGCGTCCCCAAGGGGCCGGGCATTGCTGACGAGGGCGGCTCTGTCCGTATCGTGGTTTGAGCGGCGCGGCGCTTGCCGGGGTGTTCAATCTCGGCCCCCAAATCGCCGCCCAAGTCCTGGGCCTGCCATTCTCGCAATATCGCTGCACCGGCCCCGGCCCGGCCATCGCCGCAGGAAACCTGCTCGGCACGCCCCCGGCCTGGATCACGGCCGACAAGACCCTTCTGGATGCCGCGCCTTTCGTGTACGGCAAGCCGTTCGGCTTTGCCGCAATCGACCCCACGCTAACCCAGCCGGGCGATTATCTGGTAGGCTCTCTGGTCCTGGGCGGCGTGCAAAGCACGTTCTTCATCTCAAGCCAGGATGTTCCTGCGCCCATTCAGGTCGTGCGCTGCAACTCCGTCGTGAGTATTGCTCGCGCGGCAGATGCGCTGGCGGCTGGCAGCACGGGCACCTATAGCGGCCTCGCCGTCGAGGATGCTGCGCCGTTCATGACCGGCTGGCCTGCTGCCATCCTGCAAATGTCATCGGGCTCCAAGATGGACGGCACCGGCATGCAGCTTCCGACAGACGGCAAGCTGCCGGGCCAGAATATCTACCTACCCGGAACCTGCCCTGCGATCCGCTTCAACGACATCATCACCGATGCGAACGGCGTGCGTTACGCGGTCAGCAACGCGGAATTGACCCCGCTCGGCTGGCGCCTGACCGCCTCGCAATGGCCTGCGGGGTAAGACATGGCCGATTCATCAGACGTTGAGCAGGCGCTGGTTGCGCTTGTCGTCGCCACGCTCTACCCAGCCGGCACAAGCAGCCCCAGCGCCATCGCCGGCACGCCGAAAATCAGCGTGGAGCGTGGCTGGCCGACCGAGGCCGACGTCCGGGCGGCGGTCACAGGCAGCATTCAGCTTATCCGCATCCACGCCATCCCTGGCATGGCGCGCAATGCCGCCCGGTACGAATGGCAATGGAGCGCCCCCGCCGCGCCCGCTGTCACCCTTACCGCGACCCTGGCGGCGAACCTCCTCACCATCGGCGGAACCGTCACGGCGGGCGAGGTGGTGGCGATCATCATCGCGGGGCAGCCCTACAGCTACACGGCGCTCTCCACCGACACGCTCGATACCATCGCCGCCGCCCTGGTAGGCCTTGTGCCGGGGGCGAGCGCATCCGGCGCGGTTGTCAACCTTCCCGACACCGGCACGCTCCCTAGTGTTGCCGTCGGCGCTCCAGGGCAGGCAACCATGGAGGTAGGGCGGCAGCGCCAAGTGTTCTCGGTCTGGATCTGGGCCACTACTCCAGTGCTGCGCGATGCGCTGTTCTCGGCGCTCCAGCCTGCCATCGCCATGGCCCTGCGCATGACCATGCCAGACGGTAGCACAGCAACCAACAAAGGGCTGCAAACCGGCGGACCGAACGACCTGCCCGCCCGCGCCGGGACCTGGGCGCGCGATCTGCGCGTGACCTGGGAATATGCCATCCAGGCCAGCATGACTGGCGGACCGGCGTTGATCTTTCAGACCGAACTCGCGCCGCCCGCCGCGTCGGCCGAGACAGTTACCGTCAGTTCGATCTGACGGCCAGCCATACCGCCCTTCGGCAAGGCGCTTTCCATCTCATGGAGCCTTCCCAGCATGATTACCCCCTTGGGTCTTCTGAACACCACGGCGCTGACCGTGCCCGGTCTTTACGTCCAGATCGTTCCGCCGCCCATCGCCATCAACGGCGTGGCCTCCAATGTCCTCGGCATCGTCGGCACCAGCACCTGGGGGCCGGTCAACGTCGCCACGGTCATCGGCACGCCGGGGGAATACCAGCAATCATTCGGGCCGCAGCAGAACCGCAGCTACGACCTCGGCACGGCGGTTTCCATCGCCGCCATGCAGGGCGCCTCTGCGTTCAAATGTGTGCGCGTCACCGACGGCACCGACATGGCCGCGACTGTTGAGGTGGCGACGAACTGCATCACCTTCACGGCCCGGTACACCGGCACGCTGGGAAACGCGATCACCGTGGCGCTCGCCGCGGCGCCGGTCTCAGGCAATTTCAATGTCACCGTCTCTCTGCCGGCCATCGGATACGCGCAAACCTTCCCCAACATCACCGGCACGGGCGCCGCTTTCTGGACCGCCCTGGCCAACGCCATCAATAACGGCATTCCCGGCACGCTGGTCGGCCCCTCCCCGGTCATCTCTGCCGTGGCTGGCGCTGGCACAACCTCGCCGACCGCCGAAACATTTACCCTGACCGGCGGCACCGATGGCGTTACCTCCGTCACCGGAACCACGCTTGAAGGCGCCGACACGGCCCCGCGCACCGGCATGTATGCGCTGCGCTCTCAGGGCTGCGGCGTGGTCATGCTGGCTGATAACGCGCTGACCTCCACCTTCACCAACCAGGAGGCCTTCGGCTTGTCCGAGGGTGCTTATATGGTGGCGACCATGCCCGCGAGTGTGGGTACGCCGTCCAGCACCATCTCCACGCAACAAGCCGCCCTGCTCGCGGCCGGCGCATCCAGCTACGCGCTCAAGGTCATGTTCGGGGATTGGGTCTATTGGTACGACACCGTTAACCAGATCACGCGCCTGGTCAGCCCGCAGGCTTTCGCGGCAGGCAGGCTGGCGGCACTCGCCCCCAATGAATCGGCCTGCAATAAGCCAGTCTACGGGGTCGTTGGCACGCAGCAGAGCGGCCTGCCCGGCTCCACCCAGGCGCAGAGCTATGCCGATGCTGACCTGCAGGCGATCTTCGGCTCCGGCTCGGCTCCGTCCTTCGACCTCATCATGAACCCCATTCCGGCCGGGGCCATGTGGGGCATCGCGGGCGGCTTCAATACCTCGGCCACGCCTGGCATTGATGACGACAGCTACACGCGCATGACCAATTACATTGCCGTGACGCTGAACGCCGCCATGGGCAAGTTTGTGGGTCAGACGATCACCCCGGCGTTGCTCTCGTCCATCAGCGCGACCCTCAGCAACTTCCTGTCCGGTCTGCTCAAC
>DATJXU010000111.1:0-2070 GCA_035499915.1 Acidocella sp.
GCTCTGCTGCATGACCCGCACGCCCTGCGGCTGCTGCCCATCGGGGTCCACTTTCAGCAGTGTCGGGTCGTAGCGAATGCCGCCATTGACGACCGGCAGCACGGACGTAATGACCTGCAGCGGACTCACCGCGATGCCCGCGCCAAAGGAGACGGTCATCGTCGCCGCCAGCTTCCAGTTATTGAAGGACGGGAATAGCGGTTTCGGCGGTCCGGGCAACTGGATGTCCAACGGCTGGAAAAATTGCTGTTTGGTGAACCAGGCCTGCTCGATCTTCGGGCCGAGAATGGCGGCGATGCGCGAGGCACCAATATTGGAGGAGACGTTGAGTATCTGCGGCACCGCCATCCACTCATGCGCGGGCTCGAAATCGGTGATGTGGAAGCGCCCGACTTTCAGCGGGTGCGTGGTGTCGAAGTAATCCCAGTAATGCACCAGGCCGGAATCCAGCGCCATCGCCACGGTCTGCAGCTTGAACACCGAGCCCGGCTCGTAGGTGCCGTTCACACAGCGGCTGAACTGGGCATCCCGGGAGGCGCTGCCATAATTGTTCACGTCGTAATCCGGCAGGCTGGCCATGGCCAGAACCTCACCCGTATGCGCGTTCATCACGATGGCGCAGGCGCCGGGAGCCTGGAACTCCTTCACCGCCGAGGCCAGCTCGTCATGCACGATGCTCTGGATGCCGGCATCGATGGACAGCGCCAGCGGCTGCGTATTGCTGCTGGTCAGGCGCTGCTGGAAATACTGTTCCACCCCGGCGACGCCCTCGCCATCCACCTTCACCCCGCCCAGAATATGCGAGGCCAGGTTGCCGTCCGGGTAGTGCCGCTTCTCGCTGTTCTCGAAATACACGCCCGGAATGCCGAGCGAATTCACAGCCAGCTCCTCCTGCGGGGTCAGCTTGCGGTTAAGATAGACGAATTCCTTGCGCTTCTCCACCGGCACCCCTGCGCCGAGCCGCTTCGCCGTATCCGCCACATTGATGCCCGGCATGGCGTTGGCCAACATCTGCGCCGCCGCCTGTGGGTCAGGTACCTGCTGCGGGTCGGCATAGAGCTGCGCGCCGGGCAGCGAAACGGCCAGGATGGTGCCGTTACGGTCGGTGATATCCGCGCGCGACGGCGGCGGCGGGGTCATGTCCAGTTGCGGCTGCATGGCGGCGATCTGCGCAGCACTCGGCAGCAGCGGGCGCACCACTGTGGACCACGCGAGCTTGGCCGCCAGCACGCCATAGAGCCCGAGGAACAGCAGTGCGGCGATCACCATCCGTCCGCGCGCCTGGTCCAGCACGCGGCGCTGGCCGAGGTCCGGCGCCGTGACCCGCACATGCTCCATCAGCGGCACGGCGCCGCCGCGGGCGGGCGCACCCTTCCGCCGCGAGGGCGGCGGCTGGTCCGGCCCGAAAGTCAATGTCAATTGGTGCCCCCCTGGGCCATGCCGAGCAGGGAGCCTCCATTATCGATCGGCATCGTGGCCGGCGCGGCGCTGGCCACGGCCCTTACGGACATCACCTGCGCGCCGATCGGCTGGGCACGCGTCACGGGCGCGGCAGCGGCCACATACAGGGCCGAGCCGCCCTCCTCATGCAGCACATGCCCAGGGCGGTGCGCAATGTGGTGCGCCACGTTCTCGGCGCCGGCCACGCGCTGCTGCTGCGTGTGCCTGACGACCGCGGGCTTCGGCACTGATGCGGCAACAGCAGCCGCGTTGGCGGAAGCCAGCCGCACCGGCGCGGCCGGGCTGGGCGCTGGCTTGGCAACAGGGGCGGCGGAGGCCACAGCCACCGGCGCCTGAGAGGCAGGCGCGGAGGCGGGAGCGGGAACTGAAGCAGGAGCCGCCTGTGCCAGCTGCGGCATGACGGGCACCGGGTCGGCGGGGTTGGCTCCCGGCGGCTGGCTGCCCGGCGCCGGCAGCGTGCTGCCCAGGCTGGCCAGCGTCGTCAGCTGCCCTGGCTTCATCGGCTGCAGCCCGGTGAACTGCGCCGCCAGCGAGGCAACGCGCGACGGGTCCGCCTCCAGCGCCCACTGCGCCTGCAGCACCCGGATGCTCTGCTCATCCTGGCGCGTC
>DATJXU010000112.1:0-4356 GCA_035499915.1 Acidocella sp.
AGCCTTAGTAAGATTGCTTTTGCCTGATGCATTTGCCCCGTAGATCGCAGCAATGGGCAATACTTTAACGTCGTAGCTTTCGACCGCAGCCAGATGATCAGAGTGTTGCTTCTCCCGGGTTGCAACCAAATCGAGCATTGCTTGGTCTCGAAAAGACATCCAGTTGGAGACTGAGAACCGTAACAGCATGATTGCTCCTTGGGAGAAAAAATCTCCTAGAACTATCTAAATTATAGGTGTATTGGGGGGTATTCGCCAATTTAAGAGAAAATTTCTCGTGAACCCCCCATGCTTCCGGTGGAGAGTCACTGAGAGCGCTGATCGAGTTATTGCCAATTGGCTTGGTGATTGTGGGCTTGTTTTTATTGTTCTTCTTTCCCCGGCCGCAGCATTAAGTCTTTTATTGCCTGGCGGGGGTCTTTGCCTTCGTTGAGGATGAGCTCCATCTGCTCGGTGATGGGCATTTCGATGTTGTGGAGGCGGGCGAGGCCGAGGGCGGCTCTTGTGGTGTGGACGCCTTCGGCGACTTTGCCGCCGAGGCCCTGGAGAATCTCAGGCAGCGGGCGGCCCTGACCCAATGCTTGCCCTACAGTGCGGTTGCGGCTGAGGCTGCCGGTGCAGGTGAGCACCAGGTCGCCCATGCCGGAGAGGCCAGCGAGGGTTTCGCGGCGGCCGCCGCAGGCCACGGCGAGGCGGGTGATCTCGGCGATGCCGCGGGTGATGAGGGCGGCGGCGGAGTTGAAGCCGAGGCCCACGCCGGCGGCCACTCCGGCGGCGATGGCGATGACGTTTTTGAGCGCGCCGCCGAGCTCGACGCCGATGACGTCTGTCGAGGTGTAGAGGCGAAGAGTCTCGGACGAGAACTCCTGCTGGATGAAGCCGGCGATGTCCGGGTCACTGAAGGCGACGGTGACGGCGGTGGGCTGGCCCTGCGCGACCTCGAGCGCGAAGCTGGGGCCGGAGAGCGCGCCGATGGAGACCAGAAGCCCGGCCGGCTCGAGGGTGGCGGAGATGACCTGGGTCATGCGGTAAAAGGTTGCGTCTTCCACTCCCTTGGTGGCGCTGACGATGAGCTGGCCGTTGTGCAGGTGGCGGCGGAGGCGCATGAGCGTGGGGCGCAGGAATTCAGAGGGGACGACGGAGACGACGATCTCGGCGGCCGAGACAGCGGCACAGTCGCCGGTGATGGCGATCTCTTTGGGGATGGGGAAGCCGGGAAGGAACTGGAGGTTTTCGCCGGCGCCGGCGATCTCCTGCGCGGCCTCAGGGCTGTGCGCCCAGAGCGTGAGCTGGTGGCCGCCGCGGCGGTGGAGCGCGAGTGCGATGGCGGTTCCCCAGGCGCCGGAACCAAGGACGGCGATGCGGCTCATGCAGGCTTCTTCGCTCCAAAGCGGGATTCCGTGCCTGCCAGCAGGCGGCGGATGTTCTGGTGGTGTTTGACGATGATGAGCAGCGCGACGGCGGCCTGCACGGCAAGGAAGAAGGCGGGGCGGGCTCCGCGAACCAGATACCAGGCGAAGACCGGAAAGCTGGCGGCGGCGATGATGGAGCCGAGCGAGACGTAGCGGCTGAAGGCGAAGATGACGGCGAAGAGCGCGATGGCAGAGAGCGCGGCCATGGGCGCGGCGACGAGAAAGACGCCGAAGCCGGTGGCCACTCCCTTGCCGCCGCGGAAGTTGAGCCAGGGCGTGTACATGTGGCCCAGTACGGCGCAGAGCGCGGCCAGGGCCTCGGCGTTGCGCGGCGGAAACGCGGGTGCAAGAAGCATGGAAAGGCCCAGGCCGAGCCACACGGCGAGGCAGCCCTTGAGGACATCGAGAAGAAAGGTGATGGCGCCCAGCTTTTTGCCGCCGGCGCGGACCACGTTGGTGGCGCCGATGTTGCCGCTGCCCAGGGCGCGGATGTCCTGCCCGCAGAAGATGCGCACCAGCAGGTAGCCGGTGGGCACGGATCCGAGCAGGAACGAGGCGGCCGCGATGAGCAGCAAGGCAAGAGGCATAACGTGTGAGTGTAGCAGGCGCGGCGGCCGGCTACGAGCGGCTCCGGCGAGCGTGCGCCCATTAAACTAATAGCAGAGATGACGGGAATTCTGGCAAAGACGCGCATCACGCTGGAGATGATCAAGTGGGAACACTCGATCTTCGCGCTGCCCTTTGCCCTGACGGCGATGCTGCTGGCGGCGGGCGGGCTGCCGGGGGCGCGCACGGTGGGCTGGATCGTGGTGGCGATGGTGGCGGCGCGGTCAGCGGCGATGGCGTTCAACCGCTGGGCTGACGCCGATCTGGACGCGGCCAATCCCAGGACGAAGATGCGGGCGATACCGGCGGGGCTGCTGACGCGGCAGTTCGTGCTGGGGTTTACCTGCGCGGCGGCGGCGGTGTTTGTGCTGGCGGCGGGCGAGCTGAACCGGCTCACGCTTTGGCTTTCTCCCGTGGCGCTGGCAGTCTTGTTCAGTTACAGCTATATGAAGCGCGTGACGCGGTGGTCGCACCTGGTGCTGGGGCTTTCGCTGGGCATTGCGCCGTCGGCGGCTTGGATTGCGGTGCGCGGATCGCTCGATCCGCGCATTCTGGTGCTGACGGCGGCGGTGACGCTGTGGGTGGGCGGATTCGATGTGCTGTACGCGTGCCAGGACTTTGAGCACGACCGCGTGGCGGGGCTGCATAGCCTGCCGCAGGCGGCGGGGATTGCGGCGGCCTTCTGGGCGGCGCGGCTGATGCATCTGGCCATGCTGGGGCTGCTGGCGTGGTTCGGCCGGCTGTTTCATTTTCGCGCCGCGGGCTGGGCCGGCGTGGCTGCGGTGGGGCTGCTGCTGGCCTATGAGCACTCGCTGGTGTCACCGCGCGACCTGCGCCGGCTGAACGCGGCGTTCTTCACGATGAACGGCGTGATTGCGATGGTGTTTCTGTGCTTTGTGGCGGCGGACCTCTGGGTGCGGCGGTGAAGCGCTCCGGCGGCCTGCGGTGTTCGATGTGGTATGGTGCCAGAGGAAGTCAAGAGATTTGAGCCAACGTTGAGCCAACGGAACGCATGAAGATTGCCATTCAGGGGGAACCGGGATCGTTCAGCCATGAGGCCGCGCTGAAGCTTGTGCCGGGCGCGGAGATTGTGCCGTGCTCGCTTTCGGCCGAGGTGTTTGCGTCACTGACATCAGGCGCGGTGGATGCGGCGGCGATCCCGATCGAGAACAGCCTTGCGGGGTCAGTGCTGGAGCACTTCGACCTGTTGCTGACGCATGAGGTACAGGTGGAGCGGGAGACGCTGCTGCGGATCCGGCACAACCTGATTGCGATTGCGGGCGCGAAGACGGACGAGATTCACCGCGTCTTCTCGCACCCGGTGGCTCTGGCGCAGTGCCGGCGGTTTCTGGCCCGCCATCCGCGCATGGAGTCGTTTGCCTATTACGACACGGCGGGCAGCGTGAAGCAACTGGTGGAGCTGCGCGACCGGCACGCGGGGGCGATTGCCAGCAGGGCGGCGGCGGGGTACTACGGCGCGGCAATTCTCGAGGCCGACATCGAGGACAACCCGGAGAACTACACGCGGTTTTTCCTGGTGCGGCGCAAGATCGACGCCAGGACCGATCCGGCCGCGAACAAGATGAGCGTGGCGTTTTCGCTGGAGAACAAGGCGGGCTCTCTGGTGGGGGCGCTGAGCGCGCTTTCGGCCATTGGCACCAATCTGACCAAGATCGAGTCGCGGCCAGTGCACGGCAAGCCGTGGGAGTATGTGTTTTACGTGGACTGCCAGATCGGCACGAGCGAAGAAGGGTCGCGGGCGCTGGAGGCGCTGCACGGGCACTGCGGCATGGTGAAGGAACTGGGCCGGTATCGCGAGGCGGAGAAGATGAACGCAGACCAGGCTTAGATGGGGGAAGGAAGGCGCAAAAAAAGGATGGGCGGATGCCTATCCTTTTTCATTTGCGGCGAAGACGCAGGGGAAGCGGCGGATCAGAAGTGGTACGCCACGCCGATGGTGGGGTCAAACATGTTGAACCAGCGATTGGTGGTGAAGTTATAGCCGCTGGTGCCGTTGGCTTCGCCAAAGTTGGGCACCTTGGTGACCAGCCCGCGATACTCTGCGCGAATGTCAAAAGAGGGGCTGATCTCATATGCAATGCCGGCGCCGTACATTGCGCCGATGGAGACCTGCTGCTTGGTGTCAAGCACCTGGAGGCCGGAGTTGACGATGGGCAGGAAGATGAGGCCGGTGGGACCGGCTTCCACAAAAGGGTTGAAGTTCTTGAAGACGAAGGAACGCACATACGCGCCGGAGATCTCCTGCACGCGGGCGGGAACGTTGAGGCCGCCGGAGAAGTTGGGGCCGACGTAGCGGAAGACGTTCCTGTATGTGATG
>DATJXU010000113.1:0-9052 GCA_035499915.1 Acidocella sp.
AACGCGCCCTCGGGCTTGTGGCAGTTCAGCCCCTGGGCCTGGTTCAGCATGTCCACCACCAGGTCGCGGCGTTCTTTATAGATCTTCACCATCTCGCCCAGCGCCTCCTCCGGGCCGTTCAGCGCCGCCACCGCCGCCGCCTGGCTGACGGAGGAGGTGTTGGAGGTGGACTGGCTCTGCAGCTTGTCCATCGCCTTGATCAGCTGCACCGGCGCGCCGCAGAAGCCAATGCGCCAGCCGGTCATGGCATAGGCCTTGGAGCAGCCATTCATGGTGATGGTGCGCTCCTTCAGCTTCGGCTCCACCTGCACGATGGTGGCCGGCTTGAAGCCGTCATAGGTCAGCTTCTCATAGATATCGTCGGTGAACACCCACACATGCGGGTGCTTCAGCAGCACGTCGCAGATCGGGCGCAGATCCTCGGCCGAATAGGCCGCACCGGTCGGGTTGCTGGGGGAATTCAGGAACACCCACTTGGTCTTGGGCGTAATCGCCGCTTCCAGGTCCTCGGCGCGCATCTTGAAGCCGTTATTCTGGGCGCACGGCACGAAAACCGGCGTGCCCTCGGCCAGCTGCACGATGTCGGGATAGGAAACCCAGCACGGTGTCGGGATGATCACCTCATCGCCGGCCTGCACCGTCGCCAGCATGGCGTTGAAGATCACCTGCTTGCCGCCGGTGGAGACAATCACCTCCTCCGGCTTATAGTCAATGCCGCTGTCGCGCAGGAACTTCGCCGCCACCGCCTTGCGCAGGGCCGCCGTACCGGCAACGTCGGTATATTTGGTGTCGCCCGCGTTGATGGCATCGATCGCCGCCTGCTTGATATGGGCGGGGGTATCGAAATCCGGCTCGCCGGCGGAGAGGCTGATGATGTCCCGGCCCTCGGCCTTGAGCGCCCGCGCCTTGGTGGAAATGGCGATGGTCTGACTCGGGCTGATGCGGTTCAGTCGGTCGGCAATCAGTGTCATGGGCTGTGTCTCGACGAAGTTTGAAGGCGGGCGCAGTCCTAAACCTCCGCCGCGGCCGGCGCAAATCTCTTTTGCCGCAAAACTGCCACGCTTTTGACCGAATAGATTGTTTATAGGCGGAAAAGCCGACGGCCCTGCAAGGCAACCGTCAGCGCAACGCCGCCTATCGCGCCGCCCCAAAAAAAGCGGCGTGTTCTTTATCAGGAGAGCTACATGAACGTCACGAAGATCGCCAAACTGCTGCCCGCTCTTGGCCTTGCCTGCATGGTGAGCCTGCCCGCCATGGCGCAGACCGCCACGGCCCCCGCTGCCGCCACCACCGCTGCCCCCGCCGCCCCCGCGGCCTCCGGCACGATGGCGCCGGCTCCGGCCGCTGCCCCGGCCGCCGCCAAGCCCGCCAAGGCCAAGCACACCAGCCACGCCGCCCTGCCGGCCAACGAGCAGTTCACCACCCTGGAAGCCGCCACCAGCCATTGCCCCAGCGACACCGTTGAGTGGACCGCGCTGGGCCACAGCAAGAGCTACCATGCCAGCACCTCCAAGCTGTACGGCAAGACCAAGCACGGCGCCTATGCCTGCAAGTCCGACCTGGACGCGGCCGGTTTCCACCAGGCCAAGAACTGACTAAACAGGCGGGGCGGTGAAAACCGCCCCGTTTTAGTTTGAAAGGATATCGTCTTGGCCGAAACCAACGTCATCACCCTGCCCTCCGGCGTGAAGTATGAGGACCATGTGGTCGGCACGGGCGAAACGCCGAATAAAGGCCAGATGGTCACGGTGCATTACACCGGCTGGCTGGACGAGAACGGCGCCAAGGGCCGCAAATTCGACTCCTCGCGTGACCGCGGCCAACCTTTCACCTTCAAGCTCGGCGTCGGGCAGGTGATTTCCGGCTGGGATATCGGGGTTTCCACCATGCAGGCAGGCGGCCAGCGCACCCTGGTGCTGCCGCCGGAGCATGGTTACGGCCAGCGCGGCGCGGGTTCCGTCATCCCCCCCGGCGCTACCCTTATTTTTGATGTTGAGCTGATCAGCTTCAAGTAGCGCAGCGAATCGGGGGCCCGCAGAGCCCCCGCCTTATCAACGGGCCGGCAGCAGAACCGGCGCCATTTGGCGCCTGCGCCGGCCAATGCGCCGCCGCTCCCGCGCCGCCTGCACCATCGCCTCGAAGGACAGCTTCACCGCCTCCGGGTCTCCGCTCCGCCGCTCCAGCGCGCGCAGGCAGAAATGCACCCGGGCCATGCTCTGGTAATAATCGGTAAAGCTGTAATTCATCAGCCCGCCCGTCAGCGCCCCGGCCACGGGCACCATCTGCGCCATCAGCTTCTCGGACAAAATCAGGCCAAACCGCCCCGCCGCGCTGCGGATGAGCAGATTGATGGTCAAATGGCTCACGCCAAGCCGGGCTGCCCAATAGCCGGTCTCGGTCTCCTCCCCGCTTTCGCCGGGGCTGCCAAAGGCCAGCACCTCAAGGCAGGCCCGCCTGGTATCCTCAGAGGACAAATCCTCCCCGCAATCACGCGCAACCTCGGCAATCGAGCGGAGAATGGTCGCGGTGGTGAAGGGAATATCAATCACGGCCCCTGGCAGGCCCACAAAGCCGGACGCCGCACCACTCGCCGTCGTGGCCAGCCGGTGGAACAAATTTTTACGGGGTTGTCTGGGGCGGATGAAATGCGGCACGGCCTCCAGCCCGAAGGTGGCGTAGCTGTAGCTGTTCCACAGCACATCCTCCACCGCATCCTGCGCCTTCTGGACCAGGCCGGACCAGGCCGTCCCGCCAAGTTTCGCACCCGTCTGGGCCACGGCATTCTGGATGGTCTCGATCTGCCGGCCAAACAAAGCTGCCAGCCGGACGAGCAGCCCACGGGAATCCGCCATCAGCACCGCGGCTTCCCAAAGCTGGCGCGTCTCGTGATCCGTGAGACAGCTGATCCGTTCAGCCAGATGCTCAGGCAGGGGGGGTAAAACAGTCATGGCCAGACCGAGATGCGCCCGGTCTGGCCCTGACTCAAGAGTGACTTAAGTAAAATTCACTCAGCCGCGGCGGTGGCGACACCCTTCACGGCCTGGACGATTTCCGCGAAGGACGCGGGATCGTCAAAAGCGATGGCGGAGAGCACCTTGCGGTCCAGCTCCAGCCCGGCCTGCTTCAGCCCGAAGATGAACTGGCTATAGGTCAGCCCATGCTCGCGGACAGCCGCGTTAATACGCTGGATCCAGAGCGAGCGAAACTCGCGCTTCTTGACCCGGCGGTCACGGTAGGCATAGCGCAGGGCCTTTTCCAGGCGCTCCAGCGCGATGCGGTAATTGGTCGAGGACCGGCCAACATAGCCCTTGGAGAGTTCAAGAACCTTCTTGTGGCGGGCGTGGGTGGTCACACCGCGTTTCACACGTGCCATTTATTTGCTCCTCTTCCCTTACAGACCGTACGGCGCCCACTGCTTAACGGTCAGGCCGTCAGCATGGGTCAGGGTCTGGCTGCCACGGTTCTGGCGCTTGGCCTTCTGGGAACGGGCATAAAGATTGTGGCGCTTCTTGCCCGGGCCGGCCAACACCTTGCCCGTGGCGGTGATCTTGAAGCGCTTCTTGACCGCGGATTTGGTCTTCAGCTTCGGCATTTCAGTCTCCTGATCGCAAAACCCACCCTCGCGGGCGGGGGTCCCGAAAATCGGGGCGGCGGCCAGGCATGCCTAATGGCCCGGACACACGCGCATCACCTGTTACGGTGAAGCGGCGCCTATAGAGCCACTCCCGGCCCGTGACAAGAGCCGCAAAGCAGCGCAGAGTCGCATTATGTCAGGAAAAGCGCCAGACGCGGCCAGCCTCTACGAGGCCGCCATGAACCATTTGGCGCGCTATGCCACCACGCAAACCGGGCTGGCCCGGGTCCTGTCCCGCCGGATCGACCGCTGGGGCCATAAACAGGCGGCGGAGAGGGGGGAGGATGCCGATGACCTCACCCGCGCCATCTCGCGCGCCAAGGCCGAAATTCCGGGCGTCCTCGCCCGGCTGAAAGAGCTCGGCGTCCTGAACGACGAAGCCTTCGCCGCCTCCCGCGCCAAGCGGCTGACCCGCGCCGGCAAATCCCGCCGGGCCACAATCGCCCATCTGGCCGCCAAGGGGATACAAGCCCCGCACCTGCCGGAAGACCCGCAGCGCGAGCTTGCCGCCGCCTGCGCCTATCTGCGCCGCCGCCGGGCCGGCCCGTTTGGCGACGCGCCGGCAGAGAAAACCCTGGCCGCGATGGCACGGGGCGGATTCTCGCAGGCCACCGCCCGCCGTGCTTTGGCGCTTGCGCGCGACGAGGCGCAAGCCCTCATCAAATCCCTGGAGTCCCCCCTCCTTTAACCCGGCAGCTTCAGCCCGGCCCAGAGCGGACTCAGCCGCGGATCAAACGCGGTGCCGCCCGTTGGGGCCAAGCGCGACTGCCGGAAAAAATAATCATCGAGCGCATCGGCAAAATCCAATCCCGGCATCGGGTCAGAGCCGATCGCCGCCACCTCAAAACCAGCCGTCTCCCCCCGGGCCGCATCGCGCGAGGCTGACGGCCCACGCCTCAGCGCCCTGCCCTCACCCGCCCTTTGGCGCACCGAAAACATGACCTCCTGCGCCTCCCCGCCGCCCTCACCACCACCCGGCGCCAGGAGAGATGGCCGAGCCAACATCTTCCCCGCCATCGGCCTGGCCTTGGCCTCAGAAAGCGATTGCGGCCGCGGCGCAAAGCTGCGCCCCTGCCCTGGCCCAACAGCCCGCTTGCGCGGATGAAGGACCACACGGGTCAAATCTGCCGCCCCCCCGCGCTTTACAGAAGCTGGCATAGGCTCGCCCGGCCGGGCCGCCCTTGGCCAAAGCCAGCCAAAGCCCGCACGGCTCATTTTATCCACCTGCCGCAGATAGACCGGCCACCCCCCCGCTTCCACGCCAGCACGCGCAGCTTCCTGCCTGGCAGCTGGCATACGCTCCACCGCCGGGCGCTGCCGGGCCGCCCCCCGCTTGGCACTTCGCTCACGGGGCGCATACAAGCCGCCACGCCAAGATCCGAGCCTCAAAGCAAGGATGTGCATACGTCCAGCATCCCGCCGCCCCCCACGAGACCTCAAGGACAGGGCGGACCTGAATCCCTCCAGCGCGGCGAGATCCTCCAGCCGGAGTTCAAGATTTTTGCTCACCTTCACCCTGCCTCCCCCAATCCGCCCTGCCCCTTGGTCTCCCTCGTCAGAGGGCGAAAATCGACTTCAGATCCGCCAGAATGCTCTGCAGCAGCCCCAGCCCGGCGGCAGCCTTTTGCGCATCCGCCGCAGGCAGCGCCGTCAAAACCGGCGCGGCCGCGCTTGCCAGGGCCGAAACCGCAGTGCTCGCCGCGGTCAATGCCGAGGCATGATCCGTCTCTGCCGAAGCCACCGCATTCACCACCGCCTCAGCCGCAGCCGCACCAACAGCAACCGCCTCACCCACCGTGCCGCCAATCGCACCGCCCGCGGCTGAAGCCACACCCAAACCAGCATCAACCTGCTTTACATCAACCATCGCCTCTTCCTTTCTCCAAAACGCCCTGGTTATTTATCAACCGCCTCAATCAGGCCGCTCGCATCAGCGGCCACGCGGCCGAGCGCCTCCGGGCTGCGGGTGGTAATCAACGCCTTCACATCCGCCACCGCCCCCTCCAATTGCGCGAGCGTCACCGTCGTCTCGGGCTCGACGATCTTCAAAAACCCCAGAACCAGCCCCAGGAGATCAGCCGCCGACAAACCCTGATGCACGACAAATTGCTGGATCAGCGCGGTCATCGCGGTGCCGATCCAGATCGAAACACCCGTCCTGTTCTGCGGCGAGTCAAAAAACCCTGCCAACCCCATCCCCGCCTCCTTCACTGTTCAATGGCTTGCGCCAGTTTCAAAACCCGCCTGGTCCAGCCAAGCCCAAAACTCCCCCACCCAGGTGAGCGCGCGTAAAAATCCAGCCGCCTGGCCAGCGCCTCACTGGCCAGCTCAAGCGCATTTCCCGTGCTCAGCACATTTAACGTCTTGTCACCAAGAACACCGTCAGCCGCCACACCGGCACTTTGCTGCAGCCAGACAATAGAGCGGCGCACCCCGGCATTCACGGCCGCATCAAAGGCAACCATCGCCAGCGGCAACGCCAACGCCTCACCCTGCACGGGCGCAAAATAATCCTGGCGATAGATATCCTCGATCTGCTGCTGGGTCAGATTGCGAATATCAAGCCCCGGATAAGCGGCGGCGCTGACACCGCTTTTCGTGCCCCGCAGCTCCCCGGCGCCAACAATACCGCCCGTCCAATTCCCAGGATCAGCCGGATTATCCGAGTACCCGCCTTCAACCTGCAAAACGAAGGCAAGGCAGCTTGCAAAATTATCCATGGAACAAACTCGTCGCGAGACCACCGCACACCGCCGACAGAAGGCTGACAATCATCAGGCTCAACCGCCGCTCGGCGTCACGCTCTCCACGGATCCTGAACAAATCCGCCCGCATGTCGCTCAACCCGCCGACAAGCTCATCGACTTTCGTAAAAATCTTGGCAACAACCTGATCTTCCTGCGCCAGATAGCGTACCCTCCAAACCTCCAAGGACTCCGCCTTGGCCTCCAACACACTAATATCCTGGCGCATCGCACTCATATCATTTCGAATCCCAGCAATATCGGACCGCAAAGCCGTGAACATGTCTTGATCCATTCACATCCCCTTCATGCTGGCACGTCAGACAAGGTGATCGGATAGCTGGTCGCCTGCAGCGGAAAATTCATCGCCCATACCGACCCAAGATCCTGGCCCATGTTCCAGTTCGCCGGCGGCGTCAGGCTGGCCGCATTGTCGGTCACGGCATCGCCCCGCCCGATCTGCGTACTGCCATAGGGATAGAAAAACAGAACCGAAGCCGAGGGATTCACAATCGCCCGGCTCAAAGTCACAGAAACATGCGTCGCATCAACACGCGCCGCCGCCACAGCGGAAATGACCGGCCTAGGCTCAGCCACACTCCCGCCATCCATCACCGCAAACCCCGCACCATTCTCCGCCTGCAATGGAACAATCAGGTCATTTCCGGAATCATGGCTGACCGTGACAATCAGCTCCGTATCTGAAGCCCGGTAAACATGCGCAATCTGCGGCCCGCCCTTCATCGGCAAACCGGATGCCGGCAGCGCGGCCGCCGCAATCGTATCGCTCAACCCGCCCTTGATCGCCAATTGCCCCGCCGCATGCGCGCCAATCCGCCCATAGCGCAGCAAATCAGGCTCATCGCGATGTTCCGGATCCCCCCCGCTGAACAAGCCGGTCGCCGGATCATAGGCCGCGTTCAGCGGGTTCGAATCCGCCGTCTGCGCCACAAACATCGCGATATTATTGGCCGCATCAGCCATCAGGTCGGCGATGGATTCGCGCACCATCTGCACGCCATCATTGGTTTCATACGGAATGGCATTCCACGCCAGCAATGGCAATTGCGCGGCATTCCTGTTCAACAGCCCGCGCGTCAAAGCAAGCAGGCGCAGCACCGTCCCCTTGTAAAGATCCTTGCTGGCATAAGGCATCGTGCTGTCCTGCTCGGACCACGGCCAGACCAGAAACGCGATATCCGTCTCATCCACGGCCGACACAAGCGCGGTCCCACCCGTCAGATAATCCGTCAGCGCCGTAAAATCCGGGCCGCCACTCCAGCTCGAAGGATCCGACCCATCCCCAGGATTCGTCAGAAACGTTCCATTTCCAGCCCCCGGCGCAAACAGCGGCGGCGAGGAATTGGAGATCGGATGCCCGGAGATCACGGAATACCGGCTGGGCGAGATATAAGTCCCGGAAATCGCCGCCGTATATCCATAAGCCGCCGCACCAAGATACCAGGCCACACCCTGCGCCAGCGCCAGCGGCCCACCGGCATTGATAAACCACGCCGCGTTGGACTGCCCCATGACCAGCAAATTGACACCGCGCCGCGCGCCCAGCACCCACCGCCCCTGCGCGGCAATCAGTTGCTGGATCTCCGCACCACTCAGCGCCCGTTCCCAACTCGCCGCCTCATGAAACCAGCATTGCGCGGAACCCTGGATCGTGCCGTCATGCAGAAACAACAGCTGCGCCTTGGCGCTTGCCGGCAAAGGATTGGCAACAGCACTGGCAAGCTGCACACCATCCAGCCAGACATCCACGCCGCTGCCCGGCGTGTTGCGCAAGATCACCGCATGGCTATGCCTGCGGGCCAGGCTTGAGGTCAGAACAATCTCGCTCGCCGTACCGGGAAACAGCACAAGCGCGCTGCCCTCGGCACTATCGGCCTGCAAAATCGTCGCACCGGCCCCGCTGGTCGTATGAATCAGCGCAATGGGCTGCTCATTCACGTAATAGGTGCCCTGCCGCCAATTCGGCCGGGTCCAGACCAGATAGCGCGTCCAGGCCTGCCCCGCCCCAAGCTCCAGCCCCGGATGCGCCAACCCCCAATCCGGATCGAGGCTGGGCCCATCATTCACGATCGCCGCATCGGGCGCGCCCACAGCGCCCAGATACCCATTCACACGCGCCACCGCCAAGGTGGAGGCCGGCGTACTATCCACAGCAATATGGTACGCAACCAGCGCGCTACCCTGGCCCGACTTATCCTTCACGCTGCCCACAACGCTGTTGCTGGCAGCAATCGGCGCGCCATTCCCGTCCAGCAGCCCCCCGATCAGCCCCGCATCCCACCAGCCGGAAAGCCCGGCGATATCGGATGGGTATGGCCCTGCTAACAGCCCAACCGGCAGGCTCGTCCCCGCCGGCAACGCCGAAGCCAGAATGCGCTTTCCCGTTCCGGACACCAAAGGCGATCCGGGTTCATTGAACAATATCGTCATCGGATCAGGTCACGGAAATCGTGAAGCTGCTCACCGCCGTCTCGGCCCCGGCGGCCGTCTGCACCCAGACATAGTAACTCCCCGCGGCAGCAGGGGTCGTATAATAAACCGCCCACAGCGCATTGGAATCGATGATCGACGCCGCCTGCCACCCGCTTACCGGCGCAACACTATTGGATGTCGACAGCGCAACCTGCGTACCCACCGCCTGCGCCGGCGTAAC
>DATJXU010000114.1:0-5196 GCA_035499915.1 Acidocella sp.
TCGGGTTTCTGTTCAACACGATCATCCTGGCGCTTTCGGTGAATATCGCGGCGTCGCTGCTGTAGGAAATAGGCGGTTGATTGGGAAAAAACCCGGGAATCCGGCCTCCAGCGTGACAATGAACGGCTCAGCGGCTAAACCAACGCCAGCCCGACCCGAATCAACGGACCTCGCCTTGCGCCGCTCTGCCTTACCCTCTTTCCTGTTCCCTGGCCTTCTTCCGCTTGCCCTCGCCGGGTGCCACGAAAGCTACTCCCCAAACACTTACGCCGCCAGCGCCGCACAACAGCAGGCGGCCGTGCAGCGCGGGGTGATTATCGGCGTGCGGCAGGTGCTGATCAGCGCGAATACCACGGTCGGCGCGGCCGCCGGTGGCGCCGCCGGCGGCATCGCCGGTGCACAGGTATCGGGCGGCCCGGAAGCAACGGCATTGGGCGCGGTCGGGGGCGCCCTGGTCGGCGGCATTGGCGGCGCAGCGGCCCAGCAAGCGCTCGCAGATACCAAGGGCTGGGAATACATCGTCCAGGAGACCAACGGCAACCTGGTCTCCGTCACCCAGACAAGCAAAACGGCGCTTCCGATCGGGCTGCACATCCTGGTGATCTCTGACTCGGAGCAGGCTCGGATTGTGCCTGACTACACGGTGCAGATCGCGGCAGCGCCGCCCACCACGGCAGCGAAGGCATCTGCGGCCAACGCAACGGCGCCGGCGGTGACCAAGACGGCCAATAATGCGGCGGCGCCGAACGGTTCCACGCCCACGCCGCCTCAAGCGAGCCCTGCTCAGCCAGCTGCCGGCGCAGCGGCGCCGTCTCAGGCAGCCCCCGTTACCACAGCGAGCGGCCCTACTGTCGCGCCGGCACCGAGTGCTGCGCCTGCCGCCCCTGCCGCGACGCCCCAGGCACCAGCTTCCACCTCCGGCGCGACCGCGACGCCCCCGGCACCGGCTTCCACGCCCGGCATGGCCGCGACGCCCCTGGTGCCAGCTTCCACGTTCGGCGTGACCGCAGCCCCCCTGGCGCCAGTTTCCACGTCCGGCGCAACCGCAACACCCAAGGCCGCAAACAATAATGCTTCGGCGACGGTAACGCCGTCTGCCGGACCGGCGGTCACGCCTGTCCAGGCCGCATCAGGCGCGTCCGGCTCCACGCCGCCGGCAAGCTCCTCCTCTACGGCCACGCCCTGAAACCCCTCTCCGGGCCGCCGGCAAAGCTGGCCAGAGTGCGATGAGGGTGGCGCGCAGGCGTCAACCTCAACCTAGCGCGCTCTAAAAGATGGGCGGTTCGCCCTGCACCGGCTCCACGCCCTGGGCGGCGATCAGGTCCGTGGCCTGCCTGGTGGCTTCCTCGATGGCGGGCAGGTCCGTGCCCTTGGCGACCAGCGCCACGCCCCAGGCGCCGTCGCGCTTGAAGGGGTAGCTGCCGAGGTCGAGCGCCGGGAAACGGTCCTGGATCGCGGCAAGCCCCTCGGCGATCGCCCCTTCCATCACCCCCAGGCCATAGACGGCGCGCATCTCGATCCGCTCGCCGCGCGGCAGGCTGGGCTCCAGCGCCTGCATCATGGACTGCATGATGCGCGGCACGCCCGCCATCACATGCACATTGCCGATGGAAAAGCCCGGCGCGATGGAGGCCTCGTTCCTGATGGGGATGGCGCCGCGCGGCATCGTCGCCATGCGCTGGCGGGCGGCGTTGTAGCGCTCGCCCATCCTCTCCTTCATCTCGCGGGCGGTTTCCTCATGCACCTCCCAGGGCACGCCAAAGGCGGCGGCGATGCATTCGCTGGTGATGTCGTCATGGGTCGGGCCGATGCCGCCGGTGGTAAACAGCATGCCGTAGGCCGCGCGCAGCTCGTTCACCGCGCCGATGATGCGCTGCGGCACATCCGGCACCACCCGCACCTCCTGCAGCTTGATGCCAAGCTCCGCCAGGCGCTGGGCGATGAACTGCACATTCACATCCTGCGTGCGGCCGGAGAGGATTTCATTGCCGATGATGAGAATGGCGGCGGTGGGGTTGCTCATAGGAAATCCCTCAACATCGGAATCAGCGGCCGGTCGGCGGCTGGCATCGGGTATTCGGCAAGGTCCTGCGGCGCCACCCAGGCGAGCTTCTGGCCCTCGCGCCCGTGCGGCTCCCCCTCCCAGCGCCGGCACAGGAAAACCGGCATCAGCAGGTGGAAACTGTCATAGGCATGGGAGGCGAAGACGAAGGGGGCGAAATCCCTGGGGTCGGTCTCCAGCCCCAGCTCCTCGCGCAGCTCGCGCGCCAGGGCGGCCTCGGGCGTTTCGCCCGGCTCCATCTTGCCGCCGGGAAACTCCCAGAGCCCCGCCATCTTCTTGCCCTCGGGCCGGCGGGCCAGCAGCACCCTGCCCTGCGGGTCGATCAGCGCCGCCGCCACCACCAGCAGCGTGGCGGATTTCTGCGCCGCCACCGGCGCCGGGCTCTCGGGCGGCGCCCCGGCATCGCGCGCCAGGGCAAAATGCTTCACCGGCAGCTTCTGGCCGGGGCGGCAGGAGAACACCCTGTGGCCCTTGCCGGTCTGCGCGAAACCCAGATGCCGCAATACGGCCAGCGACCCGTCATTATCCGCCGCGACCACGGTATGGAGCTGGGCGATGGGCAGGGTGGCGAAGGCCCATTCGGTGATGCGGCGCACGGCCTCCAGCGCGAAGCCCTGGCGCCAATGCGGCCGGCCGATCCAGTAGCCCAGCTCGGCGGATGTGCGGTCTTTGGCCAGCTTCAGCCCGACACAGCCAACCAGCGTGCCGGTGAGCGTTTCGGCGATGGCGAATTGCTCCGCCCGGCTTGCCTCACGGTCGGCGGCGGCGGCCTTGATCCATTCCGCCGCCTGGGAGGCCGGGTAGGGAAAGGGCGCATCCGGCACGCGGCGGCAAATGTCCCAGTCATTGATCAGCCGATGAAATGAAGCCACGTCTTCCCCATGCAGCGGGCGCAGGGTGAGGCGCGACGTGCGCAGCACCGGGCCAGGCGGCAGCGTGATCCCGGGCATCAGCGAATCGAAGAGGTCAGGCATGCTGGAGCCAGTGTAACCCGCTGTTGATCTTCCCGCCAGGACTCGGCAAGCATGCGGCGCATGAACGCCGACCCTGACAATCATCAGCAGACCATGGCCGCCATGGGCCAACAAGCCCGCGCCGCCGCCGCCGCGCTGGCAAAGCTGCCGGCCCCGGCGCGCGATGCCGCGCTGCGCGAAGCCGCCGCCGCGCTGCGCGAGGCCGCCCCGGCGATCCTGGCCGCCAACGCCCAGGACATGGCGAATTTCAAGGGCACGCCGGCCTTTGGCGACCGGCTGCTGCTGAACGAGGCGCGGGTTGAGGCCATGGCGTGCGGGCTGGAGGAGGTGGCGGACCTGCCCGATCCTCTGAGCCGCACGCTGGCGCAATGGGAGCGCCCGAACGGTTTGCGCATCGCCCGCATCGCCCAGCCCATCGGCGTGCTGGGGATGATCTATGAAAGCCGCCCGAATGTCGGCGCGGATGCGGCGGCCATCGCGCTGAAATCCGGCAATGCCATTCTGCTCCGTGGCGGCTCGGAGAGTTTTCACTCCGCCCAGGCCATCCACAAGGCCGTCACCGCCGGGCTGAAAGCCGCCGGGCTGCCGGAGACTGCCGTGCAGGTGGCCCCCACGGCGGACCGCCGCTTCGTCGCCGCCATGCTGGGCGCGGTGGGGCATATCGACCTCATCATTCCCCGCGGCGGCAAGACGCTGGTCGAGCTGGTGCAGCGCGAGGCCCGCGTGCCCGTGCTGGCCCATGCGCAGGGGCTGAACCACACTTATATTCATGAAGCCGCCGACCCCGAGATGGCGCGCAGCGTGCTGGCCAACGCCAAGATGCGCCGCACCGGCGTGTGCGGGGCGACCGAGACGCTGCTGATCGATGCCGCCATCGCCCCCACCCTGCTGCCGGTGCTGGTGGCGGACCTCGCGGCCTTGGGTTGCGCCTTCAAGGCGGATGAGCGCGCCCGCGCCATCTGCCCCGGGCTGCCCGCTGCCAGCGCCACTGATTTCGACACGGAATGGTCGGACGCGGTGCTGAATGTCGCAGTGGTGGACGGGCCGGAGGCCGCACTCGCCCATGTGATGGCGCATGGCAGCGAGCATACCGAGGCGATCATCACCGCGGATGCGCAGGTGGCGGAAGCCTATCTCGCCCGCAGCCCGGCGGCGGTGACGCTGTGGAACGCCTCCACCCAGTTCTGCGATGGCGGGGAGTTCGGCTTCGGCGCCGAGATCGGCATCGCCACCGGGCATATCCATGCGCGCGGGCCCATCGGCCCGGAGCAGCTCACCACCTTCCGCTATGTGGTGCGCGGCAATGGCCAGGTGCGTCCCTGAATTTGCGCGCCGGCCACACGGCCACCCCCACGCATGGCCATCGTCACAGGTTGAAGATCGGGCTGCTCGGCGGCTCGTTCAACCCGGCGCATGAGGGGCATCTGCACGTGGCGCAACAAGCCATGCGGCATCTGGGGCTGGACCAGCTCTGGCTGATGGTCTCGCCCGGCAACCCGCTGAAGCCCGCCGCCGGCATGGCGCCGCTCGCCGAGCGCCTGGCCAGTGCCGGGCGGATCGCCGATGGGCGGCGGATCATCGCCACCGATATCGAGTCGCGGCTCGGCACGCGCTATACCTGCGATACGATGCGCGCCTTGCAGTGCCGCTTTCCGGCAGCCGAATTCGTCTGGCTGATGGGGGCGGATAACCTGATCCAGCTCCCCCGCTGGGGGCGCTGGCTGGAGATTATGCGCGCCATGCCGATGCTGGTGGTGCCGCGCCCCGGGGCCACGCGCCGCGCCTTGGCCGGGCATGTCGCAAAACGCCACCAAAAACATCGCCTTCCTGCGCGTGCTGGGCTATGTCTGGCGGCGACGAAGGCGCCAGCCTGGATTCTTCTGCCCGTGCGGGAGAATACGGCTTCTGCTACTGAATTGCGCCGCAGGATTTTAGAAGGAACGCAGCCATAACGCGCACGCCCACCCGCACCCCGGCCAAACGGGGCGCCAAGACCGCCACTCCCCGCTCGCGCGCCGCCAAGCCGCCGGCGGAGGCCGTTGCCACCATGCCGGGCACGCCGCGCAAGAAGGCCGCCATCGCCGGCCCCAAACGCAAGGCCGCCGAGCCGAAGCCGCAGCCCGAGTTCCTGGACCGGCTGCAGGCCTTGATCGTCTCCAC
>DATJXU010000115.1:0-6290 GCA_035499915.1 Acidocella sp.
CACGCCCCTTCGCCATTCCCGCCCCCCTTGTTCAAGGTTCGGCTAGAATGTAACCCATTTGTCGATCACGACACTAGTTTATTTTGGCGTTATCCGAGATTTCCTAGGAGATCAAATCATGACGAAATCGCACCATGCCCACGTAGAAAGCCAATTCGGCTTGTGCGCCGACGCCTATGTGAAGAGCGCCGTTCATGCTGCGGGGGAGGACCTCGACCTGCTGGAGGAGGTTGTCCGAAGGGTGGCGCCAAGGAATGCGCTGGATCTTGGTGCGGGCGGCGGGCATGTTGCGTACAGACTGGCGCGGCACGCCGGTAATGTCGTGGCGAGCGATCTGTCCACGGCGATGCTGGCGGCCGTCGCCGCAACAGCGCACGAAAAGGGGCTCGAAAATATCGTGACCTATGCCGCACCAGCCGAGCAATTGCCATTCGACGACGCTGCGTTTGACTTTCTCGGCTGCCGCTTCTCCGCGCACCACTGGCGCGGATTCGAGGCGGGGCTGCACGAGGCGCGGCGCGTGTTGGCGCCGGGCAGCACGGCGGTGTTCATCGACGTGGTCTCTCCTGGACCAGCCGCGCTCGACACGCATATTCAGGCGGTCGAGTTGCTACGTGATACGTCGCATGTGCGCGACTACACCGCGGCCGAGTGGCTGGCGGCACTCGGGCGCGCGAGCTTCGCGGTGCGAGCCACGCGGAGCTGGCGTCTGCGGATGGATTTCCCGACATGGATCGCGCGCATGCGAACACCCGATCTGAACGCGAAAGCCATTCGCGCACTTCAGCAGGCCGCTTCGACCGAGGTGGTGGAACATTTCTGTATCGAGCCAAATGGATCTTTTATGCTCGACACCTTGCTTATCGAAACGGTCGCGGCTTGAGCGGTCTTGGTATGAAATAGCCGGCGAGCGGATTTCTACTCCGATTTCCGTTCGGGCCGTCCGAAACCGGACTGGCAGAAATCGGCCCGGTCTTGTCATATGCCGCCGTTCTGCATCGCGTCCAAGACGGCTGTTTAGTTGATCAACCAATCAATCCCGATAGCGGTCGTTCCATTTTGTTATTTAGATGCGCTTGGGTCGCAAGTATACTGGCGGTTTTACCGACGAAGCTGACAGATTGTCGCCAGTTCCGTCAGGTTGGCATGCCGGCACAGATCAATCACACGTCTCCCATGACTCCGTTCAATCCCATAACGGATGGTGAAGCCGCGCTGGTCCATTCCCCTTGTACGGAAAATGAATTCGCCCGGCGTCAACCCGCCGTCATCGTTAGTTCCGCGGTGCCATGCGCAGCGCGCCATCCAAGCGGATGACCTCACCGTTGAGCATAATGTTTTCGACGATATGCGCTACCAGCGCAGCGAATTCCGGCGGCCGGCCGAGGCGGGAGGGGAAGGGCACGGTCGCGCTCAGGCTGTCTTGCTGCGATTGCGGCAGGGTGTCCATCATCGGCGTGGCGAAGATGCCCGGCGCGATGGTGACGCAGCGTATGCCAAAGCGGGCCAACTCGCGCGCCACCGGCAGGGTCATGCCGGCCACGCCCGCCTTCGAGGCGGCGTAGGCGGCTTGGCCGATCTGGCCGTCATAGGCTGCGATTGAGGCGGTGTTGATAATGACTCCGCGCTCCCCATCCTCACCCGCCGCCTGCCGGGACATGACATCGGCGGCGAGCCGCAGCATATTGAACGTGCCGACAAGGTTGATGGTGACGGCCCGGGCGAAGCTTTCCAGATGGTGCGGGCCGTCCCGGCCCACCACCTTCTCGGCCGGGGCAATGCCGGCGCAGTTCACCAGCCCGTCCAGCCGCCCGAAGGCGCTCAACGCCCGCGCGATGGCCGCCTGCCCATCCGTCTCGGCGGTTACATCGGTGCGCTGGAACACCGCCGCCGCGCCCAATTCTGCGGCCAGGGGCTCGCCGGCCTCGGCGTTGATATCGGCCAGCACCACGCGGCCGCCGCGAGAGGCCAGATGCCGCGCCGCCGCCGCACCCAGCCCGGAGCCGCCGCCGGCAATGACAAATACGTGGGAATCGATCCGCATGAGCTTGTCCTTGTCCTTGTTCTATTGGTGAGCCGCCTGCTCGCTTCGAAAGGCGGCGTCGTTAGGGCGGGGGACGGCGTTCTGCTGCGGACCGGTGGCGGGCATGCCGTTTCCTTTGGGGCATTGTTGAGTGCTTCTTTCACGGCTCTGGGAGAGCCTGGGCGCATCTTGCGTTAAACGAACATGACCGTCGATGCCTGCCCCGGCATAATTTTCTGGGCGACTTTACTGTGTCATCATGTCCGCGCCCCAGATGCTCTATTTGTTCCTTGCTTTTATGGTCGCCGGTGAATGGCGTGCGGCTCCTGCTCGAACGCCTCGATCAGAAAGCGGTCTTGGGGCTTTTCGGACGCGGTTTTTGGAATCTGCCGAAGCACCTGGATGAAGCTGGGGATGAAATTGGCCTCCAGCCGGTCCTTGCAGACATCAAACAGGCGCTGCGGATCGAAGCAGGTTTTGTCCCTTGGCACAATGGCGGCCACCACATCCTTCTCGCCAGGAACGTGATTTTTGGCGGGGATGCCATAGACATAGACATCATCGGCAAACCCGGATTCGGCGATGACCTTCTCGATAAAGGCGGCGTTGATAAATTCGCCGTTGCGGCGGATGCCGGCCCCCTTGCGGTAATTGAAGTAGAGCCAACCATCCTCATCTTCATGCACCACGTCGCCCATGCGCAGCCAGCCCCCGGCGCATTTCTTTGCCGATGCCGCGGGGTCGCCGAAATATTCAACGGCATAGGGCATGCCGTTGGCCGGGCGGAACAGCAATTCTCCGGGCGTACCGCGCGGCACGTCCTTATCCTCGTCGTCGACGATACGGTATTGGAACATCGCCGGTGGTTTGCCGATGCTGCCAATCGGGCCGGTGCCGGGATAGTTGAAGGTGAGACCACCCTCCGCCGCGCCATAAAACTCAAGTATCTTGACGTTGAAGCGTTGCTCGAAGGATTTCCAGATGGCCGCGGGCATGCCGGCGGAGATCACGAGCCGCACCGGATTATCTCCGTCATCGGGACGGGGCGGCTCGGCATAGATGGCGGTGGTCATGCCGCCCAGCAGCGTGAAGCTGGTGGCGCCGTATTTGCGGGTGATATTCCACAGCCGCGACTTGGAAAAACGCCGCGAGAGCACGGCGCGCAGCCTGCAGGCCAGCGCCGCGCCCAGGGTGAGGAGCTGCGCGTTGGCATGGGTGAGAGAAAGGCCGGAGTAGAGAATGTCGTCATCGCGATAGCTGAAGAGCGTCTGGGCCAGTAGCGAGGTGTCGCAATAGCGCCGGTTCGTCATCACGATCCCCTTGGGATCGCCGGTGGTGCCGGAGGTGAAGATCAATTCCAGCGGGCTGTCCGGGTCTGTCGTCAGCACCGGCAATGCGGGTGCGCGCGGGGGGGCAAGTGCTGCCCAGTCCACCACGCCAGCGTAATCGGCCAGAGGGCGAGATCCTTCATCGGTGGCGAAGCCTGCCACCCAGGCCAGGCCAGGCAGGGCGGCGCGCACCTCCTGCACATTGTCCAGCGCATAATCCGCGGCGAAGACGCCGCTGCACGCCGCCCGTGCCAGCATGAAGCGCAGCTTGTCCCCCTTGGTGCGCGGGTCGATGGGCGTGACGGCGGCGCCGAGGATGCTCGCCGCGATCATGGCTTCGACGAATTCCGGGTGGTTGGCCATCACCAAGCCGAACCGCTGCCCGGGTTTTACGCCCAGGTCCAGCAGCACCTGCGCCAGGCGCTGGCTGTTCTCCCACAACTCCCGATAGCTGCGTGTTTCGTCGGCGCGTATGCCAGCGCCCTCGAAGGTCAGTACATTGAACGCGGGCATCTCTTCGGCGCGGTTGGCGATGAGGTTGGCCAGAATGGTTTCGTTGCGTGTGGTCATGGTTTAGCGTCCCAGCAGAGTTAGACAGGCCACGGCTTCTTCAACACCCGCCAGGCCGCCGCCGTTTTCGGCCAAGGCGATCCGCGCGCCCGCCACCTGGCGCAGGCCGGCCTCGCCGCGCAGCTGCGTGACCAGCTCGAAAATCTGCGCGAGACCGGTCGCGCCGATCGGGTGGCCCTTGGATTCCAGCCCACCCGAGGGGTTGATGGGGATGCGCCCGCCGATCGAGGTCTCGCCGCGTTCCGCCGCAGGTCCGCCGCCGCCGAGCGGCACGAGCCCGAGCAGTTCGGATTGCAAAATTTCGCCGATGGCCGTGGCGTCATGCACTTCGGCCACGCTCACCTCTTCCGGGCCGATGCCGGCGCGCTCGAACAATTTGCGCGCGGCCTTGCGGACCAGATGATTTTCCAGATCCTCCGGCGCCCGCTCGCTGCTGGTTTGCAGCGCGCAGCCCAGCACGCGCATTGCGCGCCCCGCTTGGCCGCGCAGCCGTTTCAACCCGGCTTGCGTGCACAAAATCGCGGCGGCGGCACCATCGCTGACCGGCGAGCACATTGGCAGGGTCAGCGGATAGGTGATCGGCGGGGCCGCTAGCACCTGCTCGACCGTGTATGGATCACGGTATTGCGAGAGCGGATTATGCACGGAATGCATGTGGTTTTTTGCCGATACCGCCGCGAATTGACGCTGCGTAGTGCCGAATTCGCGCATGTGCATGCGGCCCATGGCGGCATAAATATCCATGAACACGCTGTATGGTTTCGTTGACATCGTGCCGGGCGGCGGTTCAATGCCGCGCCCCATCTCCATCAGTTTCGCCTGATTTGCCACGGTCTCATGAACGTCCCACGCGCCATCGAAGGCCGCGAAGGTGCGGGCTTTGTCGGTGGAGAACATCTTCTCCGCGCCGAGGGCAAGGACGATATCCGCAGCGCCGGCCAGCAGATGGTTGACCGCCAGATGGAATGCCGTGCTGGCGCTGGCGCAGGCGTTTTCCACATTCACCACCGGCAAGCCATCAAAGCCCATGGCGCGCAGTACCAGTTCGCCGCGGATCATGTGCTGGCCATCCATGTGGCCCTGCGTGGCGTTGGCGAAATAGGCCGCCTCCACCTGGGGCTTTTCGCATCCGGCATCTTCAAGTGCAGCCGTCACGGCCTGCGCGGCGAGATCCTTAACACTTAACGACAAGTGCTTGCCGAACGGCGTCATGCCGATCCCGGCGACATAGATGGTCTGGGTCATGTTCACCTCTAATTAAGGAAAGCGGCGCGGCGGGAGCGCCACCGCGCCGTGTCGGCTAGACGCGGCTGATCTCGTAGGAGAGGTAGCCATCCTCCGCCTGCGCCGCGAGCAGGCGCCGTGCGCCAAGGATTGTCGAACCCGAGCCGAAGCCAACGTTTTTCAACTCGCCGGCAAGCACCGAGCGTGCCGCCTCGGCGCCGAACACCCCGGTCTGGGAATAGGCGGAGTTGCCACGCAGGATCACGCTCACCGATTGCGTGTTGCCGCGTGCCTGGCAGGAGATGACTGTGCGGTGAATTTCCGGCGTCTCGCGCGGCGGCTCCTTCTGCGTCACCTCGCGGCCGATCTTGTTGGTCACCTCTTCCTGCGCCGCGGCGTCGAGCTGGCGGTAGTTCTCCTCGAATTGCTTCAGCAGGCCGAGAACTCTCACCATCATCTCCTGGTTGCCCAGCGAGAACATCACCGAGCAGTTGCGCACGCGCGGGTCGTTTTCGTACCACACGGGCTCACCCGCACCGCCCCACGGCATGGCCTTCAGCGTACGGTGAATGCCGGGCACCGAGACATCATAGGCCGTGGCCCATGGCCACTGCACCAGCTCTCCCTGGCTCAAATAAAACATCTGCTTGGTGCACATGCGCAAAAAAGACATCGTCGAAGCCACGCTGACTTCAGCATCGCCGTAATAGAGCAGATCCAGGGTATCAATGCCCGGGGTTTCCAGCGCAATCTCGGCGGCGATCGTGCCAGCCGTCCACATATAGGAATTGGCCGGGCACAGCGCCAGCTCTTTCTGCGCGAAGGCGGCGGCGAATTCCTTCTTCAGGTACAGCATCCAGTCGGTTTCGCCGGTGGTGTCGAAGTAATGGCAGCCGGTGGCGAGCGCTGCCTCCACCACAGGCTGGCCGAGCTGCATGAACGGGCCAACGATGTTGAGCACGACCTTCCTGCCGGTGAACAGTTCCGTCAGCGCGGCGGTGTTATGCGCCACGCTCACGCACTGGTAGTCATGGCCCTTCAGCTCGGGGATTTTCTCCATCTCCGAGGCAAGGCGCTCGGCATTGCGCCCGGCGGCGATGAAGGGGATGCCACGCTTGGCCAGTTTCCAGGCCGTGAGCTTGCCC
>DATJXU010000116.1:0-4479 GCA_035499915.1 Acidocella sp.
TCTGGCGGCGGTGCGGCGCGCGCAAAAGGCGGGGTTCGACCTGATCTACGTCTACGCCGCGCATGCGCTGGGGTTCCTGCACCATTTCCTCTCGCGCCGGTACAATGACCGCACCGACGAATACGGCGGCAGCCTGGAGAACCGCGTGCGGCTGCTGCGCGAAATCACCGAGGAGACCAAGGCGGCGGTGGGCGATGTCTGCGCCGTGCCGATCCGCATCTCCGTGGACGAGCTGCTCGGCGAGGGCGGGCTGGAAAAGGCTGAGGTGGAGGACATGATCGGGCTGATCGCGGATCTGCCCGACCTCTGGGACGTGACCCTGGCGGGCTGGGAGAATGACAGCCGCACTTCGCGCTTTGCCGAGGAAGGGGCGGAGGAGCCGTTCATCTCCGGCATCCGCAAGCTCACCAATAAGCCGGTGGTGGGGGTGGGGCGTTATACCTCGGTGGACCGCATGGCAGCATTGGTGCGCAAGGGCGTGCTTGACCTCATTGGTGCGGCTAGGCCCTCAATCGCCGATCCGTTCCTGCCCAAAAAGTTACAGGAGGGACGGATCGAGGATATCCGCGAGTGCATCGGCTGCAATATCTGCGTCTCGGGTGACTTCACCATGTCGCCGCTGCGCTGCACGCAGAACCCGACCATGGGCGAGGAATGGCGCAAGGGCTGGCACCCGGAACGCATAAGGGTGCGCGGGAGCGATAAGCCGGTGCTGATCATCGGCGGTGGGCCAGCCGGGCTGGAGGCCGCGCATGCTTTGGGCAAGCGTGGTTACGACGTGGTCTTGGCCGAGGCCGGAACCGAACTGGTGGGTCGTGTAGCGCGCGAGGCCAAGCTGCCGGGTTTGGCGGCCTGGGCGCGGGTTCGCGACTATCGGCTGCTGCAACTGCACAAGCTGCCGAGTGTGCAGACCTACTGTCCGTCGTCAGATAATTTAAGACACTTGGCTGCCTGATTTAACGGAGGCTTGCCTCACCTGTTGGGTTAAAGTTTAAGCGGCTATTTGGTTGTGACGCAAGCGCCTAGCCTGGATGGTCTGGCGCTTTATTTATTGGCGCTGTCGCAGGATTTTCGGGGCGCGGCCGTGATAGGCATCGGCTGGCGTCACATTGCCCAGGCTCTCGTGGTAACGATGGTTGTTGTAATACTCGATGAAGGCGGCAATCTGCTGCTCGAGATCGCCGGGCAGATAGTAATTTTCGAGCAGGATGCGATTTTTCAGTGTCTGGTGCCAGCGCTCGATTTTGCCCTGAGTTTGCGGATGGCAGGGCGCGCCGCGTATGTGCTCGATGTTTTTGCGATCGAGCCATTTTGCCAGATCGCCGGCGATATAACACGGCCCATTATCTGAGAGCAGGCGCGGCTTGTGCGAGACTTTGGCCGTGGCTACGCCCGAGGCTTCGAGGGCAAGGTTGAGCGTATCGGTGACATTTTCGACCTGCATGGTGGTACACAGCCTCCAGGCGATGACGTAGCGGGAATAATCATCGAGGATAGTCGAGAGATACATCCAGCCCCAGCCTATAACTTTCAGGTAAGTGAGGTCTGTCTGCCAGAGCTGGTTCGGCGCGGTGGTCTTGGTCTTGAATTCCTCGGCGGCCTTGATGACGATGAAGGCCGGCGAGGTGATCAAACCATGCGCTTTCAGCAGCCGGTAGACTGACGCTTCAGAGACAAAATAGCCGTTGGTATCGGTGAAGGTTACGGCCAGCTCGCGCGGGCTCAGTGCCGGCTGTTCCAGGGCCAATTCGATGATCTGTTTGCGGGTGCCGTCGTCAATGCGGTTCCACACGCGGTCAGGTTTTGAGGGGCGGTCGTGCAGCGCCTCAGGCCCGCCGTCACGATAGCGGGCAACCCAGGCGTAGAAAGTCGGGCGTGGGATGCCAAGGCGCGCCAGCGTCTGGCGCACCGGCAGATGTGATTGCTCGACCAAGCGGATGATCTAGAGTTTCTCGGTGGCGGGGCATCTCATTCTTGGCCGTCCCCAGCCCCGATCATGCTTTTTTTGAGCAGCCGCAATTCCAGCGCCTGCTCGGCGACCACTTCCTTCAGCGTTCTGGCTTCCTCGCGCAGGGTTTTGACCTCGTCCGAGGTTGCCTGCCGCGCCGTATCCCCCGCCAGACGGCGCTTGCCGGCTTCGAGAAACTCCTTGGACCAGGAATAATACAGGCTCTCCGCGATGCCCTCGCGCCGGCAAAGCTCGGCAATACTGTGCTCGCCGCGCAAGCCCTCCAGCACGATGCGGATTTTGTCCTCCGCCGAATAATGCCGCCGCGTCGCCCGGCGGATGTCGCGCACCACCGCCTCGGCAGTGGGCTTGGAAGTCGAGGATTTCTGGCTCATCTACGCTCCTTCGTCGCTACGATGAGCCAGAAATCCTCCCTTACTCAAGCTGCCAAATCTGTCTCATGGGCGCTGACGGGGGACATCCGGCGTCCAATGGGGCCCCCCTGGCTTGGGGTTCACAATGGCTTTCATGGGAGCATGGGGGCCGGGTTTGGGATGCTGATAGTGGAGACGATTTCGAAGATCCGGCGGGCGTATTTTATCCAGAAGAAGCCGATCAAGGTGATCTGCCGGGAGCTGCGAGTATCGCGCAAAGTGGTGCGCAAGGTGATCCGGTCAGAGGCGACGGAGTTCCGGTACGAGCGGACGGCGCAGCCGCTGCCGAAGCTTGGTGCCTGGGTGTCGGCGCTGGATGCCCTGCTGCTTGGCAACGAGGGCAAGCCGGCGCGCGAGCGGTTGACGCTGATCCGGGTGTTCGAGGAACTGCGGGGTCAGGGCTATGACGGCAGCTACGATGCGGTACGCCGCTATGCCAAAGCCTGGGCGAAGGAGCGCGGCGCCGTGACGGCGCAAGCCTTTGTGCCGCTGAGCTTTGCCGCCGGCGAGGCATATCAGTTCGACTGGAGTCACGAGATCGTGGTGATTGGCGGCGCCACGGTCACGGTAAAGGTGGCGCATGTGCGGCTCTGCCATAGCCGGATGTTTTTCGTCCGGGCCTATCCGCGTGAGACGCAGGAGATGGTGTTCGACGCGCATGACCGTGCGTTTTCCTTCTTCAAAGGCACCTGCACGCGCGGGATTTACGATAACATGAAGACCGCGGTTGAAACTGTCTTTATTGGCAAAGATCGCACGTTTAACCGGCGATTTCTTCAGATGTGCGGGCATTACCTGGTCGAGCCGACGGCCTGCACGCCGGCATCTGGCTGGGAGAAGGGCCAGGTTGAGAACCAGGTGGGGCTGGTGCGCGAGCGGTTTTTTTACGCCGCGGCTGAAGGTGGCGAGCTACGAGGAACTGAACGCCTGGCTGCTGGACCGCTGCATTGCTTACGCCAAGGCGCACAAGCATCCCGAATTGACCGACCAGCCGATCTGGCAGGTTTTTGAGGCCGAGCGGGCGCATCTGGTGCCAGTTGCCAACAAGTTCGATGGTTTCCACGCAACCACCGCGTCGGTTTCCAAAACCTGCCTGGTACGCTTCGACAATAACAAATATTCCGTCGCCTCGCGCGCCGTTGGCCGGCCGGTGGAGATCCAGGCTTATGCCGATCGCATCGTGCTGCGTCAGGATGGCGTGGTGGTCGCGGAGCATGCGCGCTGCATGGGCCGCGGCGAGACGGTTTACGATCCCTGGCATTACGTGCCGGTGCTGGCCAGAAAGCCCGGCGCCTTGCGCAATGGCGCGCCGTTCAAGGATTGGCTGCTACCCTCGAGCCTTGAACGCGTGCGGCGTAAATTACGCGGCTCGGACGATGGCGACCGGCAAATGGTGAAGGTGCTGGCGGCCGTGCTGACCGATGGGCTGGCCAGCGTGGACGCCGCTTGCGCCGAGGCACTGGGGCAAGGCGTTCATTCGGCCGATGTCATCATCAACATTCTGGCGCGCAGCAAAGACCCAGGGCCGCCAGTGACGATCATGACGCCGGATGCGCTCAAACTGCACCACGCGCCGATCGCCGATTGCGCGCGTTACGATACCTTGCGGAGGAATATTTGATGGAAAGAACGCAGATCTTTGACATGATGGCGCAGCTCAAACTCTACGGCATGCGCGCCGGGTACGATGAGGTGATGGCGACCGGCATCAAGCGCCAGCATGAGCCGCCGCGGATCGTCGGTGATCTGCTCCACGCCGAGATTGCCGAGAAGCAGGCACGATCAATCAAATATCAGATCACCACGGCCAAACTGCCGCTGGCCAAGGACATTGACGATTTTGAATTCACCGGCACGCCGATCAACGAGGCGCTGGTGCGCGACTTGGCCGGCGGCGGGTTTATCGCCGCTCAGCGCAACGCGGTGCTGGTCGGCGGCACAGGCACCGGTAAAAGCCATCTGGCGATCGCCATCGCGCGCTCTTGCATCCGTGGCGGCGCGCGCGGGCGCTTCTTCACCGTCGTCGATCTGGTCAACCAGTTGGAAGCCGAGACCAGGGCCGGCCGCCAGGGGCGGCTCGCCGACTTTGCGATGCGG
>DATJXU010000117.1:0-3905 GCA_035499915.1 Acidocella sp.
GATTCGATGGCGTTGAACGCGCCCAAGATGCCGCCGAAGGCGCCCATTATGATCTCCCGTGGGTCTGCATGGCCGCGCTGCCCGATGGGGTGGAGCGTGGATTGTAGCCGGTCGAGCCGGTGCTGGGCCCGTTGCCCTGGCGCATCACGCGCGCCGCCGTGGCGCTGCTGATCGCCCCGGCGTTGGTAACGTTGGCGTTTGTGGGTGCACCCGCGCCGATCCAGTTGGCGATTGCCTTCATGGCTTCATGCGCCTCTTGGATCATGGTTTCGTGAGGTTTGTTCTCATTGGCCTTGTTGCTGGGTGAGGGATTGTTGTTTACCCATGTGCTCCCCCATTTTCCTACATGGACAAGGTGCTGCCCCTGGTGATCAGCTGGCGGCTGGCTCCCTGAAAACAGGTTTGGGAACCATTTGTTTAGAGCGGCAATGGCCAAACCCACGCCAAGAATAGCAGCCGCAACTTCATCCAATCCAGTCGCAAGGCCCGCGACCCCAAGGACAACGTCCATAACAACGCCGAGAACCCGCCCCAGCAGAGGCAGAGCAACGCTCCCGATCTGCCATGCCACGCGGAGCGCTGGGCCAAAGGCGAATATCGACATGGACACCGTCGCCAGAGCAACCGCCACGACACCAAGGCCAGCGGCTACTTCGCCAAAGAACTTGGTCCATCCTGGATGCTCTCGCGCTTCCCGCGCCAGATCGCCAATGCCGATGGCCAGGTTGTGGAGAAGCTCGGTCGCAACCGGGATGAGCGGGGTTCCAACCGATATAGCAAAATTCGTTATGCTGGCGGTGAAGGCATTTAGATTTGTCGTGAAGTCGCCGCTGATTAACGTGTTCCAAGCCTCTAGACCCTTTGCTTGCTGGTCAAGCGAGGCGTCTTTACTGAAGCGCGGCTGCTGCGTGGCGAACATGTCCATGACCTGCTGCGCGGTCCTGGCGCCAAATATGCTGGCAATGGCGGTTCGAATGTCATCCGGGGATGTTTTGCCGTCCTTTTTCAGTGCGGGCAGAAGGTAATCTTGGACCCACTCATACGGGCTTTGCGTGAACTCGCCAGCCCCCTCCACGCCGCCAGGCTTGACGCCCTTTACAGAGCCCGTGGTCGTGTAAATGATGTCGTTCTGCTTGAGCAGCCCAAGCTTTGCCAGTTCTGCTGCCCCCTTGTTCTGCATATGGCCGCCGACAAGGGTATTGTAGGCGCTCATGAGTGCGGTGCCAGAGCCAGACCCGCCCATTTCCTGGATGAGGGTGGGGAGAACCTGGGTTGAAAACTGGTCGCTCCACCCCTGCGTTGCCGACCGGCCATATTTGAAGGCCGCCAGAAAATCGGTTCCCGTCACCTTGCCGCCTGATGCAACCGATGCCTGGATCATCTGGTTGAGCAAGGTTTTGAAGTGCGCCGGATCGGTCGAGACGCCCTTGATTTCGAGCGCCTTGGCCATGCCGAAAACCTGATCTTGCTGGTCTCCCCCGAGAAGCGCGCCCATAACGCCATGGGCCTGAGCCAGCATGGGGGAGTATTTTATGGCATCGGCAGTGTCGCCGAACACCATCCGCAGTTCGCGGATGCTCTTGAGATTGTCCGATGCCGTCGTGCCCATGACGGCCGATGTGTTCCGCCACGCCTGCGCGGTGGCTTCGGCAATCTCCTGGCTGTTCATGCCGGCCGCAACCATTAGGTTTTGCTGGCGCGTCAGCTCTCCCGCGGCGTCGATGCTTTTTCCGGCAAACCCGAGAATGGCAGCGCCAATGGCGCCAAACGCCATGCCTGCCACGGCGTAATCTCCGTGGCTTGGCGGGCCAGGGTTGAATCCACCCCCGCGCCCGCCGCTGCCACCACCACCTGCCCCGCCGCCACCGAAGCCGGCCAGATTGATAGGCGGCAGGCCCCTGGGGCTGAGCGCGCCACCGCCGAATCCCGGAGGGAGAAGCCCGCCACCCCCGCCGCCTCGCCCGCCACTGCCAGCGCCGCCGGGGAGCGGGACCGGAAGGGCGCCGCCGGCGGCGCCAGATGCACCTGCGGCAGCGACGGCGGAGGATGACGCCGAACCAGTCCCGAATTTGGAGGCGCGGCTTGATGCCGTGTTTACCGCCGCCGCCACGCCCTGCCACGCCTGCCGCAAGTCTCTGGCGGAGGAAACGAGGTCTTGCGTGTATGAGCCCATGCGCTTGAGCGCGGCATTTGCCCCCATGATGGTGTTCGTGAGGGTGGACATGGCTTCATTTGCCGCCGCGATGGACTGCAAAATCTTGTTGTCCAGAACCAGCGAAACGCCGACTTCGTAAGCGTCAATCATATCGGTTCACCACTGGTTGGGTCGGACGCCGCCGGCGAGCCACACGGCTACCTCTTCGCCGCAAATCTTCGCGGCTTCCTCGGCGTTGACGAATAGGGCCGGGCCAAGGAACGGACGGGGCGGCACATGGTATCCATCAGGACCAGGAGCCGGGCCGCCTGTGCCCAGTTCCTGCCACAGCGCCGTCTTTTCGGGGGAGCCGATGGTCACGCGCTCCGGCGCGCGGGAAAACTCGATGCTGTCCCGCATCTCGCCGGTACGCTCAAGGGGGTTTGGAACGGCAAAGCCCTTCCTCGCCTTGTCGGCCAAGGTGCTATCGGCCAGGTCGCGCCACCCTGGGAATGGCCCGGCCTCATCCTGATATTCGCCTATGCGCGCCTTCGCGTCGGCGGCAACGAGGGCGCCGACCTTATCGAGTGCCTTTGCCTCTGCCGACGCGAGCGCGGCCGTGCGCTCATAGAGGTATTTCTGGAACTGCTGGATGTTGGCGAAGCGCTTCATTGCTTCTCCCACTCAAGTTTGTTCCAGTTGAAAGCGCGCCCCTCGATCTCTCCAAGGGCCACGATGTGAGCTAAGCGCCGGGCCGGGCTCATCTTCATCGCGCGGTTAAGCGGCACCCCGTTTTTCACAAGATAAACCACATCTTTGAAAGCGGGGTGCCCGGCTAGTTTTTTGCGGCGGCGATCTCACTTTCCTGAGCGGATTCGCCCTTCACTTCCTTGAAGTAATTGGCGATGGCCTCCACGCCTTCGTTCTTCAGGAGCGCGGCGTTGCGCTTGAAATGCGCCTTTGCCTGCGGGCGCGGGAGCGGCGCGCCGTCGATGGACTGCGCGGTGAAAACCAGCGTGGCAAGACCGATCCACGCTTGGTTGGACGAATTGGCGCCAGCAGCTTCCAGCATGTCGAACTGGTCCTCAATGCCGGGTTCTTGAACGACGATTTTGCGGCCGAGCTTGTCGGTGAGGGTGACGGGTTCACTCATTACGAAACGGTCCTGGTCTGGGCGAAGGCAGAGATTTCCTGCTTCACGGGGTTGTCGGGGGAAATGCTTCCGGAGTTGGTAAGCTGGAACGAAACCGCGCCATATTGGTAGGTCGTCTGACCGCCTCCGGTCTCAGTCACATAGATGTAGACGCCGCCCGTGGAGTTGGTGCCGCCATCGGAGGTGCCAGCCGCCCACCAGCCTGCTTCGATCTGGCTGAACAGCTTGTCAACGTTGCCATCAGCGCGGTCGAAGCTGAATTTGAGCTTGTGCCCGGCGGGCAGATACCGCTCAATTGGCGGCTTGCCGATGGGCTGGGCCTTTGCCGTGCTATATTCCGGCGTGGTGTCGATCTGGGTGAGCAGCGGCAGGGTGATGTTGTTGCCGTAGGGGTCAACCAGCACGGCCGAGCAGTCGTTGCCCACCGTGAAAGTGCTTGTGGTCGATGCCATTTTAAGGCTCCATTCATGGGGTTTGCCATCGTCTCGACGGCTTAACGGCCTTGTCTAAGGACCGAACGGCGCGGGGTTAGTGCTGAACTACCGTGGCCCCGCCTTGAAGGTTCACGAGGAATTTCTTGTTAATTCCCTCATAGGTCACACTCACGTCAGCCTGCAC
>DATJXU010000118.1:0-29798 GCA_035499915.1 Acidocella sp.
CGCCGGGGCGGGCATGGGTGAGGTGGCCCTACAGAAGGCTACGTTGCGGCGTTTGATGCTGGCGCGGCGGGAAAGCCAAAGCCCCGAATTGGGCCACAAATTGGCGGAACACGTATTGGCCAGTGGTATCATACCCAAATACGCCATCATCGGCGGCTTCATGCCCATGCGCGGCGAGATCGACATCCTGAAGCTGCTGCAGGCCCTGCACGCGCGCGGGCATCGTCTGGCGCTGCCCGAAACCCCGCCGCCAGGCCATGCGCTACTCTTCCGCGCCTGGACGCCCGGCGCAAAAATGCTGCCCGGCCGCTACAACACCCAGCACCCGGACGCTCCGGCGCTGACCCCCGATTTTCTGCTGATCCCGCTCCTGGCCTTCGATTCACGCGGCCACAGGCTGGGCTATGGCGGCGGCTATTACGACCGCACCCTGGCGGCGCTGCCGCACGCCTTCCGGCTGGGCTGCGCCTACGCGGCGCAGGCGGTCGAGGACCTCCCCACCGAGCCGACAGACCTGCCCCTGCACGCCATCGCGACAGAGGCGGGCGTCACGCCCCTGAACCGCTCAGCTCAGGACTGAACCTGCCCGTTCGGGGTCAGATGATCGACAATGGCGGGCAGATGCTGCGCCAGCAGGTTGCTCACCTGCTGCGTATCCACGCCATATTTGGCGGCGAGGTTCTGGATCACCTGTGATCCCAGCACCTGCTGGATGGAGTTGGCGTCAATCGGCAGATTCTGGCCGGCTCCAACCCAGGAGGAAACATGCTCGCCAAACCCGCTCTGCTGAAACTGCGACACCAGCCCGCCGACGCCGTTGATGCCGTGCTGCTGCAGCTCCTCCATCAGCGGCCCCGCGAGTTGGCTGCTTTGCAGCGACTGAAACTGATTGATGATGCCGGATAGACTATCGAACAAGCCCATTCTCGCCTCCCGCCAAAACGCTGCCGCACCCTAGACGCGCGCCAGACCGGCAACAAGCAGAACTTTCCGCAAGCGCCACGGATTAACACAATCGCAATGTCACCGCCATTCAGGGGCCAGTCCGGCCATTTTCATCCGACTCATTTGAAACTTGCCCTGCACCGCCGCCCGGCGCAGGATATTTGGCCAACCACACCAGAAAAGGCTGAGGATCATGTCCAAACGTCTTGAGCCGGACGCGCTGAAGGCCCTGCCGCCCAAATGGCATCTGAGCGCGGACCAAACATCCATCTCGCAGGATTTCGTCTTCAAGAGCTTCGCGGAAGCCTTCTCCTTCATGACGCATGTGGCGTTGCTGGCGGAAAAGGCGGACCATCATCCTGATTGGTCCAATTCCTACAACAAGGTCAGCATTTCCCTCTCCACCCATAGCGCGGGCGGGCTGACGGAGAAGGATCTGAGCCTCGCCAAGGCGATCAGCGCCTTCGTCTGGCTGCCGCAATAGCCTTATTTACCGGGCTTCACCGGCACCCAGCGCGGGCCAGGGTCGCTGCCATTCTGCGCCGGGCCGCTGATCAGGAACACCGCCGGATCGCCGCCCAGGCTCTCCACCTGCTTGCGTATATCCAGGGCGGTGGTCACCAGCACGCCATTCACCTGCTCGATCACATCACCCGCCGCGATGCCGGCCTTCGCCGCGGGGCCAATGGCGGAAATGATGGCAACACCGTTCGCCGCCGGCTTGCCCGCCAGCCCCAGCCCGTAGGCCGGCAGCGTCACCGGCCCAGGCGGCGGGGATTGTTTCTGGGCGATGCTCTCATCGAGCGCCGGAGGCGGCACGGTGATGGTGAGGTCCGCATGCCGCACGTCGCCATTGCGCACATAATCGACCGCAACGCTCTGCCCGGCCTGGAATTCGGCGGTGCGGATGAACAAGGTTTGCGGATCATCGATCTGCGCCCCGCCCAGGGCGGTGATGACATCGCCCGGCTGCAATTTGCCATCCGCCGGCGAGCCCTGCGAAACGGCCCCCACCAGCGCGCCCTTGGCGCCCGGCAGCTTCAGCGCCGCCTGGATATCGGGCGTCACTTCTTCCGTCGCCACGCCCAGCCAGCCGCGCGTCATCTTGCCGCCATGGGCCAGCGCCTCGGCCACCGGCTCGGCCATGGCGGAGGGGATGGAGAAGCCGATGCCATCCGAGGTGCCGGAGGGCGCGTAGATGGCCGAATTCACGCCGATCACCTGCCCCTGGAGATTGAACAAGGGCCCGCCCGAATTGCCCTTGTTGATGGCGGCGTCGGTCTGGATGAAATCGTCGAACTTGGTGTCGCCGATCTGCCGGTGCAGGGCGCTGACAATGCCCGACGTGTTGGTGCCCGGCATGCCGAACGGGTTGCCGACGGCCAGCACCCAATCCCCCACCCGCATCTTGGCGGAGTCACCGAACGGGACGAAGGGCAGTGGGTGCCCGGCATCCACCTTCAGCACCGCGAGATCGCCATCGACATCCCGCCCGGCGATGATGGCGGGATAGACCGTGCCATCCGGGAAGGTGACGGTAACATTGTTGGCGCCGTTCACCACATGGTTGTTGGTGAGGATGTAGCCCGCGGGGTCGAACACAAAGCCGGAGCCGAGCGATTCGATGGTTTTCGGCGGCGGCACCACAATGCCGGCGGCATTGTCCGGCGTGTCGGAGGCGGGGTGGTAGGCACTGGAGCCGTTATCCCCGCCATCATTATTGCCGCCATCCCCATCGTCGCCGCCATTGTCATCCTGCGATGAATTGCCGCCATCCGGCGCCATGGAGGCGATGCTGACCACGGCGGGCGCCACCTTCGCGGCCAGGTCCGCGAGCGGCGGCGGCAGATCCGCGGCATGCGCCGCCGAGGCGGCAAGCAGGAACAAGGCAGAAAGCGGACGCGCCAGGAACTTCATGCAGGGAGAGTGACGAGGCCGGGCGATCTTCGCAAGAGGGGCTGGGCGTTCTATCTCTAGCCCATGACTGAAGCAGAGATTCGCGCCGCCCTCGCCCCTTTCAATATCGGCCACCGGATAGACGGTGTGCATGTGCAAGACGGCATGGTGCAGGTCAGCCTGCGCGCCGCGCGGGAGGAAGCCGCCGGGCTGGAGCCGCTGCGCCGGGACATCGAGGCCCGGCTGAAATCCCTCCAAGGCGTGAAATCCGCCGCCGTGGTGCTGACCGCCCATGCCGCCGGCGCGCCCGCCGCGCCCCCGCCGGAGCCGCCTTTGCTGCCGGAGGTGAAGCACGTGATCGCCGTGGCCTCTGGCAAGGGCGGGGTGGGCAAATCCACCGTGGCGGTGAACCTCGCCGTGGCCCTGGCCCAGCGCGGGCTGAAGGTGGGGCTGCTGGATGCCGATATTTACGGCCCCTCCATGCCGAAAATGCTGGGGCTGCACGAGAAGCCCTCCATTGAGAACGGCCGGATCCAGACGCTGAACGCCTATGGGGTGAAGGCCATGTCCATCGGCTTCCTGGTGCCGGAGGACAAGGCGATGATCTGGCGCGGCCCGATGGTGATGGGGGCGCTGAACCAGATGCTGGGCCAGGTGGATTGGGGCGCGCTGGATATTCTGGTGGTGGACATGCCCCCCGGCACCGGCGATGCGCAGCTCACCCTCGCGCAGAAGGCCAAGCCCTCAGGGGCCGTCATCGTCTCCACCCCGCAGGATCTGGCTTTGCTGGATGCCCGGCGCGGCGTGCAGATGTTCAACCAGGTCGGCATCAAGGTGCTCGGCGTGGTGGAGAACATGTCCTATTTCTGCTGCCCCAATTGCGGCCACCGCTCCGAGATTTTCGGCCATGGCGGGGCGAGGGCGGAGGCTGAGAAGATCGGCGTGCCCTTCCTGGGCGAAATTCCGCTGGAGCTGGCGGTGCGCCAGGCGGGCGACGAGGGCAAGCCGGTGACGGCGGCTGACCCTGCAGGCGCCGTTTCCGCCAGCTTCCGCCATGTGGCGGAAAGCGTGGCCAAGGCGCTCGCTTTGGGATGAGCAGGATTCGGGCATGAGCGAGATCGGCTTCTACCACCTCACCCGCACCGGCCTGAACGCGGCCCTGCCCGCTTTGCTGGGCCGCACGCTGGCGGCGGGAGAAAAGGCGCTGGTGGCCTGCCCGGACGAGCACCAGCTGGCGGCTTTGGACGATGCGCTCTGGCAATGCCATAACCCGGACTGGCTGCCCCACGGCACCGCGCAAACGCCGCATCCTGAGTGGCAGCCGATCTATCTGACCACCGGCACCGAGAACCCGGCGGGCGCGCAGTTCCTCTTCCGCGTCGGCGGGGTGGAAACAGCCCCCGAGGGCTTCACCCGCGTGTTCGATCTGTTCGATGGCAATAGCGACGAGGCGGTGCTGGCCGCGCGGCAGCGCTGGCGCGCGGCCAAGGACGCCGGCCATGCCTTGACCTATTGGAAACAGGAAGACAGCGGCTGGGTGAAGGCCGGCTGACCCGCTCTCTCGTTGCAGGCGTATCTCATTCAGGGTCCGCGCCGGGCCGCCAGCACGATCAGGGGTTTGCGGTGAAGCGGCATTTTTACAGCTTTCCTTCCCCGCTCTTGCCGGCGGAAACCCCGCCAGAATGCCAACCGGCCCTCATGGAGTCCGGTCAATCCCCACCACGTCGTTAATGCCATCCAGCGCCAGGAAGCCCATGGCCCGGCGCGTTTCCACCGTGGCGCTGCCGATATGGGGCAGCAGCACGGCGTTCTCCAGCTCGTAATAGCCCGGGTTGATGGCGGGCTCGTTCTCGAACACATCCAGCCCCGCCGCAGAGATGTGGCCGGCGCGCAACGCCGCGATCAGCGCCTCGTCATCCACCGTGCTGCCGCGCCCGGTATTCACCACGAAGCTGCCGGGGCGCATCGCCGCAATCCGCTCCGCGTTCAGCCAATGATAGGTGGCCGCGCCACCCGGCGCGTTGATGGAGAGGACATCGATGGCGCCGAGAAAATCCTTGTCATCGGCATGATAGATCGCCCCCGCCTCCAGCTCCGGGGCGAGGCGGTTGCGGTTATGGTAATGGATGTCCATGTCCAGCCCGCGGGCCATCCGGGCCAGGCTTTGGCCGATGCGCCCCATGCCGAAAATCCCCAATGTCTTGCCGATGAGCGTGCGGCCGAGATGAAAGGTGGGGCTGAGCCCCTGCCATTTGCGCGCACGCAACAGGCGCTCGCCCTCCCCCGCCCGGCGCGCGGCCATCAGCATGAGGGTGAGGGAAAGCTCCGCCGTGGCCTGCGACAGCACGCCCGGCGTGTTGCGAATCTCGATACCCCGCGCCGCCGCCGCCGCCAGGTCGATATGCTCCAGCCCGACGCTATAGGTGGCAATCACCTTGACCGGCGCAGGCAGGGCGTTGATCAGCGCCGCATCGAAAATCTCCGCCGGGGTGCAGAGGATCGCGTTCACCCCGTGCAGGCTGGCGAGCAGCCTTGCGGGATCGAAAGCGCCCTCCATGCGAAGCTCCCGCACCTCATGCTCGCGCTTCGCGCGCGCCAAAACATCCGGCATCACGTCACGGGTGATCAACAGCATCTGGTGTCCTCCTGCTTATGTCCCGGAACCCTACCAGCTTTAACGCTGCCGTCTCCCCCTGGCGCCGCGTCAGGGCATTCAGCTTGGTGCCGCGCCAAAACCCTTACAAAGTTCATATTGTATATTACTGCAACAAATGATTGTATCGCAGGATAAGCTTAAGCCTAAACGGCGGAAAGAGGTGCGTCTTGCAGCAGCATAGCGGCAACCAGGACAGGGTGCGTCTGGCATGAAGACCGCCCTCATCACCGGCGTTTCCGGGCAGGATGGCGCCTATCTCTCGCAATTGCTGCTGAAACAGGGCTACCGCGTGGTGGGGCTGGTGCGCCGCTCCTCCAACGCCGAGCGGGCGAGCGAGCGGCTGCGCTGGCTGGGGCTGGACCAGGACGTGGAGCTGGCGGATGGCGACCTGACCGATCTCTCCAGCCTCATCCGCGTGCTGGAAAACGTGCAGCCGGAGGAGGTTTATAATCTTGGCGCGCAGAGCTTCGTCGCCCTCTCCTGGCAGCAGCCGATCCTCACCGGGGAGGTGACCGGCAGAGGGGCGTTCAACATGCTGGAGGCGATCCGGCTGCTGGGGCTGCAGGCGCGCTTCTACCAGGCCTCGTCATCTGAAATGTACGGCCTGATACAAGCCCCCATCCAGAACGAGACCACCCCCTTCTACCCCCGCAGCCCCTATGCGGTGGCAAAGCTCGCCGCGCACTGGATCACCGTGAATTACCGCGAGAGTTTCGGCATGCATGCCAGCTCGGGCATCCTGTTCAACCATGAAAGCCCGCTGCGGGGCATCGAGTTCGTGACCCGCAAGATCACCAACGGCGTGGCGCGCATCAAGCTGGGGCTCAACGAATATCTGGAACTGGGCAATCTGGAGGCCGAGCGCGACTGGGGCCATGCGCGCGATTATGTGAAGGCGATGTGGCTGATGATGCAGCAGGAGCGCCCCGGCGATTACGTGGTGGCCACCGGGCGCAGCGTGAGCATCCGGGAATTCTGCGACATCGCCTTCAGCCATGCCGGGCTGAATTACCAGGACCATGTGCGGGTGAACCCCGCCTTTCTGCGCCCGGCGGAGGTGGATTGCCTGAAGGGCGATGCCGCCAAGGCCCGCAACACCCTGGGCTGGGCGCCCGAGACCACGCTGGAGGAGCTGGCGGCCGAAATGGTCGAGGCGGATCTGCACCGGTTGCGCGCCAACGCATGACGCGGCTGCTGATAACCGGCGGCAGCGGGTTCGTGGGCCAGCATCTGCGGCATCATCTGCGCGACAATGCGCCGGAGATCGAGCTTCTCGCCCCGTCGCTGGACATTACCGATAAACCCGCCGTCGAGAGGCTGATCAAAACCACGCGGCCGGATGCGCTGCTGCATCTGGCGGCCATCTCTGCCATCGCCCAGGCCGCCAATGCGCCGGCGCATGCCTGGGCGGTGAATGTGCAGGGGACGCTGAATCTAGCGCAAGCGGTTCTGGCGCATGCGCCGGACTGCCGGTTTATCTTTGTCTCCAGCGCGGAGGTGTATGGCCGCGCCTTTCTGGGGCCACGGCCGGTGACGGAAGAGACCGTTCCCGAGCCGGCCAATCTCTATGCCTCCACCAAGGCAGAGGCGGAGGCGGCGCTGGCCGCCTTGCCGGGGCTGAAGCTGCTGCGCCTGCGCCCCGCCAACCATACCGGGCCTGGACAATCGCCTGATTTCGTCATTCCCGCTTTTGCCCGGCAGATCGCGCGCATAGAGGCCGGGTTGCAGCCGCCCGTGCTGAAAACCGGCACGCTGGACACATGGCGGGATTTTCTGGAAGTCCGGGATGTCTGCGCCGCCTATGGCAAGGCGCTCGCACGTCCCGCCTTCGCACCCGGAGAGGTACTGAACATCGCCTCCGGCACGCCACAGCGCATCGGCGATCTGCTGGAGGCGATGCTCGGCATGGCGCGGGTGACGATCAGCGTGGAAACCGACCCGGCGAAACTGCGCCCGGCGGAAATTCCCGTGGCAAGGATCGATCCCAGTCGCGCCCGGACGCGGCTGGGGTGGGGCGCTCAAATACCGATCAAAGAAACCTTGGCGGCCACCCTCGCCTACTGGCGCCGGACCTTGACGGCTTTTCCGGCACCGGCACGGCCCTCGCAATAGGCGGCAATAAGTTTGCGCGGCGTTTCAGCCGCGCTGGAAGAGGAGGTCAGCTTGCAAGAGTCTTGGCAGGCTCCATCAGCTCGACATTGACCTCCAATGTCGAGACCTGGTCGCCGCATTCCAGCTTCACATTCACCTTGTCGCGGTCGATGGAGAGATGCTTGGCGATAACGGCAAGAATTTCCTCCCGCAGAACCGCCACCAGATCCGACCGGCCTGACAATGAGCGTTCATGCGCGAGCAGGATTTGCAGACGGTCGCGCGCAACCGGCGCGGAGCGGGTCCGGGTGAAAAAGCTGAAGATGCTCATGCCACCGCCGCCTTCCGCCCGAACAGGCGGCTCATCAGGCTCTTGCGTTCCATGGGCTCCTCCACCTCCAGCTTCTCACCGCACAGGCGGCGGGCGGCTGTCAGGTAGGCCTTGGCCGCGGCGGAGTCCGGGTTCTGCAGCGTCACCGGGCAGCCGAGATTGGAGGCGTTCAGCACGTCCATGCTTTCCGGGACGATCCCGAGCAACGGAATGGCGAGAATTTCCAGCACATCCTTGACACTCAGCATTTCGCCACGGGCGGCGCGGGCGGGGTTGTAGCGGGTGAGGAGCAGATGCTTCTCGAGAGTCTCACCGTTTTCCGCGCGCAGCGTCTTGGAATCCAGCATGCCGATGATCCGGTCGGAATCGCGCACCGATGAGATTTCAGGGTTGGTGACGACCACCGCCAAATCCGCGAAGCGCATGGCCAGCTGCGCGCCCTTCTCGATGCCGGCGGGGCTGTCGCAGATGATCCAGTCGAATTTTTCCCGCAAATCCTCGATGACGGCCTTCACCCCCTCTTCGGTCAGCGCGTCCTTGTCGCGCGTCTGCGAAGCAGGCAACAGCGAGAGCGTATCGATCCGCTTGTCGCGGATCAGCGCCTGCGGCAGCTTGGCGTCGCCCTGCACCACGTTCACCAGGTCGAACACCACGCGGCGCTCGGCCCCCATCACGAGGTCAAGATTGCGCAAACCGACGTCAAAATCGATCAGCACGACATTTTGCCCGCTCTGCGCGAGCGCCGTGCCGAGGGAAGCGCTGCTCGTGGTCTTGCCCACCCCTCCCTTGCCCGACGTAACCACCATGACCTTTGGCATCATTGCAAACTCCTTGCCTGTTTGGCGGTAAGTTTCTTAACCTAGCGCGGAAATCTTCAGCGCGCCGTTCTCGAGCATGATCTGCACGGCGCGGTCTTCGAAGCTTTTGTTCCAATCATCGGCGGTGCCGTAGACGCCATCTATGGACACCAGCTCCGCACAGAGCTTGCGGCAGAAAATACGGGCTTTGGCACCGGATTTGACACCCGCGATGACACGGCCGCGCAACGGACCATAAACATGCAGCGAGCCACCGGCCACGACCTCCGCGCCGGAGGACAAGGCGCCGATGATGGTGACATCCCCATGCTCGAAAATGACCGACTGCCCGGAGCGCACGGGCCTGTCGATCAGCAAAGAGGTGACGGCGGGAATGGGCTCGGGCTGGGGCGAAGCGTCGGGCAGCGCGATCTCCCGCCCGAGAAGATCCTCATGATCGGTTTTCTGCCGCAGATCGGGCATGTTTTCGAATCGGGTGCCAGAGAGCCGTGAGCGGTCGATGCCTTCCACGCCGATGAGCGCCAGGCCGCGCATATCCAGCGCATAAAGCAGCGCCGCGGGATCGATCGTTTCGCCCTGCAACGCGGAAAAATTCACCACGACGGGCTTTTGCACAAAATACCCCGCGGCCCGGCGCATCTGCTCATCAAGTGCTGTCAGCCATCCGGCGACAGGCGCCTCGGGCACCAGGATCAGCGCCATGAAGCTGCGCCCGCGCACGCGCAATTGAGGCAATTGGGCGGTTTCGCTAGACATTTTCAACCTTGGACGTTCTGGAAACGTTCATTGTTCCACCAGCGAAGTATTTCACGAGTCTATCCATGAACAAAGTGGCGTTATGCACGATGGGCAACCCCGGTCAAGCAACTATGCATTAAGTGATCGTAGGATACGCCCGCACCCGCAAAGCTCCTTAAAACAGAGGTAACGCCCTGCGCCGCGGCCAAAACAAGGTTCGCCTCGGCACATCGCCCGCCAGCTTTAATCGGCTTGCGCCGAGTCTGTCATGGAATTTCCATACTTGCCTGCTTAACAAACATGCAAATCACCCCGGCTGTCACAGCGCCCGGCGCGGCGGCCTCACTTTCCTGTCCAGACGGCTTTGCGCTTCTCAATAAACGCGCTCATGCCCTCACCCTTGTCCCCGGTGGAGGCCAGCCCAAAGAAAATCCGCCGCTCGAAATGCACGCCTTCCGAGAGAGTCGTCTCGAACGCGGCATTTACCAGCTCCTTGTTCGCCTTCACCGCCAGGGGCGCCATGCCGGCGATGGTCTTGGCCTGGGCCAGCGCCTCGTCCAGCAGCTTGTCCGCCGGCACCACCTGCGCGACGAGGCTGGCGCGCTCGGCCTCCTGCGCATCCATCAGGCGCCCGGTCAGGCACATCTGCATCGCCTTGGCCTTGCCCACCGCGCGCGTCAGGCGCTGGGAGCCGCCCATGCCGGGTGCGACGCCGAGGGTGATCTCCGGCTGGCCGAATTTCGCATTATCCGCCGCAATGATATAATCCGCCATCATCGCCAGCTCGCACCCGCCACCCAGCGCATAGCCCGCCACGGCGGCGATCCAGGGCTTGCGGGTGGCACGGACCAGGCTGTCATAGCCGGAGAATTTATCCGCCCCGAACATGTCCGCGAAACCCTGCGGCTGCATCTCCTTGATATCCGCCCCGGCGGCAAAGGCCTTCTCCGAGCCGGTGAGCACCAGGCAGCCCTGGCTGGCATCCGCCTCATAGGCCGCGAAGGCGGCCAGCAGATCCGCCAGGACCTGCGCGTTCAGCGCATTCAGCGCCTTCGGGCGGTTGAGCCTGACGAGGGTGACAGCGTCATGCTGTTCGACGAGGAGGGTTTCATAAGCCATGTCTTCGGCTCCCTTGGTGGTGGTGAACACTAAAACACGCTGGGCTGGCAGGGCGAAGGCGGCCACGCGCAAAGCAAGGATATCACGCCTTCCGGAAATCCGGTTGGCGCTTGCTCAGGAACGCCGCCACCCCCTCCTGCCCTTCCGCCCCGCGCAGCGCGGCGGCAATGGAGCGTGCCTCCAGCTCCAGCTGCTCCTCCAGCCCCGTGGTGAACGAGCGCGCGAGCAAGGCGCGGGTGCCGCCCAGCGCCGCCACCGGCCCCTCGGCCAGCGCCCTGGCCACGGCTTGGGCCTCGGCCAGCGCATCCGCCGCCGCCACGCGGGTAATCAGCCCGATCTGCGCCGCCTCCTGCGCGGATACGCGGCGGTTGGTCAACGCCAGCTCCTGCGCCCGGCGCAAGCCCACCAGGCGCGGCAGCAGCCAGCTCGTCCCCAGGTCAGGCGTCAGCCCGATGGCGGTATAGGCCACGGTAAAATGCGCCTCGGGGGAGGCGATCACGATATCCCCCAGCATCGCCAGAGACAGCCCCGCCCCCGCCGCCGGGCCATTCACCGCCACCACCAACGGCTTGCCCATGCGCGCCAGGCGCGAGACGGCGCCGTGCAGAATGGTCGTCAGCTCCTTGGCCAAATGGGACACTTTCTCCCCCGCCGCCGCGAAGCCGTTAATGTCCCCGCCACCGCAGAACAGCTTGCCATTGCCGGTGAGCAGCACGGCGCGGATGTTCTCATCCTCGTCGCACGCAATGGCGGCCTGCAACAGCGCCTTCGACAGCTCAACATCCAGCGTATTCGCGGCATCCGGGCGGTTGATGGTCAGCCGGGCGAGGCCGCCCTCACGGGTGAAGAGCAAAGGGGAAGCAGCGTTCATCAAACAGCTCCTGGACGACTTTTTGGTATATTATTTACTTCTGCGTAGCTCCCATGCTTCATTTCGAGCGTCAAGACGAATATCAGGACAGCATGGACAAGCCCGCCACCGTGACCACCCCCTTTCGCAACGCCAAGGAACGCGCGCAGGAGCGCGCGGCCAAGCGCGATGCGGTGCTGCGGGCGGCGGTGCGGATGTTCAACCAGAACGGCTTTCATACCACCTCGCTTGACGATGTCGCGGCCAGCCTCGGCATCTCCAAGCCGCTGATCTATCATTATCTCGGCGCCAAGGATCAGGTGCTGTTCGAATGCCTGCGCATCGGGCTGGTGCGGCTGCGCGAGGCCGCGGAGGAAGCCGCCGCCCTGCCCGGCACCGGGCTGGAGCGGCTGAGACTGTTCCTGTGCCGCTACGGCGAGGCGATCATGGATGATTTCGGGCGCTGCGTGATCCGCACCGGGGACGAGGTGCTGATGCCCGAAAGCCGGGCACAGTTCCGCGCCCTGAAGCGCGAGATCGACCAGGCACTCCGGCGCTTCGTGCAGGAGGCCGCGGATGACGGTTCCGCCAATGTCTCGGATGTGAAACTCACCTCCTTCGCCTTTGTCGGCGCGCTGAGCTGGACGGCGCGCTGGCAAAACCCGGAGGGGGATTTGCCGCCCGGCGAAATCGCCGGACGGCTCGTCGATATTCTGGTCCGGGGCATCGAGCCCCGGGTATAAGTGTCAAAAGTTTTGGGGTGCCGCCCTTCTGAAAAAAGCTGTGCCAAAAACGTCTGTTACCCTTTCACCCCATATGCCGCGTCATAGATCTTGTGCGTATAGGCGCCTTCAGGCTGTTTGGTGATCACCGAGGCGGTCTTGTCCTCCATCAGCACATCCACGGTGCGCTGATAGGCGGCTTGGTCGAGATAGCCGTTCTTGTCCTTGCCATCGGTCAGCAGCGTGGCCACGGAGGCCATCATCTTGGCCTGATGCGCCGCGTCCAGCACCCCGGCCGTATCAAAGCTCATCACGATCTGCACAGCCTCGGCCTGGTGTGCCGCGGCATAGCTCCAGCCTTCCATCGTCGCCTTCACGAACTTGGCCAGATCAGCCGCCTTCTTCGGATCGGCAAGCTCCGCATCGGTGGTGTAGAGCCCGTCCTCCAGCATTGCGACACCTTCGTCCTGGTATTTGAAGACCACGAGATCGGCTGGCTTCAAGCCGCCTTCAATCACCTGCCAATATTCATTGTAGTTCATGGTGGAAATGCAGGCCGCCTGCTTCTGCAGCAGCGGGTCGACATTGAAGCCCTGCTTGAGCACCGTCACATCCGGGTTGGCGCCGGAGGTGGTGAGACCGAGCTTACCCATCCAGGCCAAAAACGGGTACTGGTTGCCCGAGAACCACACGCCGAGCGTCTTGCCCTTGAAGTCGGCCGGAGAGGTCACGCCGCTATCCTTGCGGCAGGTCAGCTCCATGCCGGATTTCTGGAACACCTGCGCGATGTTCACGAGCTTCACGCCCTTCTCGCGCGCGGCCAGCGCATCGGGCATCCAGTCCACGATCACATCCGCCCCGCCGGCGGCGATCACCTGGGAGGGGTTGATGTCCGGCCCTCCGGGCTTGATGGTCACGTCCAGCCCTTCGGCTTTGTAAAAACCCTTGGCCTGGGCCACGTAATAGCCGGCGAACTGCGCCTGCGTCACCCATTTCAGCTGCAGCGTCATCGGGTCCGCCGCCGCGGCGGATGACGCAAAACCGAGCGACGGGGCCAGCGCCAGCATCCAGGCCAGGGTCTTCTTCATGAGCTTCAGCCTCTCCTTGTCATGGTCAGTTCGGATTTCGGTAGGACGGATGCCAGAACGTCACCGCCCGCTCGATGAGCGCCAGCCCCGCGAAGGAGAGCGAGCCGGTGAGCGCCACGATGACAATGGCGGCCCAGACAATGTCGAGATTCAGGCTGGCGGCCTCTGTGGAAATGCGAAACCCGAGCCCCAGGATCGGCGAGCCGAAAAACTCCGCCACCACCGCGCCGATGAGCGCCAATGTGGAATTGAGCTTCAGCGCCGTGAAGATATGCGGCAGCGCCGCGGGCAAACGCAGCTTGCGCAGGGTCACCGTGTAGGAGGCCGCGTAGCTCAGCATCAACTCGCGCTCCAGCACGCCCGCTTCCGCCAAGCCTGCCGTGGTGTTCACCAGCATCGGAAAGAAGGTCATCGCCGCGACCACGGCGGCCTTGGACTGCCAGCCAAAGCCGAACCACATCACCGCGATCGGCGCGATGCCGATGATGGGCATGGCGGACACCAGATTGCCCAACGGCATCAGCCCGCGCTTCAGGAAATCGGACCTGTCCACCGCCAGCGCCATCAGAAACCCGGCGCCACAGCCGATGACATAGCCCGGCAGCACGGAGCGGATGACCGTCTGCACGAAATCCGCCCCCAGCATGCCCGCATTGGCCGCAAGTGCGGCGAAGATGGCGGTGGGGGCGGGCAGCAGAATGGCGGGCACGCCAAAGCCCTTCACCCCGGCCTGCCACAGCCAGAGCAGCCAGAGGCCGAAAATGGCGGGGGTGGCAAGCCGGGCGGCGTGCGTCTCGCGGCGCGCAGTGGCGCCCATGGCGAAACAGGCCAGAATGCTCAAAACGATGGTAAGCAGAAGATATTTCACAACCGCCCGCCCCTGCGAAGCCGCAACCCGGCCTCCAGCAACGTGATGGCGCCCAATATCACCGCCGAGAGCAGCGAGGCCGCCAGCAGCGTGGACCAGACCATCAAACTCTGCCCGTAATAGCTGCCCGCCAGCAGGCGCGCGCCCAGCCCCGCCTGCGCGCCGGTCGGCAGTTCCGCCACGATCGCCCCCATCACCGCCAAGGCCGCCGAGACGCGCAGCGAGGGAAACAGAAACGCCACGGAGGCCGGCAGGCGCAGCTTGCTGAAAATCGACGCCTCGCTGGCGCAATAGGTGTGCAGCAGCTCGAACTGGATGGCCTCCGGCGCGCGCATGCCCTTCACCAGCCCCACGACGATGGGAAAAAACGCCAGATAGGCCGCGATCGCCACTTTCGGCGCGAGACCAGAAAAGCCGAGATTGCCCAGCACCACCACCACCATCGGCGCGATGGCAAGTACTGGAATGGTCTGGCTGGCGATCACCCAGGGCATCAGCGAACGGTCCAGCACCTTCACATGCACGATGAGCGTGGCGATGATGCCGCCCAGCACCAGGGCCAAGGCCAGGCCCAGCAGCGCTTCCTGCGCCGTCACGTAAGCATGGTAGAACAAATTGCGCGGCGAGGAGAGCGGCCAGCCGAACAGGCTCTGCCCCAGCGCGCCCAAAACCTGGTCGGGCCTTGGCAGCAGCGTTGTGCCCAAAAGGGCCGAGAGCCCATACCACAGCACCACCGCCGCCACCGCCACGACGATGACGGGGAGGATTGATTTAATCATAGGAATGCCCGGCCCGCAGTGCCTCGCGCACACGGTGCGCCACGCGGGTGAAGGCCTCGCCATCGCGCAGCTCCAGCGTACGCGCGCGCGGCAGGTCGCTCTCGATCACCTCCACCACCCGCCCCGGCCGGGGGGACATGACGACGATGCGGGTGGAGAGAAACACCGCCTCATCGATGGAATGGGTGACGAAGCCGCAGGTGAGCCCCGTGCGCGCCCAAAGCTGATGCAGATGCAAATTGAGCCCGTCGCGCGTGATCTCATCCAGCGCGCCGAAGGGCTCGTCCATCAGCAGCAAGGAGGGCTCGAAGGAGAGCGCCCTGGCGATGGAGGCGCGCTGCTGCATGCCGCCCGATAATTGCCAGGGGAATTTCTTGGCAAAGCCCGACAGCCCGACAAGCTCAAGATATCTCCTGGCCCGCGCCTGGCGCTCCGCCTTCGGCAGGCCCATGATCTCCAGCGGCAGCATCACGTTGCGCTCGACATTGCGCCAGGCATAAAGTGCCGGGGCCTGGAACACATAGCCATAGGCGCGCGCCTGCCGCGCCTCCTTCGGCGAGACGCCATTCACCTTCAAACTGCCGCTGCTGGGCTGCACAAGATCGGCAATGGCGCGCAGCAAGGTGGTCTTGCCGCAACCGGACGGGCCGATGAAGGAGACGAAATCACCGCGCTGGATGTCGAGCGAAACACTCTCCAGCGCGACGGTGCCTTTGAACTCGATCCGCAAATCCCGCGCCGCCACGGCGGGCAGGCCGGTGGCGGCAACGGGCGCGGGCTGGGTGGTTGTTTCGCTCATGCGTCCTTCTTAAGCGCAAGGCGGGCATCTGTCGCCAGCACGGCCTGCAAAAGCACATCCGCCCCGGCGGCCACCTGCGCGGGCTCGGTCTTCTCCGCCTCGTTATGGCTGATGCCCTTCTCGCAGGGCACGAAGATCATGGTGGTGGGCGCAACCTGGGCGATATAGGCGGAATCATGCCCCGCGCCTGAGACGATCTTGCGCGCCGGATAACCCAGCTCCGCGGCCGCGCGCTCGACCGAGGCGATGCAATCCGCATCAAAATGCACGGCAGGCGAATCCCAGATGCGCTCGAGCTTGAAGAGGATGCCGGTGCCTTCAACGATCTTGCCGAACGCCGCCTGCACCTCCTCCTCCATCTTCGTCACCACCGCATCATCCGGGTGGCGGAAATCGATGGTGAAGAACACCTCGCCCGGGATCACGTTGCGGCTATTCGGCCTGGCCTCGATCAGCCCCACCGTCGCCACCGCATCCGGCGCATGGGCCAGCCCGACCGCCTGCACCGCCTGGATCATCTTCGCGGCCGCCGCCAGCGCGTCCTGGCGCAGGCGCATCGGGGTGGAGCCGGCATGGCAGTCCATGCCCGTCACCGTTACCTCATACCAGCGCATGCCCTGCACGCCGGTGACGATGCCGATGGTCTTGCCTTCATCCTCCAGAATCGGCCCCTGCTCGATATGCAGTTCGAAATGCGCCGCGAGCTTGTGCTGGCCGCATTTCTCAGCGCCGATAAAGCCGATGCGCTTCAGCTCCGCGCCGAATATCAGCCCCTCGCGGTCCTCGCGCTCATAGGCGTAATCCTTGGAAAACACCCCCGCGAACACGCCCGAGGAGAGCATAGCCGGGGCAAAGCGCGAGCCTTCCTCGTTCGTCCAGTCGATCACCTCGATGGGCGCGTTGGTCTCGATCCCCGAATCATTCAGCGTCCGCAGCACCTCAAGCCCGGCCAGCACGCCGATGATGCCATCAAACTTGCCGCCGGTGGGCTGCGTGTCCAGATGGCTGCCGATGGCGATAGGGGCCAGGCTGTTATCCTTGCCCGGGCGGCGGGCGAAGATATTGCCCATATCGTCATAATGCACATCGCACCCGGCGGCCTCGCATTTGTCGATCAGCCAATGGCGCACCTGCGCGTCGAGATCCGTGAGGGTCAGGCGCTTCACACCGCCCTTCTCCGTGCCGCCGATCTGCGCGGTTTCCATGATGCTCTCCCACAAACGGGCCCCATCGACGCGCATATTCGTGCTCATGGCGCCGCCTCCGCCGGCACACGCATGGGGTTGTTGGGGTGATGCTTCCAGGTCAGATGCTCCACCGTGGGCTGTGATTGCATGGTGATGCAATCATCCACCGGGCAAACATGCGAGCACAGATTGCAGCCCACGCAGTCCTCGTCGATCACCTCGTAAAATTTTTTCTCCCCGCCCTCATGCAGCCTGATCGCCTGATGGGCGGTATCCTCGCAGGCGATATGGCAGAGCCCGCAGCCGATGCAGGCCTGCGGGTTGATGCTGGCAATCGTCTTCCAGGCCAGGTTTAAATCTTCCCAATGCACGAATTTCTGTACTGCCCGGCCGGTGAGGTCCTCAATCCGCGCGTAGCCTTTCTCATCCATCCAGTTGGAAAGCCCGCTGATCATGTCATCGACAATGCGGAACCCATAATGCATCGCGGCGGTGCAAACCTGCACGCTGCCCGCCCCCAGCGCCAGAAACTCCGCCGCATCGCGCCAGTTGGAAACGCCGCCAATGCCGGAGATGGGTAGTTGCGGCATGTTGCGCGCAATCTCCCCCACCATGCGCAGCGCGATGGGCTTCACCGCCGGGCCGCAATAGCCGCCATGGGTGCCAAGCCCGTCCACCGCTGGCAGCGGCACCATGTTGTCCAGATCCACCCCGGCGATGGACTGGATGGTGTTGATCAAACTCACCGCATCCGCCCCGCCTCGCCGCGCCGCCTGCGCGGGTTTCAGAATATCCGTGATATTGGGCGTAAGCTTCACGATCACCGGCATGCGGCTATAATGCTTGCACCAGCGCGTGACCATCTCGACATAGTTAGGCACCTGCCCCACGGCCGAGCCCATGCCGCGCTCGCTCATGCCATGCGGGCAGCCGAAATTCAGCTCGATGCCATCTGCGCCCGTCTCTTCCACCAAGGGTAGAATGCGCTTCCAGCTTTCCTCATCGCAGGGCACCATCAGGCTCACCACCACCGCGCGGTCGGGCCAGTTGCGTTTCACCTGCTTGATCTCATCAAGATTCACCTGCAGCGGGCGGTCAGTGATCAGTTCGATGTTGTTCATGCCCATCAGCCGCTGGCCGTTATAGGCGACGCCGCCGTAACGGGAGCTGACATTCACCACCGGCGGGTCCTCACCCAGCGTCTTCCACACCACCCCGCCCCAGCCGGCGGCAAAGGCGCGCTCGACATTATAGGCTTTGTCGGTGGGCGGAGCCGAGGCCAGCCAGAACGGGTTCGGCGCCTTGATGCCGGCAAAATTGATGCGCAGATCAGCCATTGGCCTTGCCTTCCAGAAACGCGTTGATGCCAAGGGCGGCACGCTTGCCATCCGCTACCGCCTGCACGGTAAGGTCCTGGCCCACGATGCAATCCCCACCCGCGAACACACCGGGCAGACTTGTCTCCAGCGTCTCCGGATTCACCAGAATGCGCCCGCGCCCGATCTTGGGCAGCGCATCCGCGTCGAAAACGTCCAGGCTCTGGCCAACGGCTTTCAAAACCATGTCGGCCCGCAGGATGAACCCGTCCTCGCCCAGCGCGAGCCTGCCATCCACCAGTTCCGTGCGGGCAAAGCGAACCGCACGCGCCGCCCCATCCCCCTCAATCGCCACGGGTGCTGCCCAATGGCGGAAGGCCACGCCATTCACCAAGGCCCAATCCTGCTCCACGCTCGTGGCAGGCATATCCTCGCGCCCGCGCCGGTAAACCAGCGTCACCAGCTCCGCGCCCAGCCGCTTGGCCTGCACCGCCGCGTCAATGGCCGTGTTGCCACCGCCGATCACCACCACATGGCGCCCCACCTTCACATCGGATTTATCCTTGGACTGGCGCAGAATTTCGATAAACCGCACCGCATCCATCACCCCGGTCAGCTCCTCCCCCGGAATGGAGAGCGCATTCACCCCGGCCTGGCCGATGCCGAGAAACACCGCCTCATAATCGCGCCGCAACGTGCCGAGATCCAGCTCCCGCCCCAGCGCCTGATTTGGAATCATCTTGATTCCACCAATGCTGAGCACAAATTCAACCTCACGCGCCGCGAACGCGTCGGCCATCTTATAGGCGGCGATGCCATATTCATTTAAGCCCCCGGGCTTGGGCTTGGCATCGAACAAATCCACCTCATGGCCGGATTTCGCCAGTTCATGCGCACAGGCCAAACCCGCTGGCCCCGCCCCGACAACCGCCACGCGCCGGCCCGTTGCCGCCGCGCGCTGGAAAGGATGTTTGCCGCTTGCCGCCGCGCGCGCCATGGCGGCATCGGTGGCCACACGCTGCAACGCGCCGATCTCCACCGGCTTGCTCTGCTGGGCGTTGCGCACGCACGCGCCCTCACACAAGATCTCCGTCGGGCAGACACGCGCGCAGGCCCCGCCCAGAATATTGGATTCGAAAATTTTCTGCCCGGCGCCTGCGAGATTCCCCGTCGAGAGGGCGCGGATGAAACCTGGAATGTCGATGGCGGTGGGGCACGCCGTGATGCAGGGCGCGTCATAACAGAAATAACAGCGGCTCGCTTCGATATGCGCCTGGTCGGCGCTCAACAGCGGATGCGCATCAGCAAAACATTCCGCCAGCTTTTCGAGAGGCAGGCGGGCGGCCGCCACATCAGGTTCGCTCAAAAAGTAAACATCGTTCACAATGGCGCTCATGAGGGGTCTTCCCTTCTGCTGAATTCAGCTTGACCAAAGCTGATTAAACAGTCAAGTTATTTATGACCCCAGTACAAGCCAAAATTATCCCGTCAAAAACAGGGTAAATTTTATGCAGATGGCACCAAAATGCGCAGAAACACCCCGCCCCCGCCAGGCCCGCAGCGAGCAGGCGGCGGAGCGCATTCTCGTTGCGGCGGAGCGGGTGTTCGCCGAAACCGGGTTCAGCGGCGCCACCATGGCGGCCCTGGCCGCCGCCGCCGCGCTGCCCACCGCCAATCTGCATTATCATTTCGGCACCAAGGAAGGCTTGTACAAAGCGGTGCTGGAAAACATCCTGCGCCTCTGGCTGGAGGCAACGGACAGCATCAAACAGGACGCCGCCCCCGCCGAAGCCCTGGCCGCCTATATCCGCGCCAAGCTCGCCTATTCCCGCACAAGGCCTTACGCCTCCAAGGTATTCGCCAATGAGATTCTGCATGGCGCGGTGCATCTGCACTCCTATCTGGGGCAGGAGCTGCGCCGGAAGGTGAAGGAAAAAACCCAGATCCTGGAAGGCTGGATGCAACGCGGCCTGATGGAAACGGTCGATCCCCGCCATCTCTTCTTCCTGCTCTGGGCGATGACCCAGACCTATGCCGATTTCGACACGCAAATCCGCACCGTGCTGGGGCGTAGCGCACTCACGGATGAGGATTACGCCACGGCTGAATCCCTTATCCTGCGCCTCACCTTGCGCGGCTGCGGCCTTGCCTTTCCAAACCCGGAGACAAACCCATGAGCCTTTTGATCCGTGGCGGCACGGTGGTCACCGCCGAGCAGCAATTGCGCGCCGATATTCTGTGCGCTGACGGAAAAATCACCGCCATTGGCACAAAGCTGGATGCTCCCGCGGGCACGGAGGTCGTCGATGCCGGTGAGGCCTACGTCATCCCCGGCGGCATCGACCCGCACACCCATATGCAGCTGCCCTTCATGGGCACCACCGCCTCGGATGATTTCTACACCGGCACGGCGGCGGGTCTGGCGGGCGGCACCACCATGATCATCGATTTCGTGATTCCCGGGCCGAATGATTCCCCGCTTGAATCCTACCATGTCTGGCGCGGCTGGGCGGAGAAGGCGGCGGCGGATTATTCCTTCCATGTCGCCATCACCTCATGGTCGGACCGCGTGCATGAAGATATGGGCGTGCTGGCGCGCGAACATGGCGTCAACAGCTTCAAGCATTTCATGGCCTATAAGGGCGCCATCATGGCGGATGACCACATCCTGCTGAACAGTTTTTCCCGCGCGCTGGAGCTGGGGGCGATTCCCACCGTGCATGCGGAAAATGGCGAGGCCGTCTACCATCTTCAGCGCGCGCTGCTGGCCCAGGGCATCACCGGGCCGGAGGGCCATCCCCTCTCCCGCCCGCCCGCCGTGGAGGGCGAGGCCGCGGAGCGCGCCATCGCCATCGCAAGCGTGCTGGGCGTGCCGGTCTATATCGTGCATGTCTCCACCGAGGAGGCAGCGAATGCCATCGCCCGTGCCCGCGCCACCGGCCAGCGCGTCTATGGCGAGGTGCTGGCCCAGCATCTGGTGATTGATGACAGCGTCTACAAACATCCAGACTGGGAGGTCGCCGCCGGGCATGTGATGAGCCCGCCCTTCCGCCCGAAACATCACCAGAAGGCGCTCTGGGCCGGGCTCGTCTCCGGCCAGCTGCAAACCACCGCGACGGATCATTGCTGCTTCCGCGCCGCGCAGAAGGCGATGGGCGCGGAAAATTTCACCGCCATCCCCAACGGCACCGGCGGTATTGAGGATAGGATGAGCGTGCTCTGGCACCATGGCGTGGGCACCGGCAAGCTCACCCCGTCAGAGTTCGTGCGCATCACCTCCACCAACACCGCGCAGATTTTCAACATCTATCCCCGCAAGGGCGCCGTGGCGGTGGGGGCGGATGCCGACCTCGTGGTCTGGGACCCGAATGCCAGCCGCGTGATTTCCGCCAAAACCCAGCACCAGCAGGTGGACCTGAACGTGTATGAGGGCATGGAGGTCACCGGCCTCGCCCGCCACACCATCGCGGGTGGCAAGCTGGTCTACACAAAGGGCGATCTGCGGGCCGTGCGCGGCGCCGGCAAATATATCAACCGCCCCTGCTACAATCCGGTGCTGAAGGCGCAGGACATCCGCAATCTGCTGAGCAAGCCCACCTCCGTGCCGCGCGAGCCCTCCCTCGCCGTCACACCGTAAACGCCTCTCAAATCCCGCGCGCCAGCACCATGTTCCGCAGCCGGAAGGTGAGCGCCAGCGCGCCGGAGACCACCAAGGCGCCTGCGAAGAATACCGCCGGATAGCCGAAATGCCCGCCCACCGCGCCCGCCACCGGGCCGGTCAGCCCCAGCGCCACGTCGAGAAACACGGTATAGATGGCAATCGCCGCCCCCCGGCTGCCCGGCGCCACGCTACGCAGCGCCTCCACCGCCAGGGCCGGAAAGATCAGCGAGAATCCCAGCCCGGCCAGGGCCGCCCCCAGCAGCGCCACCAGCTTCACGGGCGCCAGCCAGAGCAGCAAGAGCCCCGCCATTTCGATGACAAAGGACACCAGCGCCGCGCGGAACCCGCCAAACCGCCCGATGGCCCCGGCCAGAACAATCCGCACCGCAACGAAGCAGGCCCCGAAACCGGTGAGCGCATAGGCCGCCCCCTGCCAGCCATGGGCAGCGTAATAAAGCGCCATGAAGGCGACGATGACACCGAACCCGAAAGAGCCCCCCGCCAGCGCCAGGCCATAAGGCGCAATCTCCCGCGCCACGCTCAGCATGCTCATCCGCCTGGCCCCGGCCAAGGGCGCCGCCGCCTTGCTGAAGGCAGCCCCCACCAAGCCCAGCAGCGGCAGAATAATGGCCACGCCTGCCAAGGCCGGCAGCCCGCCCCACTGCATCAGCGCCACCCCGGCCGGCGCCCCGGCGGCAATGCCGCCATAGGAGGAGACGCCATTCCAGGAAATCACCTCCGCCGTCGCCGCGCCGCCGAACCGCCCGATGCCCCAGGTGATGCAGCCCGTGCCCGTGCCGCTTTCCGCAGCCCCCAGCCACAGGCGGCTCAGCAGCAGCCAGCCCAGCACCGCCAGCGGCCCATGGCACAGCCCGCCCGCCAGGATGCAAACCCCGTTCAGCGCGGCGCAGACGAGCCCGGCCAGCACCGTCACCTTGGCGCCACGCTGATCCGAGATCCTGCCGACGAGCGAACGCGTCAGCAATGTCGCGACATATTGCAGGCTGATCACCCCGCCCGCCAGCGCGGCGCTGTAGCCGAGCGTGAGATGCACAAGGCCGGGAAAGACCGCCAACGGCAGGCCAATGAGGAAATAGGTAATGGCGTTGAACACGACGATTGAGAGGATCTGCGCCGTGCGGTTGCCCGCCGCCTGATCGCCGCCCAGAATCATGCCCCCTGAAGCCTCCCGTCCCGCCGGGGCAATCTAGGGCGTTGCCCCCTGCAGTACAATTGCGCCGGCCATGCCAGGCACAGCCTCAGCCCGCGAAGCTGGCCTCCACCGCCGCCCATTCCGCCGCCCAGCCGGGCGGGTCCAGCTTCGCCAGCCCGGGTGTTACCGCCTCCAGCACCGGCCCCGGCGGCACCAGCCGGCCAGCCTTCACAAAGGCCGCGCGCACCACCGCGCTGCAGGCCACGCCCTGCGGTCCGGAAAAAACCTGCTCCACATACATCCAGCGCTCATCCCAGCCGAGCAGCCTGGTTGCCAGCGTGAATCGCGCGAAGGGTGACAGCGAGCGCCGAAAGCGCATCGCCGCCCCGGCCAGCACCACGCCCAGCCTCTCGCGCCGCATCGCCGCCCAGGCGCCGGAGCGCAGGATGAGATCCGTGCGCCCCAGATCCATCAGCGACAAATAGCGCGAATTGGTCATGTGCAGATTCAGGTCGAGATCCAGCGGCCAGACCCGGAAATCCAGCGCCGACACATCCTCCATCCCCAGCTTCGGCCGCCGCCAGGCGCCAAGGATCACGTAGATCAGCCGGAAGATCAGGTTCATGCGCCCTGCCTGGCTTTCTCTTCCGCCACCAGCTCCTTGCGCGAGAGCTTGCCAACCACGGTCTTCGGCAGCGTGTCACGGAATTCGATCTTCTTCGGCCGCTCCACCGGGGAGAGATGCTCCGCCAGGAAAGTCTGCAGCTCCTCCTCGGTAACCTGCACGCCCTCCTGCAGCTTCACATAGGCTTTCGGCACCTGGCCGCGCCTGGCATCCGGAATGCCGATCACCACCGCCTCCAGCACCGCCGGGTGCTTGTACAGCGCCTCCTCCACCACCCGCGGATAGACGTTGTAGCCGCCGGAAATGATCAGGTCCTTGATGCGGTCAACCAGGAAGATATAGCCATCCTTGTCCTGATAGCCGACATCGCCGGTGCGCAGCGCGCCATCAATGAACACTTTCGCTGTCTCATCCGGCCGGTTCCAATAGCCCATCATCACCTGCGGGCCGCGCACGCAGACCTCGCCCAGCTCGCCCTGGGCGACGATACGCGACGGATCATCCATTGACCGCAACTCTACCACTGTGCCGTCCACCGGCAGGCCGACGGAGCCATCACGCACCGCGCCGAACAGATTGGCCGCCACCACCGGCGAGGTTTCAGACAAGCCATAGCCTTCCACCAGCCGGCAACCGGAAAGCTGCTCGAACCTCGTGCGGATCTCCGCCGGCAACGGCGCCGCCCCGGAAACACAGAAACGGATGGAGGAGAGTTCCCATTTCTCCCTGGCGGCGGCCTCGTTGATGTTGGCGTAGATCGTCGGCACACCAGGGAAGAAAATCGGCCTGGTGCGCTTGATGGTCTTTCGCAACAACTCTTTGTCGTAACGCGGCAGGAGAATCATCTCCAGGCCCAGCATCACCGAGAGATTCATCGCCACCGTCATGGCGAAGACATGAAACAAGGGCACCAGCGTCAGCATGCCCCGCCCCGGCGCGATCTCCGGCAGCCGCCGCGCCAGCTGCGCGCAATTGGCGCTGAGGTTGGCATGGCTCAGCATCGCGGCTTTCGGAATGCCGGTGGTGCCGCCGGTATATTGCAGCACCGCCAGATCCTTCACCGCATCGCACGGCACCGGGCGCGGCGGCGCGCCTGGGGCCACCAGCGCGCGGAAGGGAACATGCCTGGAATCGGCGGGTATCTTCGCCAGGCTCTTGCGCCTTGTCAGCCAAAAACCAACGCGCTTCAGCGGGTCCAGAATCTCCAGCATCGAGCCGATGATGAGATGATCGAGCGCGCCATCCGCCGCGATCGGCGCGAATTTCCCGTACAACTCGCCGACATCCAGGGTCACCGCGATCCGCGCGCCGCTATCCTGCAGAAAATGCCGCAGCTCGCGCTCCACATAAAGCGGGCTGAGATTCACCACCACGCCGCCGGCACGCAAAATCGCGTAATAGCAGATCACGTAATATGGCGTGTTGGGCAGGCACAACGCCACGCGCGTGCCCTTCACCACCCCCAGGCGCTGAAACCCCGCCGCCGCGCGCTCCACCAATTGGCCAAGTTCTGCATAGCTCGTGCGCTTGCCGAGAAAATCCAGTGCCGGAATGGACGCAAACCGCGCCACCGCGGAGGCCAGCAATTCGTGCAGCAGCGGGGTGGGGATGGCGCCTTCCTTGCCTTGCGCAGCGCTCATTCTCAGCTCCCCGTGCAGGGGGTCAGCGCCGTGGCCGGGCGCGTCCAGATTGCGGAGCGGCCCAGCAGCGTAATCCCGACATAGCCGCGCACATGCAGCCTGCCGTCAGCGGCCACATGCATCACGGATTTATAGGTCTTGCCGCCCTCGGGATCGTAGATCCAGCCGCCCTTCCAGCCGCCCTCCCCATCCGGCACGAAATTGCCGAGAATCGAAAGCCCGCAAAGCGGCCGGGCCCTTAGCGCCGTATCGCCATTATGAATATCGGTCTTGGGCTTGCCCTCGGAATCCAGCGGCACCCTCAGCCATTCAATCTTCCCGCACAAATCCGCGCCGCAGGCTGAAATCACGATTCCGGCCTTGCCGCTCTGGTCAACCCACCAACCGGCCGGACTGGTTTGCGCCACCGCCGGGGCCGCAAGCCAGGAGAAACCGGCCACAGCCAGAAGAATTTTTGCATGGCGCTTAAAAGCGATCTCTTGCATTTCCATCCCTATTTAGTATTTGTCATACACAATACGTTAGGCTACACCCCTATTCAATAGTAAAGACGGGCGGCACCGCTCGCGGGAAACGAAAATAGGCTGAGGAGAAGACCAGGAACATGAAAAAATCGCTGCACCTAAAACTCATTCTCTTCGCGGCGACACCCCCGGGCGCCCTGGCCGGGCCCTGCCTGCCTCTCTCTGCCAATGCCAAGCCCACCCGTCATCGGCACCCATTCCACCTCGGATAAGTCGCTTGCCTACGGTGGGACAATGAAGTTCTGACGCCCCCCCCCTTCAGCGGCGCGCCGCCGGCTTCCTCCTCCGCGCCACATGCACAGGTGAATGAAATGACCTAATCGTAATCGCGTTAAGAGGCCTTACAGGAGTTCCCATGTCGCACAATGACCCGCTTTTTACCGTTACACAGCTCGGCGCCGAGCTGGGGGTCACTGTGCGAACCCTGCATTTCTACGAGGCGCAGGGCCTCATCACGCCGCGGCGCGCGGGCAATACGCGCGTCTACACCCATCGCGACCGGGCGCGCATGATCCTCATCCTGCGCGGCAAGCGGCTTGGTTTCTCCATCAAGGAGATCAAGGAATATCTTGAGCTTTACGATACCGACCCCGCCCACGGGCAGCAGACCAAGGCGCTGCTGAAGGCAGCGCAGAGCCGCATCCAGAAGCTGGAGGAGCAGCGCCAGGCCGTGGAGCAAACCCTCACCGAGCTGCGCAGCATCGCGCTGCAATGCGAGGCGGCGCTGAAGACACTGGGCGCGGTCCCAGCTTTGGCGCCAAAAACCGAATCCAAAACCGGCCCGGCGGACACAGCCTCCGGCGCCTCAAAATCGATCGGGAGATCAACGTGACCCATGCCGTAATCGCGGGCTATGCCCGTTCCCCCTTCACCCTCGCCAACAAGGGCGCCCTCGCCCGCACCCGCCCTGATGACATCGCCGCCGAGGTCATCGCCGCCCTGGTTGCCCGCACCGGCATCACCCCGTCCGATCTTGAAGCCGTCATTCTCGGCTGCGCCTTCCCCGAGGGTGAGCAGGGCATGAACCTCGCCCGCCTCGTGGGGCTGAATGCCGGGCTGCCGCAATCGGTCGGCGGTTATACCGTGAACCATTTCTGCGGCTCCTCCATGCAGTCCATCCACATCGCCGCCGGGCATATCGCCACCGGTGCGGGCGAGGCGTTCATCGCCACGGGGGTGGAGAGCATGAGCCGCGTGCCGATGATGGGCTATAACCCGCTGCCCAACCCGGGGCTCCACGCCAAGATCCCCGCCGCCTATATGGGCATGGGCGAAACCGCCGAGAATGTCGCCGCAAAATGGAACATCTCCCGCGCCGAGCAGGAGGCTTTCGCGGTGGAGAGCCAGCGCCGCGCCGCCGCCGCCATCGCCGCCGGGAATTTCAAGGACGAGATCGTCCCCATCACCACCAAATCGGGCAAGGTGGAGGCGGATGGCTGCCCCCGTCCGGAGACCACGGCCGCGACCCTCGCCGGGCTGAAACCCGCCTTCAGCACCACGGGCTCCGTCACCGCCGGCACCTCCTCCCCGCTGACCGACGGCGCCTCCGCCGTGCTGGTCTGCTCGGAAGAGTATGCTGCCAAGCATAACCTCAAGGTGCTGGCCCGCATTCTCGCCACCGCCACCGCCGGCTGCGCGCCGGAGATCATGGGCATCGGCCCGGGTGGCGCCTCCAAAAAAGCGCTGGCCCGCGCTGGCATCTCTGCGTCCGACCTCGATGTGGTGGAGCTGAACGAGGCCTTCGCCTCACAGTCCCTCGCCTGCATCCGTGATCTCGGGCTGGACCCCGCCAAGGTGAATATCGATGGCGGCGCCATCGCGCTCGGCCACCCGCTGGGCGCCACCGGGGCGCGCATCACCGGCAAGGCCGCCTCGCTGCTGGGCCGCGTGGGCGGGCGTTATGCGCTGGCCACGCAATGCATCGGCGGCGGCCAGGGCATCGCCACGGTTCTGGAGCGCGTGTGATGGAGAGCATCCGCAAAGCCGCAATCATCGGCGCCGGAACCATGGGGGCGGCCATCGCCGCGCAATTCGCCAATGCGGGCGTGCCGGTGCTGCTGCTGGACATTGTCCCCGCAGGCGCCAAATCGCGCAACGCGCTGGCTGAAGGCGCCATCGCCAAAATGCTCAAGACCGAGCCTGCCCCTTTCATGTCCGCCCGCGCGGCGAAACTGGTCACGCCGGGCAATATCGAGGACGATCTGCCCCAGCTGGCCTCCTGCGACTGGGTCGTGGAGGCGATCATCGAGCGCCTCGACCTGAAGCAGGATCTCTACCGCAAGATCGACGCCGTGCGCCGCCCGGGCACGGCGGTCTCCTCCAACACCTCCACCATTCCCCTGGCCACGCTCACCGAAGGGCTGCCCGAGAGCTTCAAGCGCGATTTCCTGATCACCCATTTCTTCAACCCGCCGCGCTATATGCGCCTGCTGGAGCTGGTGACCAGCCCGCAGACCGATCCTGATCTTGCCGGCAAGGTTGCGTCTTTCTGCGACCTCATGCTCGGCAAGAGCGTGGTGAAGGCCAAGGACTCCCCCGGCTTCATTGCCAACCGCCTTGGCGTGTTCTGGCTGCAGACCGGCGTGATCGAAGCCATCGATGCCGGGCTGACGGTCGAGGAAGCCGACGCGGTGATGGGCAAGCCCTTCGGCATCCCCAAAACCGGCGTGTTCGGCCTCATCGACCTGGTGGGGCTCGACCTGATGCCCCATATCAATGCCAGCCTCGCCGGCGCCCTGCCCGCCAGTGACGCCTTCCACGCCACCAACCGCGACCTGCCGCTCATCAAGAAGATGATCGCGGAGGGCTATACCGGCCGCAAAGGCAAAGGCGGCTTCTACCGCAAGGGTGCCAAGGGCCGCGAAGCCATCGACCTCGCCTCCGGCGATTACCGCCCGGTGCAAAAACCCAACCTGCCGGAGCTTGCCACCCGCGATTTGCGCGCCCTGCTCACCACCCCCACCACTGCAGCGCGCTATGGCTGGCGCGTGCTGGCGCAAACGCTCGCCTATGCCGCCTCGCTGGTGCCGGAAGCGGCCGAGGATGTGCATGCCATCGATGAGGCGATGCGCCTTGGCTATAACTGGAAGTTTGGCCCCTTCGAGCTGATCGACAAGCTCGGTGCGGACTGGCTGGCTGAAAAACTGGCGGCGGACGGCTTCCCCGTGCCGCCTCTGCTCGCCGCCGCCAAGGGCAAGAGCTTCTACCGTCTGGACGGCGCCAACCGCGAATATCTGGGCCAGGACGGCGCCTACCACAAATTCACCCGCCCGGACGGCGTGCTGATGCTGGAAGACATCAAGCTCACCGCGAAACCGTTGCTGAAAAACGCCTCCGCCGCGGTGTGGGACATTGGCGATGGCGTGCTCTGCTTCGAGCTGACATCCAAGAGCAATAGCTGGGACCAGCAGAATCTCGACCTCCTCGAAAAGACCATCGCGCTGGTGCCGCAGAACCACAAGGCGCTGGTGATCTACAACGAAGGCGCGCATTTCTCCGTCGGCGCCAATCTCGGCCTTGCCCTCTTCGCCGCCAACATCGCGGCCTGGGGCGAGGTTGAGAAACTCGTCGCTTCCGGACAGAAGATTTTCAAAACACTGAAATACGCCCCCTTCCCCAGCGTCGCCGCCCCCTTCGGCATGGCGCTTGGCGGCGGCTGCGAAATCCTGCTGCATGCGTCTGCCATCCAGGCCCATGCGGAGTCTTATATCGGCCTGGTGGAATGCGGCGTCGGCCTCGTCCCCGCCTGGGGCGGCTGCACGGAAATGCTCGCCCGCTGGGCCGCCAACAAGGCCATGCCGCGCGGCCCCATGCCCGCCGCCACGAAGGTCTTCGAGATGGTGAGCACCGCCACGGTCAGCAAATCCGCCGCCAACGCCAAGGAACTTCTCTTCCTTCGTGAACATGACGGCATCACCATGAACCGCTACCGCCTGCTGGCGGATGCCAAGGCCAAGGCGCTCGCCCTGCTGGAAAGCTACGCCCCGCCCGAG
>DATJXU010000119.1:0-25835 GCA_035499915.1 Acidocella sp.
GAAACACTCTCCTGCGGCCGCGAAGCTGGTCACGTCATCCCCGTTGCCGCAGACAGGGGCCACAGCAGCCGGGGTGGCGTCATCCCTGAGGCTGGCGATCAACCGGCTGAGCCTCGCCAAAAATTCCTGCTTCAAGTTTTCTTTCCGTGCCTCATACTCCTGACCCAAGGCAAACGCCCCCGCCGCCAGCATTTCCAACCGGCCGGAGCCATTTTCGTCGATGTCGAATGCGCGTGCCATCCTGAGACGCATTGTCTCCAGGAAGGTCGCAACCGACAAAAACAATCGTGCAGATTTAATGTTCGCGATGCGCGCATCGGCTGTGCCAAGCGAAACAACGTTATGCGTCCGCGCGGCCATGGCCGCGACATCCACCGGCATCCGGACCCGGAAGTAGGACTTGCTCCCCCGTCTTTCGACATACGAACAACCCGACATGTGGCTTCCCGCTATGATACAAGACCATGCCACATTCGCGGGACGGCACCAAAAATATCTAGCGATATCAGTGTACTGAAGAGCGTGGCGTCCCGTACGGGATTCGAACCCGTGTTACCGCCGTGAAAGGGCGGTGTCCTGGGCCTCTAGACGAACGGGACGAGGCGCGGGGCTCCCTTAAGCCAGGGGCGCGCCGATGACAAGCAGGGGCGGGAAGGATTTTTTATCCGCCCCTTCGCGCCGCCAGGCGAAGGCCGAGCAGCTCTTCCCCGGCCGCGTTGCCTTCATGGGCTGCTCAGCACGGCGCGGGCCTGCCCCGTCACCGGGTTCAGCAGCAGCAGCCTGTCGCCCTTTGGGCCGCTGATCCAAACCGCCAGCTGCGCCCCGGCCGAGGCGATGCCGGAGATATGCTCACCCGGCGCCAGCTGCGCCGCCATGGCGGCGGGCGGCAAGGCGGCGGGCGGCAAGGCGGCGGGAACGCTGCCGGGGGCAGGCGCGACGGCAGCCACCTGAGGCGTCGACGGGGCTGAAAATCTGGCATAGAGACGGTGGATGATCGTGCCGACAACCACCGTGCTCCCGATGATGATCAGCACCCCCATGACCCCCACCAGCGCCTTTAACCCCCGTAAATTCTGTGGCTGATCCTGCATATCTCTCCATCCTGGCGGCGCCGGAGGCTTCCGGCGTCCGGCTCGATTTCTATCTTGCCGCGCGCATCGGCACCATCTCGCGCTCGCGCGTCAAGGCCCTGATCCTGGAAGGCGCCTGCGCGCGGGAGGGCGTGGTCACCACGGACCCGTCCGAATCGGTGCAGCCAGGCGCCACTTACCGCCTCACCTTGCCGCCCGTCGCACCCGCCATTCCGCAGGCCGAGGCGATGCCGCTCGATATATTATTTGAAGACGACGCCCTGCTGGTACTGAACAAGCCGGCCGGCATGGTGGTGCACCCCGCCCCCGGCAACCCGGACGGCACGCTGGTCAACGCCCTCATTGCTCATTGCGGCGACAGCCTCACCGGCATCGGCGGCGAGCGCCGCCCGGGCATTGTCCATAGGCTCGACAAGGACACCTCAGGCGTAATGGTTGCCGCCAAGACGGAGTTGGCCCTCACCCGCCTCTCCGCCGCTTTTGCCGCGCGCGACCTGGAGCGCGCCTACAAGGCCCTCTGCTGGGGGCTGCCCAGCCCCGCCACCGGACGCATAGAAGGTGATATCGGCCGAGACCCGCGCGAGCGCAAACGCATGGCCGTGGTCACCCGCAACGGCAAGCATGCGGTAACGAATTACCGAATTTTACGTAACATTGGCCTGTCCGCCGCCCTCATCACCTGCCAGCTGGAAACCGGGCGCACGCACCAGATAAGGGTCCACATGGCTCATATAGGTCATCCGCTCATCGGTGACCCGGTTTATCTCAAGCGCCGCCCCGCCGCCGCCAAGCTCCTGCCCGAGCCCGTGCGCAGCCAGGCGCTGGACTTCCCGCGCCAAGCCTTGCACGCTGAAATTCTTGGCTTTTCCCACCCCATCACCGGGGCCGCCTTGCGCTTCTGCGTGCCACCGCCGGAGGATTTCAACACGCTTGCCGACGCATTGCTCGCATGCGCATGAAACAGGACTAACGTAGTCGTTTTTATTGACGAGCACGGACGAACGTACGTAATCTTCTTCCAACGCTACCGCTTTACCTGAACGACTTCGCTGGAAACCTTACCCGCTTTTAAGAGGCGCTACGGAAAGCCGGTGTTAATGTCGGTTCCGCTCTAAGGTTAGCGATACTGACCGTTTGTGCGGTGCCGGGCCAGCTGGGCCGCAGCGGACGGAGCAAATGAGAGAAGAGGAGAATCCATATGGCCTCCACTGTGAGCAATTTGGCTCCCGATGCCAGCCTGACGCGGTACATGCAGGATATCCGCAAGTACCCCATGCTGTCGCATGCGGAAGAAGAACAACTCGCCCGTTCCTGGCGCGACAATGGCGACCATGAAGCGGCGCATAGGCTCGTCAATTCCCATCTTCGCCTCGTGGCGAAGATCGCGATGGGATATCGCGGCTATGGCCTGCCCGTCAGTGAACTGATTTCCGAAGGCAATGTCGGCATGATGCAGGCCGTGCGCCGCTTCGACCCGGACCGCGGCTTCCGCCTTTCCACATACGCAATGTGGTGGATCCGCGCCGCCATCCAAGAATATATTCTGCATAGCTGGTCCCTGGTGAAAATGGGCACCACCGCCGCGCAGAAGAAGCTGTTCTTCAATCTGCGCCGCCTGAAGGGCCAGATGCAGGCGATCGACGATGGCGATCTGCAGCCCGAGCAGGTGACCAAGATCGCCACGCTGCTCGCTGTACCGGAGCAGGATGTGGTGAGCATGAACCGCCGCCTCTCCTCGCCGGACAATTCACTCAACGCCCCCATCAAGATGGATGGCGAGGGCGAATGGCAGGACTGGCTGGTGGATGAATCCGACAGCCAGGAATCCGAGCTGGCCGAGCGCGAGGAGCTGACGGGCCGCAAGGCCCTGCTGGCGACGGCGCTGAAAACCCTCTCCGAGCGTGAGCGCCACATCCTGGTCGAGCGCCGGCTGCAGGACAACCCGACCACGCTGGAGGATCTGTCCCAGCATTACGACATCTCGCGCGAGCGTGTGCGCCAGATCGAGGTGCGGGCTTTCGAGAAGTTGCAGAAATCGATGAAGGCGCAGGTGGCCGAGCAACGCCAGGCCGCCAGCGCCAACGCCGCCGCCCTGCTGCTCAACTGAAGCGCTTTGTCCGCGCGAGCAATCTCATCTGCGGTCAGGTTGAATCAGACGATTCAATGCGGCCGCATTTTGACCCAGACACAAAAAACCGGGGCCAAAAGCCCCGGTTTTTTGTGTCAATCGTCCCGGTGAACCCGCTCCATCCGCTCATGGCGCTCCTGCGCCTCAATGGAGAGGGTTGCGATGGGCCGGGCCTCCAGCCGCCTCAGCCCGATCGGCTCGCCCGTTTCCTCGCAATAGCCGTAGGTCCCGGCCTCAATGCGCTCCAGCGCCTGGTCGATCTTGCCGATCAGCTTGCGGGCCCGGTCACGGGTGCGCAGTTCCAGCGCCCGGTCGGTCTCCACGCTGGCGCGGTCGGTGATGTCAGCTTCCAGGATTCCCCCTTCGCCGAGCGAGGCCAGGGTGCCATTGGCTTCCTTCACCAGATCCCCCCGCCAACGCAGCAATTTCTGGCGAAAATACTCGGTCTGCATCGGATTCATAAACTCTTCGTCTTCCGATGGCCGGTAATCCGGTGGCAACGAAATCAGCATGCCGTCAGATCCTTAAATCCGTCGGGCCGGGTCCTGTTACCCGTCCCCCTTAGCTTTGTGCGGGCTTATAGCGATGCCCAGGGAACAAGCCAAGGCTCTGCTGTTTTTATACCCGCCGAGGTAGCGGGTTTTTTTCGCCCATGCCATGAAATGGCCTGAAAGGTGAATGATTGATGACAATTTCGGCTCCCTCCCCATTTATCGCTCCGCCAGGTTCGTGGCTCTGCCTACGCCTCAGCCAAATCGGGCCACAGATGCGCCTTAATGCTGTTGCTGAATGTTGGGCATGAACATCGAACCCCGCTTCCTCTCTGAGGCTGATTCCGGCGCTGCCATCCCGCTGATCTCTGTGGTGGTGCCGGTGCATAACGAAGCCCCCAACCTAAAACCGCTGATCTGCGCCATCAGCACCGCGCTGGCGCAGACCGCTCATGAGATCGTCTATGTGGACGATGGCAGCTCGGATGCCACCCCCCAGGTGCTGGCCGAACTGGCGCAAACCCTGCCCACCCTGGTGCGGGTACGCCACAAGCAGAGCTGCGGGCAGAGCGGCGCCGTGATCACCGGCGTGAAAACCGCGCGCGGCACCTATGTCGCCACGCTGGACGGGGACGGCCAGAACGACCCCGCCGACATCCCCGCCATGCTGGAGGCGATGCGCGCGGCAGAGGCCAAAGGCCCGCGCCCGGTGCTCATCGCCGGCCACCGCGTCAACCGGCAGGATACCAACGCCAAGCGCTATGGCTCGCGCCTCGCCAACAAGGTGCGCGCCTGGGCGTTGAAGGACGCGACTCCCGACACGGGCTGCGGCCTGAAACTCTTCCGCCGCCAGGCCTTCCTGGAGCTACCGCATTTCAACCATATCCACCGCTTCCTGCCGGCCTTGTTCATCCGTGCCGGCGGCCAGGTGGTCTCGGTGCCGGTGCGCCACCATGCCCGCGCCCACGGCGCCTCGCATTACAATAACTGGCAGCGCCTCAAGGTCGGCCTCGTCGACCTTGCTGGAGTCGCCTGGCTGCAGCGGCGCTGGAATGTGCCGCAGATCGAGGGACGCGAATGAGCAACACCACCCCACGTGCCTTCGCCCTCCCCAGCGGCGCCGCCAAGGCGCTGAAACCGGCTTTAATGGCGGGCGGGCTGATCGCCATTGCCGCCGCCCTGCCCTTGATGGGGCATGGCGCGGCGCAAACCACCCTCACCAGCGCCCTGGGCCATGGCGACCTGCGCGGGCAAACGGTGTTCCTGCTGCTCTCCACCTTCCTGGTCGCCATCGGGCTGCCGCGCCAGATTCCGGCCTTCGCCGCCGGTTACGCCTTCGGCCCCTGGTACGGCACCGCCATCGCGCTGGTGGCGCAGGTCCTGGCCTGCAGCCTTGATTTCATCTGGGCCCGCGCCATCGCGCAGGATTTCTGCCGCCGTAAATTCGGCGCCAGGCTGGCCTGGGTCGACCGTACCCTCGCCCGCCACCCTTTCACCGCCACGCTGATGCTGCGGCTGATGCCCATCGGCAATAATTTGCTGCTCAACCTGGCCGCCGGACTCACCTCGGTGCGCCTGCTGCCCTTCCTGGCCGCCTCGGCCCTCGGCTTCATCCCGCAGACGCTGATGTTCGCCCTGCTTGGCAAGGGCAGCGCGCCGGACCACGCGCATCTGCTGCTGCTGGGCGGCGCCACTTTCCTGGCTTCCGCCCTGCTGGGGCTGATCCTGCTGCGCCGCAACCGCGCCGCCGGTTAAGCGCCCCTATTCCGCCGCCAGCTTCTGCTTCACCCGCGCGGCCGTGTAGGCGGCCAGGTAGCCTTGCACCATCGCCTCGCGCGGCGTGGGCGGGGTGATGCCCCCGGCCAGCCTGTCCCATAGCCCATCTTCCGTTACGGCATGGCGCATGGTCTCGGCCAAGGCGCGGGCATCGCCCAGCTCGAACAGCAGCCCGTCCACCCCGCCCCTCACCCGCTCCGCCGGGCCGCCCTGGTTGGAGGCGATGACCGGCCTTCCGAAATGCCAGGCCTCGGAGATCACCAGGCAATAAATCTCCCACCAAATGGAGGGCACCACCACCCAATCCACCCGCGCCATCCGTGCTGCCAACTGGCCATGATGATAGCCGCCATTGAAGCTCACCAACCGCGCCGCGGCGGGCAACGCCGCCTCGCGCTCAAGAAACGCCTCGATCTCCTGGCGTGCCTGCGGACTGGCGAAATGCAGGTTCTCGCCATTGATCTCGACCACGAAATCCTCGAACCCCTCGGCGCGCAGAATGCTCACGGCCTCCAGCAGCACATGCAGGCCCTTCACATCCACCATCTGCCCGAAAAACCCGAACCGGTTGCGCCGGGCGGGTGGCAGCACCCGCGCCGCCGGCGCCGGCATTTGCAAACCATTCGGCACATGCAGGAAGGTTTCCGGGTCGAGCCCCCAGCGCTCATAAAAGCCGATCATGAACCGGCTGGGCACGGTGAAGACATCCACCGCCTGCAAATGCGCCTTCATCCATTGCTCGCGCAGAAAGAATTCCTCCGGCAGGCGTTGGGGCAAACATTGATGGCAGCGCACCTGGGAGGCTTGTTCGCATAGCGCGCCATCGGTCTTGCGCACCATATGCCCATCCGCCGCGCAGATGCTCAGGAACTCATGCGCGGTGAAGACGATGCGCGCCTGAGGCAAAACCCTTCGCGCCAGCGTCAGGTAATCGATGCCATAGGTCATGAAGTGATGAAAATGCACCACATCCGGCTGGACCTGCCGCAGGAAATCGGCAAAGGCCTGCGCCTGCAAAGGCTGCGGCAATTTCTGCCACACATAATCATAATCGCGGGAGAGGAACAGGAACTCATTCGCCCGCTGATCAAACCCCGTGATGCGCGCGCCGCTTTTGAACAAAGCGGGGGAATTATGATCCGCCGAGCAGAGCAGCACCGGCTCCACGCCCGGCACCGCCTTCAGCCCCTGGAACAGCTCATGCGCCACTTGCTGCGAGCCGCCGCGCACCAGCTCGGGATGGTACATGGCGATGATCAGCACCTTCATGGCGCGGCCTCCGCCAGTGCCTCATGGGCGGGCGCCGGGCCGAGCAGCGTGGCGCTCACCAGCGCCATCCAGTTGCGGGTGAACAGCCAGCGATTCACCGCCGAGGCGCCTTCATGCACCGGCTGGCGCGGGCTGCCCTTGCCCTCCAGATGGTAAAGCCGCAGATCCGCCAGCCAGGCGGCCCGCCCGGCCTCCAGGCTGCGCAGGCATAAATCCGCATCCTCGTAATGGCCGAAGATGTAATCCTGGGAAAACCCTTCCAGCGCCTCGAACCATGCACGGCTGGCGGAGATGAAGGCGCCGGTCACCGCGGGCACCGGGCGGGGGCGCAGCAGCGGCGCATCCTCCGGCGGCGCGCCCTTGCCGTAATGCTCCACGCGCAGAATGCTCACATCCTCCTTCTGCCCCAGCGTGAAGCCCGGCATTGCATCGACCTCGAAATACATGCCCGCATGCATCAGCGAGCCGTCATCGTAATAAAGCGCCGCGCCGAAAAGATCCGTGCGTTCAGCGGGCAACGCCTCCACCAGCGCCTGATGGCGGCGGGCGAAATCAGCCCCCTTCGGAAACACATCCGGATTCATGAAGATCAGCCGCCGCGTGCGGGCCTGCGCGGCACCAAAATTATTCGCCGCCGCGAAACCGGCATTGGCGCCAAGCAGGACCAGCGTAATGTCCAGCCCATAGGTCAGCTGCGCGATGGCGGCTTCCTTCAGCAACATCTCCGCCAAGGCCGGGCTGTTGCAGACATAGATGAACTCATAATCCTGCGCCCCTGGCTGGCGCGCGAACAAGGCCTGCTGCACGGCCAGATAATCCGGCTTGCCATAAAGGCAGATGATGACTGAGGCTTTCGGCACACGCCCGCCCTGGTGGAAACGCTCGATATAAGGAGCACCCACCGCCCTTCGCGTCAGCATCTGGCTGAAATCGACAAGCTGCGTGCCGATGGCCTTGTCGATCACCGAAACGGCATTGAAATAAGCCGGGCCGGAATAATGCGACGTCGCCAGATGGTTCAGCACTGTGCCGCGCAGCTCGATATCGTCCACCGGCTCGATCTTCACGATCAGGCTCAGCTCGGCGCCGGATTTCAGCCGCATCACCACATTGCATTTGCCAACCGGCAGGCGCTGGGCCGCATAGATGAAACCCCAGAACCCGACGGCATGCGGCATGTGCAGCCCGAGGACGCTCTCCGCATCCGGCCTGCGCACCCGCGCCAGCCCGGCGGCGGAAAAGGCGATGGACCAGCCGGCGACGTAAAGCTCCACCGCGTCCAGCCGGTCCAACTGGTCATTCACCCAGCCGCTGACATAAAGGCCACCGGCGGCGGAAAGCTTAATCGCATCCACGGCGCCGGAGGGCGCATGCGGCGCCTCCTCGGCCTGGCCGGGGCGGGCGGTGATGATGATCCTGTCGCGCGGCAAACCGCTCGGCACCAGGGCCAGCCGGCCCTCCGCCCGGCCATAATGCTCGTAATGCGCCCGGCCGGAGCGGAACTTGCCCTGCGCCACCGCCACCAGCACATCCGGGTTGAGGCGCAGATAGGTGTCCTCGTCGAAGCCTGGCAGCGGCGCGGGCTGTGCCGGCGCCTCACCGGCCTTGCCTGCCGCGCCGTCATTCATGCCAACGTCCAGACAGCCCCGCTGATCCATGGCGGAAGCGTAACGTCATCCTCCACCCGGCACAAGCGGAGGCGCTCAGCCCTCGGGCTTCGTGACCTCGTTCAGGAAGCCGCCGAGCAGCCCGGCCTGCTGGAAGGTGAAGGAACAGGGCAAAATCGTCCCGCGCTCCACGCCGTAATGCAACCCGCTCAGCGCCAGATACAGGCCGCCCGGCGCCAGCGTCACCGTCTGCCCGGCGGGGATGACAAGCTGGGTCAGGGGCTTGCCGTCCTTGCCCAGCAACGCCGTGGCATCGGCGTCGGGGCAGTTCCAGGCGGTCAGCACGTCCTGCGTCGGGCCGTCATTATGGATTTCGAGAAACCCCTCGGTGAATGTGGCCTTGGGCGTGGTCTTCCAGACGGCGCCATGATCGAGCCAGACATTGATGCTCGGCGTGGTGGTGGCGGCCAGCGCCGGGGCGGCGCCGAGCAGCAGGGGGGCGGCCAGCAGCAGGGGGCGGAGCTTCATGCGAGGCTTTCATATTTTTCGAGTTGCCAGGATTTAGGCTCTTTTGCCGCGATCTGATACCATTCCGCAACCAGAAGATGCGCCCGCACGGCCTCGCAATACGCTTTCGAGGCGGCAGAGAGCGGCGGCGCATAGGTCAGCAGCCGCGCCACCACCGGGGCGTACATGGCATCCGCCGCGTTGAAATCCGCCCCGAACAGATAGGGGCCGCCCGCCCCGAATTGCGCCCGCGTCCCGGCCCAAAGCGCCTCGATCCGCGCGATATCGGCCAGGCTGTCCGGGGTCTGCCCCAGCCCGGCATAATCCTGGCGGCCCAGAACCATCGGCATGGCCAAACGCAGCCCCCTGAAGCCGGCATGCATCTCGGCGGCGATGGAACGCGCCCGCGCCTTGGCCAGGCGGTCGGCGGGCCACAGGGCGGGATTGATGTCGGCGCAATATTCGGCGATGGCGAGGCTCTCCCACACCTTGGCGCCGTCATGCTCCAGATAGGGCACCAGCCCGCTGGGTGAGATTTTCTTCACCTCCGGGGAGTTACCGCCCGCCAAAGGCACAAAGATCTCCTCTGCCCGCAGGCCGCAGAGCCGCACCAGCAGCCAGCCGCGCAAAGACCAGGACGAATAGCGGGCCGTTCCAAGATAAAGCTTTGCCGTCATTCACGCCCCCTCCTCGCCGGGCACGCGTAGCAAGGGCACAGTGCGGAAAGGCTGGCAAGGCTGGCCCCGGCCACGCCGCGCATGATAGGGGGCAGGCATGGCGCTTCACATGACAGACTGGGCGGGGCTGCGGCTGAACAGGCCCCTGGTGATGGGCATCCTGAATGTCACGCCGGATTCCTTCTCCGATGGCGGGCGGCATTTCAGCCCGCAGGCCGCCATCGAGGCGGGGCGGCGCATGCTGGCCGTGGGGGCGGATATTCTCGACATTGGCGGGGAGAGCACAAGGCCCGGCGCCCAGACGGTTCCCGTCAATCAGGAAATTGACCGGATCGTGCCCGTGGTGCGCGCCCTGGCGGCGGACGGGGCGGTGATTTCGCTGGATACCCGCAACCCCGCCACCATGGCGGCGGGGCTGGAGGCGGGCGGCAAGATCGTGAACGATATTACCGCCCTGCGGCATGATCCCGCCACCCTGCGTTTGGTGGCACAACGCGCCTGCCCGGTGGTGCTGATGCATATGCGCGGCACCCCGGCGATGATGAATGACTGCGCCATCTACCATGATGTGGCGGCGGAGGTGGAAGCCGAGCTCACCGCCGCGCGCGACGCCGCCCTGGCGGCGGGGGTGAGGCCCGAAAATATCTGCCTGGACCCTGGCCTTGGCTTTGCCAAGCGCGGGGCGCAGAATATTGTGCTCCTGCACGCCACTGCCCGGCTCGCGGCCCTTGGCCATCCGCTGCTGGTCGGCCTTTCGCGCAAGCATTTCCTGGGCGAGATCTCGGGCGAGTCCGAGGCCGCGTTGCGCGACCCAGAGAGCCTGGCCGCCGGACTCTATGCCTTGGCGCAAGGCGCCCATATATTGCGGGTACATGACGTGGCCGGGACCGTGCGGGCCTTACGCGTTTGGCAGAGACTAACTGAGAGAGACGATGGATAAAAAGCCCCAACGCCGCCTGTTCGGCACTGACGGGATTCGTGGCACCGCCAACGCCGCGCCGATGACGGCTGAGATGGCGCTCAAGCTCGGCCAGGCGGCCGGGCTGCTCTTCACCAGGGGCGACCACAGGCACCGCGTGATCATCGGCAAGGATACCAGGCTATCCGGCTATATGCTGGAGCCAGCACTCACCGCCGGGTTCATCTCCGCGGGCATGAATGTGACGCTGGCGGGCCCCCTGCCCACCCCCGGCATTGCCATGCTCACGCGCTCATTGCGGCTGGATCTCGGCGTTGTCATCTCCGCCTCGCACAACCCGTATGAGGATAACGGCATCAAGCTCTTCGGGCCGGATGGCGCCAAGCTGTCCGACGAGACGGAAGCGCAGATCGAGGCACTGATGGCGGAGGATCTTTCGGACCGCATGGCCCCGCCGGCGAAGCTGGGCCGGGCCCAGCGCCTGGTGGATGCCGCCGGGCGCTATGTGGAGGCCGCGAAATTCTCGCTGCCGCGCGGGCTGAAGCTGGATGGGCTGCGCATCGTGCTGGATTGCGCCCATGGCGCCGCCTACAAGGTGGCCCCCGCCGCCTTGTTCGAGCTGGGCGCCGAGGTGATTCCCCTGGGCGTGACCCCGGACGGGTTCAACATCAACCGCGAAGCCGGCTCCACCGCGCCAAAAGCCCTGTGCGAGGCGGTGCTGGAGCATGGCGCGGATATCGGCATCGCGCTGGATGGCGATGCGGATCGGGTGATTTTGGCCGATGAGCGCGGCGAGATCATCGATGGCGACCAGATTCTCGGGCTGATCGCGCGGGATATGGCGCAGGCCGGGCAGCTGCGCGGCGGCGGAATCGTCGCCACGGTCATGAGCAATCTCGGGCTGGAGCGGTTTTTGGGCGGGCTTGGCCTCGGCCTCACCCGCACCAAGGTGGGCGACCGCTATGTGGCCGAGACGATGCGCGCCCAGGGCTTCAACCTGGGCGGCGAGCAGTCCGGCCATGTGATCCTCTCCGATTTCGCCACCACCGGAGACGGGCTGGTGGCGGCGTTGCAGGTGCTCTCGGTGCTGGTGCGCTCCGGCAAGCGCGCCTCCGAGGCCTGCCGGGTGTTTGATCCGCTGCCGCAGCTTCTGCGCAATGTGCGCTATCGCGGCGCCTCGCCGCTGGGGCTGGCGCATATCCAGGCCGCGATTGACGGCGCCGCCGCGCGGCTGGCGGGCACCGGGCGGGTGTTGATCCGCGCCTCGGGCACCGAGCCGCTGATCCGCGTGATGGCGGAGGGCGAGAACAACGCGCAGATCACCGAGATCGTGGAAGCTCTGTGCGCCGAGATCGCCCAGGCCACGGCGCAAGCCGCCGAATGATCGCCCGGGTCCTGACCATCGCGGGCTCGGATTCCGGCGGCGGCGCCGGGATCGAGGCGGATCTGAAGACCATCACGGCGCTGGGCGGCTATGGCTGCACCACCATCACCGCCCTCACGGCGCAGAACACGCTGGGGGTGGCGGGGGTGCATGCTGTGCCCGCCGCATTCGTCGCACTCTCCATGCGCACGGTGCTGGCCGATATCGGGGCGGATGCCATCAAGCTCGGCATGCTGGCGAATGAGGAGATCATCCGCGCCGTCGCCGCCAATTTGCCCGCCGATGTGCCGGTGGTGCTGGACCCGGTGATGGTCGCCACCTCCGGCGCCGTGCTGCTGCCCGATGGCGCGATCAGCGCGCTGATTGAGGCGCTGATCCCCAAAGCCACGCTCATCACCCCCAACCTGCCGGAAACCGCCAAGATCACCGGCCTGCCGGTGGAGAGCGAGGCGCAACGCATCGAAGCCGGGCGAAAACTGCTGGACATGGGCGCCAAGGCCGCCCTGGTGAAAGGCGGGCATGGCACGGGGGCGGAACTGACCGACCTGCTGGTGACGCGAGAGGGCGTGGTCGCCATCACCCTGCCGCGCATCGAAAGCCGCAACACCCATGGCACGGGCTGCACCATGTCCTCGGCGATTGCGACCGGGCTGGCGCAGGGCATGGGGCTGGAAGACGCCGTGCGCCGGTCAAGGGCCTATCTGCAGGCGGCGATCGCCACGGCCCCCGGCATTGGGGCCGGGCATGGGCCGCTCAATCATCTGGCCCCGTTGAATTAACCGCGCCACCGCTCAACCCGCACGCATCTTGATATAGGCGGCCCGCCGGGCCTGGGCTATGCAGGGCTTACCCCAAGTATTGGAGGGTAACATGTCCTGGCTGCATAATCCGCTCACCGGCCCGGAAGGCGGGGCTGACATCGTCATCACCCCGATCACCCATGACATCGGGGGCTTGCGGGTGCGCCGCGCCTTGCCGCACGCCAAAAGGCGCATGGTGGGGCCGTTCGTGTTTCTGGACCATATCGGCCCAGCCACATTCGAGCCGGGCGCAGGGCTGGATGTGCGGCCGCACCCGCATATCGGCCTCGCCACAATCACCTACTTGATGCAAGGCAGCATTTTCCATCGCGACACGCTGGGCAGCGCGCAGGAAATCCGCCCCGGCGAGGTGAACTGGATGACGGCGGGGCGCGGCATCGCGCATTCCGAACGCACCCCGCCAGAGGCAAGACGCCATGCACAGGATATTCTGGGCATCCAGAGCTGGGTGGCGCTGCCCAGGGAATCCGAAGAGGCGGCGCCGGGCTTTTTCCATTATGAAGGGGAGAGCATGCCGCAGCTTGAGGAGGGCGGCATCGTGGCGCGGGTGATCGCGGGCCATGCCTATGGCGCCGTCTCGCCGGTGAACGTCTTCTCCGGCACGCTTTATGTCGATGCCAGCCTGCGCGCCGGGGCCGCCCTGCCCTTGCCGGACGAGCATGAGGAACGCTCCCTGCAGATCGTCTCCGGCGCGGTGGCGATTGCCGGGGAGCGTTATGGCGAGGGGCAGCTGCTCATCTTCCGCCCCGGCGATGCCATTACCGTCCGCGCCTTGGCCGATAGCCGCCTGATGCTGCTGGGCGGCGCGCCGCTGGATGGGCCGCGCCATGTCTGGTGGAATTTCGTCTCCAGTTCGCAGGAGCGCATCGAGCAGGCCAAGGAGGACTGGGTGCGCCACCGCTTTGGGCTGGTGGCGGGCGACGAGCAGGACTTTATCCCGCTGCCGGGCGCCAAGCCCGCGGGCGCATGAGGAGAGCGGCATGAGCGAGAGTGTGAGCATCAGCGTAAGCAGGCAGGAGGGCTACCGGTTCCTGGTGGAGTTCGGGCCGCAATATGCCACGATGATCGCCGATGAACCGGCGCCGCTGGGCACGGATTCCGGGCCCTCGCCCCAACATCTTTTGGCTGCGGCCATCGCCAATTGCCTGTGCGCGAGCCTGACCTTCGCCTGCGGGAAATATCATGAAGACCCCGGCGAGCTGACCGCAACCGTGACCTGCCAGACCGGCCGGAATGAGAAAAACCGGCTGCGGGTGACGGGCATAGAGGTGAGCATCACGCTGGGCAGCGCGCCGGAGCTGCTGGCGCATCTGGAACGCGCGCTGGCCAGCTTCGAGGATTTCTGCACCGTCACGCAGAGTGTGCGGCAGGGGATTGCGGTGCATGTGAGCGTGTTCGGGCCGAAGGGCGCGAAGCTGCGCTAGATCAATATGCGTATGGATTGAATCGCCTGATTCAATCCATACGCATGAAATTGATCGCCCAAACAAAAGCCGGAGCGGCTTTGAATTATCCGGCGGGCGGGCTAAAGAGGCGGAGCCTGACAGACCGGCGGGCGCCGGGATGGAGGGCAAAAGCCTTGCGATGTCTCCGTAGCTCAGCAGGATAGAGCACCAGATTCCTAATCTGGGGGCCGTGGGTTCGAATCCCGCCGGGGACATACCTTTCTGCAGGAAACACCTGCAAGCTTTGAGGGGCCGCCTCGGCTCCTCCGCCGCGCCGGGGCCTCGGCCCACCGCAATCCCCCCAACGGCCCCATTTCGCCGTCGGTTTCCCCGTGGGATGGGGCGCGCATGCCCCGAAGGTCGGCACCGCGCGCCCCGATCGTCAGAAGACCCGGGGTGAGCCTGCTCTGCCCCTGGGCGGAGAATCTCCTGCCTCCCATCGTGGGCGACCCAACACGAGTTCCCGCCGGGCGCGACACACGATCTGCCACCCTCCGCTGATGCCAAGCCCGGCGAGTATCACGGCGACGAGGATGTCCGGCCAGGCAGTGCCCGTGCCGAACACGCCGAACGCTGCCGCCACGACCGCGATGTTGCCGATCGCGTCGTTACGGGAGCATATCCAGACCGAGCGGCGGTTGGCATCTCCGCCGCGATGCCGCCAGAGCATGAGCGCGCATGAGAGATTGGCGAGAAGAGCCGATGCCCCGATCACCCCCATGGTCTCGGGCGCGGGCAGCGTGCCCGAGACGGCCATCCAAACCGTGCTTCCCAGAACCCACAGGCCAAGCGCCAGTAGGGATGCCCCCTTCAGCAGTGCCGCCGCCGCGCGCCAGCGCAGGGCCATTCCGGCCACGCCAAGGCTGATGGCGTAATTGGCGCTGTCACCAAGGAAGTCGAGCGCGTCTGCCCTGAGCGCGGCCGACCGGGCCGCTACACCGGCGACGATCTCCACCGCGAACATGCCCACGTTCACGATGAGGGCAATCCACAGCACCAGCCGCCACGTCTTGTCATTTGTCGGCGGCATCGCCTCGCACCCGCCGCAGCATCCGCCTGCCATGTCAGCACCCTCCACCCCATGATTCCGTCGATGAGGCAGCCTATATCCTCCCTGTAGCAACTACAGGGTCAAGCAGATGGCGCTCACGATCGGCATGCTGGGCAGGGCAACAGGCACCAAGGTCGAGACCATCCGGTACTACGAGCGGATTGGCCTGCTGCCGTCACCGAAGCGCTCTGGCGGCAACTACCGTACTTATGGAGAAGCGGAACGGAGCCGGCTGTCGTTCATCCGCCGCGCCCGTCATCTCGGCTTCTCTCTGGATCAGGTGCGCGCCCTTCTTAAGCTTTCGGACGACCGCAGCCGTGACTGCGCCACGGTTGATACGCTCGCCCGTGGTCACCTAGCCGAAGTCGAACAGAAGATCGCGGACCTCGCCGCGCTGCAACGGGAATTGGCCTCTCTGATCGACTCCTGCCAGGGAGGCACAGTCGCGAATTGCCGTATCATCGAAGCATTGGCCCCACCGCGGGAGACTTGAAACGGCTGGCTTCCCTCACCGTGTTTCATTTTGGTTTCCGCTGCTTCCTCCCGCTGGGTAGTGGCCCCGGCGCCTCCTCGCCCGGCGCGGCCCGGGCGAACAGCGCCTCGATCTCCACGCCCAGCACCTCCGCGATCCCCTCCAGCACAGCAACCGTCGGTTTTTCCATCCCCTCCAGACGGCTCAACCTGATCATCAATCCGATCCAGGCGATGCAACGTGCCCCGCGGCGCCATCTTCCACTTCATCGTGCCCGCCGGTCCGGACACGGCGTCGTGATCAGGGTCTGAGACTGTCACATACCGGCCGGCACCGAGCCGCGCGCGGACGGGCGGCCGCAGGCCTCTTGCCCCCAGCCGCCGGAAGCCAGGTTGAGCGAAATCATGGCCGCATCCTCCCGCCCATGTTCTGTTCCCGCCTGGCGTGAGGCTGCCCGGGGGTCCTGTGCGCCGCCATGCCGATCATCACAGGAGACAAATCCATGGACAGGACATCACAGGGCTTGGCGGCATGGCTCGCCGCCGGTCTGGCATTTGCCGGCATGGCGCCGGCCGCCCTGGGGCAGGCGCCAGGCTCCGCTGCGCCCAACCCCACGGCCCAGCCGGACGAACCACCGGGCTATGGCTACGGCCCGGGCATGATGGGTGGGGGTATGATGCCCGGTTGGGGTGGAAAACCCGGGCCTGGCATGATGGGCGGTTGGGGCGGTGCCGGCGCCGGCCCCTCCCATTGGGGCGGGCCGTCGGTCTCGATAGCGGACCGGCTGGCGGCGCTGAAAGACGAGCTGAACATCACCGCCGGTGAAACCGATGCCTGGAACACCTATGCGGCGGCGGTGACAGCGGCGGAGAAGAGCTTCGCGGACGCGGCGGGTTCGTTGTGGCATGCCCCGGCCAGCGGGGCGATGACGCCTGATCAGCGCTTCGACGCCATGACCAAGATGGTCGCGCTGATGAAGCAGGGCTACGACCAGAAGAAAGCCGCGGCGGATGCGCTCATGCCGCATCTGACGCAGTATCAGCAGGGCCAAGCCAGCGAGATTCTGCCCGGCCTGGCCACCCGGCGCGGGGGCTGGGGCATGATGGGCGGCTGGTAAGCCGGAGAAAATCGAAACCTACCACGCCAAAACACAAATTCTGCGGCATGGCGCGCCATGCCTTTTGCTCGCCCGGCTCGTCGTCGAAATCCGTATGGACGACCACGCGCTTGCGCGTCTCGATCAGCTGCGCGAGGCCGCGCAGCCGCCGGCCCTGGCGTCCCGCCCTTGACCTTTATCATTGAAAAACGTCCCGAATCGTCGCCTGATCTTCGCGAAACGGGGCGCGACCAGACAAAGCGCCTGCCCCCATGCGAGCGGCACTTCCGGTCATACGGGTCTCGAGGGCAGCGCGTGGGGAGACACCGATGCCGGACCGGGCGGATCAGCAAGCAGACCAATATGGTTAACCACAAACAAGCCCTGAACCTCTCCTTGCTGGCCCTGGCCGCTGGTGGCCTGGGTGCGGGTTTGGGCGCGCGCTGGCTCGGCCGGGCGGACTGGGCCACGTGGCTGATGCTGGCGGGAGCTGCCCCGGTGTTCGCCGCCGTCCTGCTCGACAGCGTGGCAAGCCTGTGGCGGCGCGAGCTGGGGCTCGACATCATCGCGCTGCTCTCGATTGGCGGTGCCCTCGCGCTCGGTGAATACGTCACCGCTGGCGTGATCGGGGTCATGCTCTCGGGCGGCCGCGCGCTTGAGGATTTCGCCGCGGCGCGGGCCCGACGGGAGATGTCGGCCCTGCTCGCGCGCGTTCCGCGCACCGCCAGCCGCTACGAGAACGGCCAGATCACAACCGTCCCGCTTGAGCGCGTCGCCCCCGGAGACCGCCTGCTGGTCCGGGCGGGGGAGGTTGTGCCTGTGGACGGGATCGTGCGGGCAGACGCCGCAGTCCTGGACGAGTCAGCACTGACCGGCGAGCCCATTCCGGTCACGCGCGAGACAAAGGCGGCGGTGCGCAGCGGGGCTGTAAATGCCGGCGCGCCGTTCGACATGCTCGCCACGGCAGGGGCTGCGGACAGCACTTTGGCGGGCATCGTGCGGCTCGTTCGGCAGGCGCAGGAGGCAAAGGCACCGTCCGCCCGGCTCGCGGACCGGGCCGCCATCCTGTTTACGCCGCTCGCCCTCGCCCTTGCAGGGGGCGCCTGGGCCTGGAGCGGCGACCCGGTGCGCGGCCTCGCCGTCATGGTGGTTGCCACGCCATGCCCGCTGATCCTGGGCGTGCCGGTGGCCATCGTCTCCGGCCTGTCGCGCTGTGCCGGGCGCGGCGTGCTGGTGAAGGGCGGCGGCGCGCTGGAGGCGTTGGCACGGGTGCGCACATTGTTCCTGGACAAGACCGGCACGCTCACCGCCGGGCGTGCCCGGGTTGCCGCGGTCCAGTCGGCATCAGGCACAACGGACGACGAGGTTCTGCGGCTGGCGGCCAGCCTGGACCAATCCTCACAGCACAGCATCGCCCAGGCCGTGGTCGCCGCCGCGCGGACACGCGGCCTCGTTCTGGCCTTGCCGACCGCCGTGGAGGAAGACCCCGGCGCGGGTGTGACCGGCATGATTGGCGGGCGCCGCGTCTCGGTCGGCAGTCACGCTTACGTGGCCGCGCGGGCCGCACCCGCCGAATGGAGCGGGCGCTTCCTGCGCCGGATGGGCTATGAGGGCGCGACAGGCGCCTTTGTGGCGGCGGACGGCGCCATGCTCGGCGCTATCCTGCTCGCCGACGAGATCCGCCCGGATGCCCCCAGGGCGCTGCGCCTGCTGCGCCAGGCGGGAATCAGCCGCATCGTCATGCTCACCGGCGACCGGCGCGACGTTGCCGAGGCAATCGGCGCGGCGCTGGGCGTGGACGAGGTGCGGGCGGAGCAGCAGCCAGGAGACAAGCTCGCCGCCATCGCCGAGGCGCGAGCGGCTTCAGGGGAAACATGCGCGATGGTGGGGGACGGCGTGAACGACGCGCCCGCCCTCGCGGCGGCAGATATTGGCATCGCCATGGGCGCGCGCGGCTCCGGCGCCTCGTCGGAAGCCGCCGACATGGTGCTGCTCGTCGACCGCCTGGACCGGCTGGCCGAGGCGCTCGCCGTCGCACACGGGGCGCGGCGCATCGCCGTCGAAACCGTGGTGATCGGCATGGGCCTGTCGTCCCTGGCCATGGTCGCGGCCGCGCTGGGCTTCCTGCCGCCCGTCACCGGGGCCCTGCTGCAGGAGGTGATCGACGTCGCCGCGATCCTCAACGCCCTGCGCGTGCTGCGCGTGCGCATCCCGGGGCGGCCGCGGGTCGCGCTGCCCGCTGCGGAGGTGGCGCGGCTCGACGCGGAACACGAGCACCTCATTGGGCCGATTGCCCGCCTGCGCGCGGTTGCGGATGAGCTTGCAACACTGCCGCCCTGGCAGGCAGCCGCTGCCCTGGCCGAGGTTGAAGAACTCGTCCGGGAACGGCTGCTGCGGCACGAGGCGGAGGACGACACGCAACTCTATCCGACCATCGAACGCGCGCTGGGCGGCGGCGACCCGATCGCCGCCATGCACCGAACCCATCGCGAGGTGCAACAGCTCGGCGGCCTGCTGACGCGCATGACCGCGGACCTCCCCCCGGAAGGCCCCGGCCCGGCCGAGACAAACGATTTCCGGCGCGTGCTCTACGGGCTCGATGCAATACTGCGCTTGCACTTCGCGCAGGAGAACGAGCTTTACCACAGCCTGGCCGACACCGACCGCACCAAGCCACCGCACGCGCCCTCCAAGGCGTCCGAGGGGGGATGACGCCCCCTGGATTTCGAGACTTGGCCATTGAGAGTCCGGACAAGCAGCCTCCCCGATACAATGCATATTCTCATAATCCACCCCGGCCATCCGCACCTTGACCTAGCGCAATGCAATTTCGCGGCGGCGGCGCTGGTGTTCCTGCAATTTGGCCTGGCGAAGACCTGGGCCTAAAAATGGAAAGGCGGCCATAACCGGCCGCCCTTCCGATGGGCTGCATTCCTGTTGGATCACGAAAATTTCGAGAGCTTTCCAAAATGTTTCGCCAACAGGTAATACACCGTCACGCGGTTCCTGGTATGGTCCGCCTTCATGATCCTGCCGATTTCGGCCAGTGCCGCGTCAAACTCCGCCTCGGGATTGGTCAGTTCCAGCTTCTTCTTCAAAAAACTAGACTTTACCGTTTCCAGCTCCTTCTGATCGGTGAAGGAAACCAGGGATGAATCGCGGTTATGCAGTGCGATTCCACAATGATGGACGATCCCGGCAATCGCCTTTTCATCCGCCTTCGCATCATATTTTTTAACATCAGCCGCCCAATCAGTAGACATAACAATACCCTCCATTGTTGTAGCCGCTTGATTTGTTCTGGCGCCAAAAGCCTAGACGGGAAGAAAAACGACCGCAAGAAAGACCACGCCCCCAAGGAAATATTTCACATTTTTTATGAATTACCCCAGGTTCTGTCTGAATCGTTGCCATTAATTTATGACCAAACCAGACAAAAACCCCTGAAAATTCCCGCGAAATATCAAAATCTGTTTTACAACAGGCCGCAACAATGCGGCCGCGATCGGCCCGGCTGAAACAGCTTCATTGCAAAAACCACGATTATCACCGCCTGCCGGCTTTATGGTGACCAATAAAGGGAGTTTTTGATGTTAAAACCTTCGATCCTGATCGCGGCTTGCGCGCTCGCCTGCTTCGTCGCCGTGGCACATCCGGCCGGGGCGCAAACCAGCAGCGCCCCGGTGGTGGCCACCTGCAAGGACGGCTCCAGCTTTACCGGCCAATCCCGCAAGGGCGCCTGCAAGGGCCATGGCGGTGTCGCCGCCTTCGAGAGCGCCACGCCCGCCCCCGCACCCGCGCCCGCCGCCAGCAATAGCATGGGCATGAGCCCGAGCACCCCGGCCAAGCCCGCCACGGCGCCAATGGCCGCCGGCGGCGGCGCGGGCAAGGTCTGGGTCAACACGGCGTCCAAGGTGTATCACTGCCCGGGCGACCGCTATTACGGCAAGACCAAGCAAGGCGAGTACATGACCGAGTCCGCCGCCATCGCCGCCGGGGACAAGGCGGACCACGGCAAGGCCTGCAAATAACCAGCCCCTATAACCGAAGGAGGACGGCACGCGCCGCCCCCTTGCCTTTGCGCAGCCCCCGCCGCACAAGACCGGCTTGTGTTCAACTTCCGCCGCGCGGGGCAATCCACGCCCGGCGGCGCGGCCCGGATTGTTCCGATGCGGATTTTTGCCCAGCGCCTGTTCGATGGTGAGCGCTTCACCGGACCCGCCACCGTCGAGATCGCGGCGGGCCATATCGTTGCGGTCATGCCCGGCGAGGCCAGCGCGGATGTCCATCTGACCCATGGCGTGCTCGGGCCGGGGCTGATCGACCTGCATAATAACGGCGCCTTCGGGGTGGATTGCGCCACCGCCACGCCGCAGGACTGGGACAAATTCGTGGAAGGGCTGGCCGCGCGCGGCGTCACCGGCGTGCTGCCAACCATCATCACCGCGCCCCTGCCGGACATTGCCGAGTCGGCGGCGCGCCTGCACGCCGCCATGCAGCGCCATCCAGGCCTTTTGGGGCTGCATCTGGAAGGGCCGTTTCTGGCACCTTCCAAGCGTGGCGCGCACCGGGAGGATTGGCTGCGCCCGCCTGACAAAGCCGCCCTGGATGACCTGCTGGACGGCCCCGCGGCGGAGGTGCTGCGGCTGGTCACGCTGGCGCCGGAACTGCCGCATGCGCGCGAGGCCATTGCCCGGCTCGCTTGCGCCAATATCGCCGTGTCGCTGGGCCATACGGCGGCGGATGCCGCGCAGATGCGCGAAGCCGCCGCCGCGGGGGCCCGGCTGGTGACGCATCTGTTCAACGCGCAATCACCGCTGGGCCACCGCGCCCCCGGCGCGCCGGGGGTGGCGCTGACCGACCCGCGCCTCGCCCCTTGCGTGATCGTGGACGGGGTGCATGTCGACCCCGCCCTGCTGCAGATCGCTTTTGCCGCCTGCCCCCGCGCCATCGCGGTGACGGATTCCATCATGCTGGCCGGGCTGGAAACGGGCGCCACGCTTTCATTCGGCGGGGCCGCCGCCACGCTGGGGCCGGATGGCGTGGGGCGGCGGGCGGATGGCACCATCGCCGGGGCGGGCATTACGCTGGATGAAGGGGTGCGGCGGCTGATCGCCTTTGGCATCGCGCCGGAGATTGCGCTGGCCGCCGCCACCTCGCGCCCCGCCGCCGCGCTGGGGCTGAATGCCGGGCGCATCACCCCCGGCGCGCAGGCGGATCTGGTCTGGTGGTCGAGTGAGTTCCACGCCTTGCAGGTCTGGCGCGCGGGCCGAGCCGCCTTTGCCCGCACGCCGCGCGGCACCGAGGCGCCGCGCACGGAGCTGGCGGATCTGGAAACGCACGGCACGGAGGAGATCGTGCGGCTCTTCCTGACGCAGGAGGCATCCGCCCAGCGCGCCCTGGTGGACGCCGCCCCTGCCCTGGCCCGGTTGATCGACGGCGTGGCGGCGCGGCTCGCCAAGGGCGGGCGGCTTTTCTATGCCGGGGCGGGCACCTCCGGGCGGCTTGGGTTCCTGGATGCGGTGGAATGCCGGCCGACCTTCGGTGTCGAGCCGGGCTTGATCGTGCCGCTGCTGGCGGGCGGGGCAGACGCCTTCATCCAGGCCGCTGAAGGGGCGGAGGATGACGAGCAGGCCGCCCGCGCCGCCCTGGATGCGCATGGGTTCAACGCCAAGGATGCGCTGGTGGGCATTGCCGCCTCGGGCAGCACGCCCTTCACCCTGGCCGCCCTGCGCCATGCCGCGGGGCTGGGCGGGCTCACCGGCGCCATCGTCAACAACCCGGACACGGCGATGGCCAGGGCGGCGGAGATCGCGGTGGAGATCATCTCGGGCGCCGAGATCATCGCTGGGTCCACGCGGCTTTCCGCCGGGTCAACGGAGAAGATCGCGCTTAACATCCTTTCCTCCGCGGTGATGATCCGGCTTGGCAAAACCTACGGCCCGTTCATGGTGGATATGCGCGCCAGCAACGCCAAGCTGCGCCGCCGGGCGCTGCGCATGGTGATGGCGCTGACCGGCGCCGACGAGCCAAAAGCAAGCCTTGAACTCGAAGCTTGCGGGATGCATGTTAAACTTGCTGTGTTGGCCATCCGGCTGGGCCTAACGCCGAAAACGGCGGGCGACAGGTTGGCGGCGGCGGGCGGCTCACTGCGGCGGGCCTTGGCGGGGTAGCAGGCTTACGGGACGACGGATTTGGCCGGATACATGATCGGTTTGGCACGAAAGGCTGACGATTTCATCATCGACCGGGTGCTGCAGCCGGGGGTTGATCGCGCCGAATGGTGGTTCGGACTATGCTTATATACCCTGGCGCGGCTTTGCACCGGGGCGGGCGCTCTGGCCGGGCTGCTCTGGGTCCATCTGTTCGACCGGCCCTATTCATCCGATTTTTTCCAGGACATGTTCTGCCTCGGCATCATGGCGGGCGCGGCCTATCTGCAGATCAACACCCAGCAGGCCCGCGCCCCGCGCCGGGCGCGCCTGGCCCCGGCCGTACGGCTCAGCGGGCTGCTCTGGCGAACACTCTGGCTGCTGGACCTCGTGCTCTTCCCCACACAATGGCCGCTGGAGGCGCATGCGCAGCTCATCGGCAATTTCGCCTGGACGCTACTGCTGGTGCTGCCCTACTGGCTGATCTGCTGCCACGACGCGCCACCACCCGAGCGCAGCCGCGAACTGCGCCCCGCGCCCATTCTGCTCCGCTGACGAAGCATCAACCAGCCACGGGGGCGTTGCGGCCCCCTCGCCGCCATGGGCCCTGACATCGAGATTGTGAGCCAGCGGGTGGGGTGGTGGCATGCGAGAGCCAGAAATTCCGGCACCCGCTGAACCACCAGATTTGTGCTGTAGCGGGCTTTTATCTGGTGAGCAGGTAATTCGTCACCGCGATCACGATCGGGATGGAGATGAAAGAGAATACCCGGGTCGAGAGGATCATGGTGGCGGATTCGGCTTCCAACATGCCACGCTCACCAGCGAACATGGTCGTAATCACGGCAGAGGGCAGGCCGACCAGCAACACCGCCTCCTTCGCCAGGACGCCGGTGATCCCGAGTGCCAGCACGATGGCGAGCATGATGGCGGGACAGAGCAAATTCTTGATAAAGGTGTTGACCACGATGGCCCGCGTCAGCGTCACCTTTTCCTGAGAGATGATGATCCCTGACACCAAGAGGGCCAGACCGGTCGTTCCTGCACCGATGAGGTTAAGCGAGGACAGGACGAATTTCGGCACCTGGACATTGAGCAGAACGAGCGCGATGCCGATGAATGGCAGCCAGACGCGCGGCTGGGCCAGCCCCTTCAAGGCAACCTTGCCGGCGGCCTTAGCCCCGCCGCCTTGGTGTCCGCCCTGCGCCTTGTCCGAGTCGATTTTCAACAGGACGATGGTCATGGGCTGGATGAACAGCACCGGGATCAGGTTGGCGATGAGGATGGGATAGAGGCTGGCAGGGCCAAACAACTGACCCAGGACCGGAATGCCCATGAAGACCATGTCCGGGAAGATCTGCAGGGCCGTTCTCAGGGTCGAGGTGCTCAGGTCCTGCTTCACCACGAAACGGGTGGCGAGCAACACGACAAGATAAGGGAGGAGAAGCCCGAGGGCGAAAAGCAACGGAATCCTGTAGTCCAGCAATTCCGCACGCGGGGTCTTCAGCATCCCGGCGATGAGCAGCGGCGGCAACAGCCACGTCAGCACAAGCTTGATCAGCCGTGCCCGGTCAGCGGTTCCGAAATATTTACGTCGCCCCGCAATATAGCCGAGCAACAGCACAAAGGTAACCGGAATGAGCGTCGTGGCAATGGTACTAATCATGTGTTGGATTCAATCTGCATAGAACATAAATACACATGTGAGGCCGCCGCCGTACAGCCCGCGTGCGGCCTCTTGCAGACAAAGCGATTATTTCAGTTATGCGCATCCATTCGGCCCCACGCCCCATAACGGGCTCGACCACGTGCCGGAGCGGCGCATGCCTGACATGGGTCGAAACCCGCTCTCTTGCATCCCGGCGCAGAATATGGCCCAATCATACTTAATGGCATTAACAAACCGCCGCACCAAGAGGAACCACGCTTATGTCCCTGCCCGCCTTGCTGGAAGGCCGTCTGGCTCTGCCCGCTTTTGCTGCACCGATGTTTATTGTCTCGCAGCCTGATCTGGTCATCGCGCAATGCCGGTCGGGGGTGGTGGGGTCCTTCCCGTCGCTCAATGCCCGCCCCTCGGGCACGCTGGAGCAATGGCTAATCAGGCTGCGCCAGGCGCTAACGGAGAAGGACGCGCCGTTTGCGGTGAACCTCATCGTCCACCGCACCAATGCGCGGCTGGAGGAGGATCTGGCGCTTTGCGTGAAATATCAGGTGCCCATCGTCATCACCTCGCTCGGCGCCAATCCTGAGGTGAACGCGGCGGTGCATTCCTATGGCGGCATCGTGTTCCACGACATCATCAATGACGAATTCGCCCACAAAGCCGTGGCGCGCGGGGCGGATGGGCTGGTGGCCGTGGCGGCGGGGGCGGGCGGCCATGCGGGCACCATCTCGCCCTTCGCGCTGATCCAGGAAATCCGGGAATGGTTTGCAGGCCCGCTGGCGCTCTCCGGGGCGATTGCCAATGGCAGCGCCATCGCCGCCGCGCGGGCCATGGGAGCGGACCTCGCCTATATCGGCTCTGCCTTCATCGCCACGCAGGAGGCCAACGCCGCCGAAACCTATAAGCGGATGATCGTCGAGAGTGCGGCGAAGGACATCATTTATTCCAACCTCTTCACCGGCGTGCACGGCAATTATCTCATTCCCAGCCTCATCGCCGCCGGGCTGGACCCGCAGGCCCTGGCCAGCTCCGAGGCCTCGAAAATGCATGTCATGGAGCTGGGGGCGGATACCAAGGCGTGGCGGGATATCTGGGGGGCGGGCCAGGGTATTGGCGCGGTGAAGGAGGTTGTTCCGGCTGCCACGCTCGTTGCCCGGCTGCAGGCCGAGTACAAGGCCACGCTGGCGGCGCTGGCGCAGGACCCCTGGGCCTAGAGCATTCGTCTATTAAATGAATGCTCTAGCTTTTGTTTTAGCGAGCAATTTCATGTGATTACCTTGAACCTA
>DATJXU010000120.1:0-2088 GCA_035499915.1 Acidocella sp.
GCGAGCATGCCGGTGGCGTTCTCATAGGCGATGGCGTCGAGATTCAGCTTCACGATCGGCGTGAAGGTCTCGGTGATGGTGGCGAAGGCCAGATCGACCATCTGCCGCCCGACGCGCGTTTCCAGCGCCGAGAGCTCATAACGCTCGAATGGATGCGCCGAGGTGGCGCCGCACATCGCATCCACCATCGCGCCGATCAGGTCGCCATCAATGGCCAGCAGCATCCGCCCGCGCAGAGGTGTCAGTTCCGAAATGCCCGCCAGCATCACCTCCGGCAGGGCCGACATGGCGGATTCGTGGCTGATCACGTTCTGGATGCAGGAGAGAAGCTGCACGGAATGGCGCATGCGCTGGAACAGCGCGAAGGCGATCTGGCGCATGAACCGGTCGGCCAGCGTCTCCATGAGCACCGAGCGCAGCAAGGGCGCGCGCATCGGGTCGAGAAGATCGAGCGTCTCCAGATCCGGGTTGACGTCAAGCATAGGCGCTCAGCCCGCCTGTCGTTGTTTGCGTTTTCGCGGGGCTGGCGCTGGCATTGCCCCGGCGGGGCGCGGTGTAGCCGCCGTGCCTGTCCTGCCCGCCTTGCTGGAAGAATTGCCCGCCCACCTGCGCCTGGCCCAGTGTAAGGCCGGACTGCGCCATGGCGCTGCCAAGGCCGGGGAGTGAGGCGTGGATGGCCTGCGCCGCATCCGCCGTGCTGGGCACGAACAGCACATTCACCTGGCCCTGGGCGCCGAGACCAACCTGCACGGAAAGATGCCCCAGCCCCGGCGGGTCCAGCCGCAGCACCGTGCCGGCCTGGCCGGATTGGTGCAGTGCCGTGACCGTGGCGGCGAGGGCCGCGGGGCTGGTGGCGACGCTGCCGGTGCCGGCGGCGGCACGCGCCGGCACCACGGTGGCGCTGTTGTCCGTGCCGGTGGCGGGCGCGGTGGCCGCGCTGGCGGCTATGCCGCCCAGGGCGGAGACGGGCTGGGTGCTGTCCTTTCCCTTGCTGGCGGACATGCCGGCATAGGCTTGCGGCATCTGCGCCGCGCGGGCTGTCAGCACCTGTGCGGTGCTGGAAGCGGCGGGCGGGGTGGCTAGGCTTGAAGGGGGAGTCACGGCGTCACCGTGCTGCGGCGTGGTCTGCGCCGTGCGGGCAGCGGGCTGCGTGCCAGCGGGGGGCGTGTTGCGCGCGGTTGCAGCCGCGTCGATTTGTGGGCTGGCGCTTTGCTGCGCGGCGGTTATGGCGGGGCTGTCCGCCTGCGCCGCTGGTTTGGAATTTTGCAAGGCGCGCGCCGGTGCGCCGCCGCTCCCATCCGCTGCGCCGGAGGCGCAGAGGCCGAGGGCATCAGAGGGTGGGGCGGTTTCCGGCGCGGGCGCGCTTGCCGTGGCCTGGGGTGGAACGGTTTTCTGGCCGCTTGCCGCGGCCTCGACATGATCCGCCGATTGGCTGTTGGCCGCATGCGGTTTTACGCGAGCGCCGGTTGCCGGCATGGCCGCCGCGGGTTGCACGGGCATGGTCAGCGCCGCGGCGCTATTGGCCTGTGCGCTGCCTTTCTTGTCATCCTTCGTGGCGATGGCCGGGGTGAGTGGCGCGCTGGCGGCTGCGGCTTTCGGTTTTCCGGTTTGGCCTGCCGCCTTGCCGCCCGGCGGCGATGGCGCGGCAGGGGGGGCGGCCTGGCTCGTATCCTGCGCGCCCGGCTGGCTTGCCGCCGCCCGGGCGCTGGCGCCATCTGGGCCTGCTGTGCTGTTGGGCTGCGGCGCGGACTGGGCGCTGGCAAGGGCGTGCTGCCATGCGGGCGCATCCGCCTGCGCCTTGGCCTGCGCCACAGGCGCCGTGTTCTGCGTGACCGAGCGTGTTTGCGAAACCGGCATCAAACCAGTTCCTCGGTGGCATTGATGGAGATGCGCCCTTCGGCGGCGAGTTTCAGCGCGGCGTCGACAATGTCGCTCTGCGCCGTCAGCGCGTCGGAACGGCGTATCGGCGGTCCGTTGTTCAGCTCCTCTTTCAGCACGTCCACCTGCCGGGCGGAGAGATTCTGGAAGAACCGCTCGCGCAGCGGCGCGTCCACCAGCCGCAGCGCGGGGGCCAGCTTGTCCCCCGGC
>DATJXU010000121.1:0-13760 GCA_035499915.1 Acidocella sp.
ACATAAAACCACCAGTCGAATTCAAATCACCCTATGCAGAGTTTCCCTGGACCTTCCCCGAGCGCCGCGACTTGACTAGGATCAATGCCGCCATCCGCGCCGCCGCCTAATCTGAATGCTCAAGAATCAAGACGAGGGCACCGTATTATGGCCGACTCCGCCGCCACCATCATGACGCGTAACGTGATCTCCGTTGGCCCGGATGCACCTGTCGTCGCCGTTGCGGCGCTGCTGGTGAAGCACGGTATCAGCGCGGTACCGGTCGTGGATAAATCTGGCAAACTATGCGGCATGATCAGCGAAGGCGATCTTATGAAGCCGTTCGGCGTCAAGGTTCAGGCCCGGCGCGAATGGTGGCTTGAGATGCTCGCCGAGGGCGAACGCTTGGCGCCAGAATTCCTCGCCTATATCAGCGAGGATCACCACACGGCCGGGAATTTGATGACGCGTGATCTTGTCACTGTGACGGAATCCGCGACAGTTCCCGAAGTGGCCGATCTGCTCATCAAAAACCGCATTAAGCGTGTGCCGGTGGTGCGCGATGGCGCAGTGGTCGGCATTGTCAGCCGCGCGGATATCGTGCGCACGCTGGCGCGGAGCGCTCCCACCTAGCCGTTCCGGCTGGCCGTCTCGCCTGTGGCGAGTTCAATGATTTCCTCCGTGATTTGCTCCTGCCGGACGATCCGCTGGGTGAGCCTGAGCGTGGCGAGTTGCCGGTCGATTTGGTCGTGCGCCGAGACCATCGCTGCCATCCGCGCCTCATTTTCGGCGGCGAAGCTGTGCAGCGCGGCATGGCAAAGCTGGGCATGCACATAGTCCGCCGTCAGATTGCCCAGCAGCGCCTGGGGGGCGAGGTTGAGCAGCGGCGTTGCGCCTGCAGCCTGCGCCGGGAAGGCCGCCGGATCGAGCGGGAATAATGTTTGGCGGGCCACCTGCATGCCGCCGCGGACCTGCCACTGGCTGTACACGGCCTCAAGCCGGTCAATCTCCCCTTCCGCCATAAGCGCATAGAGCGCCTCGGCAATGCGGCTGGCCAGCGCAGGGATGCCCGCGGAATAGGAGGGCATGGCGCAGCTCCAGCGCGGGGTGATGCCGCGCTCGGCGGCGAGGGCCGTGCCGCGCGTGCCGATGAGGAACAGTTCGGGGCCGGGGCTGAGCGCCTTGAGCACATGGTCGCTGAAGGCCCCAGCAAAGCCCTGTTCGGCGCAGAACACCACCAGCGCGAAATGCGCGCCGCTCTGCCGGGGCGCCGGGGGAGGGGGGAACACCCGGCCGATGGCCTGGGCGATGATCGCCGCGTAGCGGTCCACGGCGGCGAGTTGGGCGCGCGCCTGCTGTGCCCGCGCCCCGGCGATGCCGCGCATGGCATTCACCACCGCGCCGAGCTGCTGAATCCCGGCGATACGCGCATTGATCGCGGCGAGGCGCTCAGTCATGGCGCCAAGCTGGCGGCGTAACGCGTCAGCACATCCCGCAGTGCCTGTTTGTGCGTGTCATCCAGCTGGCCGGTGGCCTGAATCATCTGCACTGCCGCCGCCCCCTCACGCTCAAGCCGGTCGCGCAGCCCGTGCCGGAACGCAATGATCGTCTCGGGGGGCAGCGCATCCAGAATCCCGCCCTGCACGGCCAGCACCAGCGCGACCTCATCGGCCAGGCGGATAGGCGCATGCTGCGGCTGGTTGAGGATGGCGCGAATCCTCGCCCCACGAGTGAGCTGTCCGCGCACCCGTGTGTCCGGCATGCCGCCAAAGCGGGTGAAAATTTCCAACTCCAGAAATTGCGCATAGTCCAGATGCAGCGTCTCGGCCGCCGCGCGAAGGGCAGGGGCCTGGGTCTTGCCGCCCACCCGGCTCACGCTCAGCCCCACATCCACCGCCGGCTTGTGGCCTTCGTGAAACAGCCGGGCATCGAGCACAATTTGGCCATCGGCGATGGAGATGAGGTTGGTGGGGATATAGGCGCTTAAATTACCCGCGTCGGTCTCGGCGATGGGCAGGGCCGTGAGCGAGCCGCCGCCCTTTTCCGGCCCGAGTTTCGCCGCGCGCTCCAGCAGCCGGGCATGGACGTAGAACACGTCGCCCGGATACGCCTCGCGCCCCGGCGACTGGCGCGTGAGCAGCGCGATTTCGCGGTGCGTGGCGGCGTGCTTGGTGAGGTCATCCACCACCACCAGCGCGTGCTGGCCACGGTCGCGGAAATATTCGGCCATGGTGAAGCCGGCGAAAGGGGCGATCCATTGCAGCCCCGGCGGCTCGGCGGCGCCCGCCACCACGATGATGTTGCGTTCCGCCGCACCCTTCCCATGGATGGCGTCTATGGCGCGGCACACGCTGGAACTTTTCTGCCCCACCGCGACATAGACGCAGATGATGTCGCTGTCCCGCTGGCTGATGATCGTGTCAATGGCGATGGTGGTCTTGCCGATGGCCCTGTCGCCGATGATCAGCTCGCGCTGGCCGCGCCCCAGCGCGAACAGCGTGTCCACAACCAGTAGCCCGGTCTGCACCGGCTGCGTCACCAGATCGCGGTCGATGATCTCCGGCGCGGGGCGCTCGACGGGCAGAAACGCCTCGCCCGCGATCGGCCCCTTGCCGTCCAGCGGTCGCCCCAGCGGATCGACGATCCGTCCCAGCAGGTTGGGGCCTACGGGCACGCGCACCACATCACCGGTGCCGCGCACAATGTCTCTTGCGGCAATCACGTCCGGCGTGTCGAGCAGCACGCAGCTCACATGGTCGCGGTCGAGCGTTTGCACAAAGCCGAACGGGCCCTTGTCAAAGCGCACCAGCTCAGCAAGGCGGATATTGGGCAGGCCGGAGACGCGGGCGATGCCGTCGCCCACCTCCTCCACGCGGCCAATCTGCTCCGCCACCGGCCCTAGCTTCGTGCCGCGCAGCCGGGCGCGGGCATGGTTCAGCCACTCCTCACTCATGGCCCAGCCTCGCCTGGATGCGGTCGAGATCGGCCCGCCAGCTGTTGCGCACCAGCAGGTTGGCGCCGTGCAACTCCAGCCCGGCGATGAGCGCGGGATCGGTGGTGAAGCTGAGCGCCGAAACGTCCGCCAGGGCGGCGGCAAGGCGCTGTCGGCACGCCTCCTGCTCCTCGGGGCTCAGCGCCGTGGCACTGCACAGCTCCAGCGTCCCGCCTTCGGGCGCCGGCCGCAGCGCGGGCGGCAATGCTTCAATTTCCTTAACCAACCCGTCGAGAAAAGCGCTCCGCACCGCCGCACCATCCAATCGCGCGGCCAGCTGCGCCGCGATCTCGAGGGCGAGCTGGCCCGCCTGCGCCCGCCAGGCGGCCGCGCCGGCCTGTTGTGCCGCCGCGATCCGTGCCTGTGCCGCCGCCTCCAGTGCCGTTGCCGCCTCGGCAGCATTCTTCAGCACCGCCTCGCGCAACTGCCCGGCCTCTTCCTGCGCCGCTGCCAGCACCGCCGCGCGCTCCTGCGCGAACCCGGCACGGGTCTGCTCAATCCCGGCCAGCGCCGCCGTCGCCGCGTCCTGCTTCGCCTTGGCCAGGTTCAGCTGCGTCAGCACTGCCCCGCGGCGCTGCTCGATCATCCCCGCCACAGGCTGCCAGAAAAACTTTTTCAACAGCCAGATCAGGATGACGACATTGACGGTCTGCAGAAGCAGCGTGCGCCAGTCGAGGGTCATGCCGCTACTTCAGCAGAGGATTGGCGAACAGCAGCAGCAGCGCAATGACCAGGCAGTAGATTGCCATGGTTTCGATCATCGCCAGGCCGACGAACAGCGTCCGCGAGATGGTGTTGGCCGCCTCCGGCTGGCGGGCGATGGCATCCATTGCGGCGGCCACGGCGCGCCCCTCGCCCAAAGCCGGCCCGACAGCGCCAAACGAGACCGCCAAAGCGGCGGAAATAATGCTAGCGAAGGCCAACCAGTTCATGGGGACGTCCTTTCAGAAGGAGGTTCGGCAGATTTTGTCTCACTCACCACCTGGGCGATGAACACCATGGCCAGAACGGCGAAGATGTAAGCCTGCACCGCACCGACGAGCAGGTCGAGCGCCATGAGCGGGATTGGCACCAGCAGCCCGGCCAGGGACAGCACGATGCCGATGACAAACACCCCGCTCATCACGTTGCCGAACAGCCGCACCAGCAGCGAGAATGTGCGGGTAAGGCTCTCGACGAAGTTGAGCGGGATCATCACCGGATTGGGCGCTGCGAAGCTGGTGAGGTAGCCGCGCACGCCGCCCGCGCGGATGCCAAACCAGATGACCGCGAGAAACACCAGCAGGGCCAGCGCCGCGTCGGTTTCCAGATGTGCGGTGGGCGGTTCCACGCCGGGCACCAGCGTGGACCAGTTGGCAGTGAAGATGAACAGGAACAGCGTGCCGATGAAGGCCCGGTAGGGGGCGGGTTCCACGCGCATGGTGTCACGGATCTGGCCGTCCACGGCCTCGACGACGAGTTCCAGTGCCGCCTGCGTGGTGCTGGGGATGAGCGTCAGCCGCCGGGTGAGCAAGGCACCGCCGAGGATGAGCACGGCCATGATCAGCCACGTCACCGCCACGGCGGAGGTAATGGGCAACGGGCCAAGATGGAACAGCGCCGGATTGGCCAGAGGCGAGATCATCGCGCCACCCGCAGCGCCATTTGGCGGGCGAGCAACACGCCCGCCGCCAAGGCCAGCAACGCTGGCGCCCCCGCCCGGCTGGCCAGTGCCAGCGCCCCGGCCAGCAGCAGGAACCGCCCCGCCATCACCAGCGCCATGCGCCCTGGTCCGGCGCCGCGCGCCAACAGGCAGACATTCCACCACAGCCCGGCGAAATACAGCAGGCCCAGGAGCATCCCCGCGGCCAGGCAGAGGGGCAGCACCGGGCTCATGAGCTGTTCATCCATTTCCATGCCGACCAGCAGCCGATGCCAAGGCCGACCATGAGCAGGGGGGCGGTGCAGAACAGGCCCGCGTGCAGCACCCTATCCAGCCAGCGGCCGAGAAACAGGCCAATCAGCATGGGCACAACGATGATCCAGCCAAGCACGCCGATCTGCGCCAGCCGCAGCGCCACCGAGGCCTCACCCTCGCGTCGCCAGCGCCGGTGGCGTTCGCCGCGCTTTTTCACGCCACGCAGCAGCGGGTCTTGTTCTTCCGGTCCGCTCATGGCGATACTCTTCCCGTGCGCCGGTTGCCCTGCAAATGGAGCATGATCCGGCGGATGGCATTCAGTTGCAGGCGCGTCTGCTCGGCGTGCTCCTCGCGCTCGGTGTCAATGGCGCTGCGGAACTGCGCCAGAACGTTGGCGTCAAGGGTGGCGAAATCATCGCCCACCACGCCCTCGCGGGTGGCGATGGCGATGTCGCGGCCGCCAGTGACGGTGAGGATACCGCCCCGCACCGCACAGTACCGCGCAGCACCCTCCGCCTGCCGCCAGCCCACCACGGAAATCGCCAGGCTGGTCATGAAGTCGGCATGGCCGGGCAGGATGCCGAAGCTCCCCGTGGCGTCCTCAGCGCGCAGTGCCCGCACATCATCCGCCTCGACCAGCACGGCCAGCGGCGTGGTGATTTGCAGCCTCATGCGCCACCCGCCCGCGCCTTGGCGGCGCCCTCTTTCGCCCGCGCCTCGTCCAACGCGCCAACCATGTACAGCGAGCTTTCGGCCCAGCTGTCGGTCTCGCCAGCCAGAATGGCGCGACATCCCTCCAGCGTGTCGGCCAGTTTTACGCTGCGCCCCGCCGTGCCGGTGAAGGCCTCGGTGACCATGAAAGGCTGGCTGAGGAAGCGTTGCAGCCGCCGTGCCCGCGCCACCACCAGCCGGTCTTTGGCGCCAAGCTCCTCCACGCCGAGCAGGGCGATGATGTCCTGCAATTCCGTGAACCGCGCCAGCGTCTGGCGCACCTGCTCGGCGATGACGTAATGCGTCTCGCCCACTACCAGCGGGTCCAGCAGCACTGACGACGAGCCGAGCGGGTCGATGGCTGGGTAGAAGGCCTGCGCCGCCAACTCGCGCGAGAGCATCACCACGTTGTCCATATGGCTGGATATGGCCGTCACGGCGGGGTCGGTGAAATCATCCGCGGGCACGTACACCGCCTGGATGGCGGTGACCGCAGCACCCGTCACCGAGGTGATTCGCTCCTGTAGCGAGGCAACCTCCGTCGCCAGCGTGGGTTGGTAGCCCACGCGCGAGGGCAGCTGCCCGAGCAGGCTGGACACCTCCGCTCCCGCCTGCACGAAGCGGAAGATGTTATCCATCAGCAGCAGCACGTTCTGGTGCTTGTTGTCGCGGAAATACTCGGCGATGGTCAGCGCCGTGAGCGGCACCCGCCAGCGTGCGCCGGGCGGCTCGTTCATCTGCCCGTACACCAGTACGGTGCGCGCCAGCACGCCGGAATGCCGCATGTCGGTGAGCAACTCATGGCCTTCGCGCGAGCGCTCGCCAACACCGGCGAACACCGAGATGCCCTGGTATTTTTCCACCATGGCGTGGATCAGCTCCATCACCAGTACGGTCTTGCCGACACCGGCACCGCCGAACATTGCCGCCTTGCCGCCTTGGGCCAGCGGCGCCAACAGGTCGATCACCTTGATGCCGGTCTCGAAAATATGGTCCCTGGCGCTGGCCATGGTCAACGGCGGTGGCGGGTTGTGGATGCCGCGGCGAGGCGTGGCGGACGGCAGCGCCGCGCCACGGTCGCGCACGGCGCCGACAACATCCACCAGCCGCCCGAGCACGGCCTCGCCCACCGGCACTTCGACCGGCCCGCCCGTGGCAAGCACGCTGGTACCACGTGCCAACCCCGCCGTATCCTGCAGCGCGATCGCACGCACGGTCTGGTCTTCGCCATGGCTGTGGACTTCCAGCACCAGAGGCTGGGGGCGGTCCCAGACCACATTCAGCGCGCTGCAAACGGGCGGCAGGGGGGCGTCCGCGAAACGCACATCCACAACCGCCCCCCGGACTGCGACGACGATGCCTGCCGATGTATCGGGTTCCATGTTGTTTAATTAGACCAAAGCGCCGCGCCGGACGTTGATGCGCGTCAAGTGACGCGACACGGTCAGCCGAACCAGCGTGGGCGCGCCGGCTCAAGCTTGGGCAAAGCCGGTCCAACAGGTGCCTAGCCCGTCCGCATGCGCCGCCAGCATCAGGTTTTACGTGGCGAGGCTGGCATCCTCCAGGGGTCATTCGCTGTTGCGCACCGAGATCACCTCCTGATTCGTTCGCGAGGGGGGCCTGATCAGCGCCTGTCGGGACCCCATCGACTTTATGTTTTTTGCTTTTATTGCAAACTATTGGTTAGGTTTAAGCAAGGGGCCCGTTTCGGTGCTGATTCACAAGCAGTATCTGCGCGGCGTTTACGAACTTAAAATCCGATTTGTGAGGCTCACGCGCCGTCAACCTCGATCTCTTTTTTCCGAGAGGACGAGGGCTGGATCTTATACCTGTCTCCCGCGGCGCTTCGGTTGGACCGGATTTACTGTGTGCCGCGCTGCATGCTTTGACGCTGTGCACGTCCCAGGAGTTCCTGGAACAATGCTTCCAGATCGTCACGGCTGATGTCGACACCCTCGCCATAATCCGCCAGCACTTCATCAAAATCGGCAGGGTTGAGGGCGAGCGGCGCGATAGGTGGATGTGGATGAACCGGAACATGCGCACGGTGCGGATAGGAACGGCCGGTGACGTTATTGTAAACGATTGCCACCAGGGACAGCAGCACCGAATTGATGCCAACCGGAACCAGCACAAACCCGTATCCCAAAGCCGCGATATGTGGCCCGCCCAGCACGGCGGTAAGGGCAACGGCGCCGCCTGGCGGGTGGACGCAACGGAGCATCGACATCGCCGCCAGCGCGCAGCCAACCGCTATGGCGGCCGCAATCAGAGGAGAGGCGATCCATTGTGCAGCGCTAACCCCGATCAGCGCCGCGACAAGATTGCCCGCGATGATCGACCAGGGCTGCGCCAGCGGACTTGCCGGCATGCCGAACAGCAGCACGGCGGATGCGCCCATGGGGGCGATAAGTAGAGGCAGATCGCCATTTGGGCCCAGCCATGCCGTGCTGACGAGGCCGGTGAGCGCAACCCCCAGGACGGCACCGATGCTGACGCGCAGGCGTTCGCCGTGGCTTGTTGGCAGCGGCTGGGGCAGGAAACGCCGTAACAGGATCATAGATCCATCCCACCAGGGCGCAAGGAGGTGCGATGAAGATTCCGGACATCGATGAAAACTAGATGATTCCACATATGATAAATGCAACAGCGCGCATCGCGATCGCCATCAGCGCCAAACCGGTAGTATAGAATAACGTCTCGGCGATTCTGCGTCCTGGCCATTCGCCCCTCATCCGTTAGCTCGCCAGCGGGCTTTTGCGGGCCACCTCTCTTTATGCCCCAAAGCACAGCCCGCCATGGCCGGAAGGCCATACCGCCGCGATCGCGGCGGCATGGCGCATGATGCGGTTCAGTCCAGCGCCTCCGCCGGGCCGAAGAACTCATAATGCATCCGGCTGCTGGCCAGACCGAGCGCTGCAAGGCTGCGCTTGATGAAGGCCATGAACGGTTTCGGCCCGAGGAAATACACGTCGCAGCCGGAGTTGGCAGGCACCCAGCGCTCCAGGTGATCGATAGCCGGGCGCCCCAAGGCATCTGCCTTGCTGTCTTCGCCCAGTTCGCCTTGCTCATACACGACGAAGCTCTGGAATTGCGGATATCGTGCGGCCCAGCCTTCCAGCGTCGGCGCAAAAGCGTGGACGTCGCTGTTACGGGCGTAATGCAGGAAGGCCACCTCTCGCCCGCCTTTGGCCAATGCTGCCTCGGCCATGGCAAGGGTTGGCGTGATGCCGACGCCGCCGCTGATCAACACCAACGGGCATGCGTCATCCTGCAAGGTGAACTCACCGGCGGGCGGGAAAACATCCAGCACGTCGCCTTCATCGACGCTGTCGTGCAGATGGTTGGACACCAGACCGTTCTGCTCACGCTTCACGCTGATCCGGTAATTGCGGCCGTTGGCGGCAGCAGAGAGCGAATAATTGCGGCGTACCTCCTGCCCATCGATGACGAGGCGCAGCCCGAGATATTGGCCTGGTGCAAAATCCACCACGGCTTTGCCATCCACCGGCTCCAGGTAAAAGGAGATGATCTCGGCGCTCTCCACCACCTTGCGGGCCATGCGAAAGGCGCGCGCGCCGCGCCAGCCGCCAGGGGCGTCGGCCAGTTTGTCATAAACCGCCATCTCGGCACCGATCAGCAGGTCGGCAAGTTGCTGATAGGCCGCCGCCCAAGCGTCGATCACCGCATCCGTGGCAATATCTGCTCCCAACACCTCGCGGATCGCGCGCAGCAGGCAGGCACCGACGATGGGATAATGCTCCGGCAATACCTGCAGAGCGACGTGCTTGTTGACGATCTGCGCCGCCAGGGGCCCAAGCTCCTGCAGCCGGTCGATGTTCTTGGCGTAGATCAGCACGCTATTGGCCAGGGCGCGCGGCTGGGCGCCGCTGGCCTGGTTCGCCTGGTTGAACAGCGGCCGCACCTGCGGGTACTCGCCCAGCATGATCTTGTAGAAATGCGTGGTCAGCGCCTCGCCGCCGGTTTCCAGAATGGGAATGGTGGCCTTGATGATGGCGGTCTGGTCGGCTGTAAGCATGAGGGAAATTCCTTTGGGGGGCAAAGACAGGTGCGGCCGGGCATACAAGCTCACGGTATCCAGGTCGGCGGCGTTAAAATAGGGAAGAAAACCGGGCTAGGGGCTGGTATGCACACAAGCCAAGCGGGGGGCGGCCAAGGGCGGCGGCAGGCGCTGGAACAGCGCCATTTGCAAGCTGTCGGCAATGCGGTGGGCCCTGGCGATGACCGCTGCAGCGGCCTGCGGCGGCAGGCACTGCACTGCGCTGTCTTCCCACAAGGCCAGCCAACGATCGAACATGTCCGGCGTGATCTCCGCCTGATGGCGCAGATGGGCGGGCAAAGGCTGGCCTTTGTACCGGCCGGAAGTCAGCATCACCGAGGACCAAAAAGCCGCCAGCTTGCCCAGATGATGGGGCCAGTCACTGATGGCGCTGTTGAATAACGGGCCGAGCAGCGCGTCGGCGCGCGCTTGAGCATAAAAATGGCTGACGAGCCGGGTGAGGCGGGGCTCGTCGAGACCGTCAGCAATCTGCATGACATTCGACTCTAAAAGATGTATCCGTGATGCCTGTTTAAGGCGCAAAGGAAAAACATGCAAGTAAGATGCATCTATGGATGTCGGCAATGCGGCTGACGCGCTACACTGACTTCGCAATACGGATGATGCTCTACTTGGCGGCGCATGAAGGCCGGCTGTGCTCCATCGGCGAGATCGCCGGGTCTTACGGCATCTCGCAGAACCATCTGATGAAGGTCGCGAGTGATCTGGCTGGCTCGGGTTATGTGCAGAGCCTGCGTGGCCGTGGCGGCGGCCTGCGCCTGGCGCGGGCCGCGGACCAGATCAATATCGGCCAATTGGTGCGCCATACGGAAGGCAAGGTCGATCTCGTGGGCTGCGGCGAGTGCGCTTTGGCGCCAGCCTGCGGGATGGTGTGTGTTTTCAGAGACGCTGTTGAAAGCTTCTTCACATCTCTGGAGAAATACAGCTTGGCCGACATCATGGCCAAAGGCCGGCCAGACCAATTGCGGCAAATCCTGGCCGTCGGCGCGCAGCTGCCCGAGCCCTAACAAAAACCAGTTGGCACCGGAATGCAGGCGATGCCGCCCCCTTCGAAGGGCCCATAGTCAAATGATTTAAAAACAGTTTATTCTTTGAATTCATTTTGATTTTGGTTTAGCTGTAAGGGCGATCCCCTGCTACCGCAGTGTGAGGGCGTCAACACGAGTTCGGTATAAGTGGCTTCGTGCCCCCGTAACCAAGTTTTGCCGAACTCAAGAACAAATCACGATCAGGCAGCTTGGCTGCCGCCATTTGAAAAATTGACGCTCTGCGTGAAGGCGAAATTTATGGCTGTTCTTGCCATGCCGGCGTAAAATTAGCGTGTGACTAAGACGGCTGCCGAACCAGTTCCGCCGGTGCTTCCCATTCTTCGTGTCATCGAAAATCTTTGGGAGGATGGTGAAGTGCGGTTCACGCGTTGTTGGCCCGACGGTGGTCCGGCGGCGGTGCTCGTTGTCACGCCAGTTCACGACCATCCCTCAGCTTCCATTGTAAAGCAGTTGGAGCAGGAATTCGCTCTGCGCGACGAACTCGATTCCACTTGGGCAGCGTGGCCTCTCGAGCTCAGGCACGAGGGCGGACGGATGTTGCTGTTGCTCGAGGATCCGGGCGGCCAGTTTCTCGAGCGGATGATCGGTATTCCTTTCGAGATTGGACGCTTCCTCCGTCTCGCCATTCACATGGCGGTCGCCCTGGGAGGGGTTCACCAGCGGGGCCTCATCCATAAGGATATCAAGCCGTCCCATGTTCTGGTCGATGAAGCCGGTCAGGTCAGGTTGACCGGCTTTGGCTTGGCTTCGCGCCTGCCGCGTGAGCGTCAGGCACCAGCGCCTCCTGAGGTGGTTGCCGGCACGCTCGCCTATATGGCGCCCGAGCAGACCGGCCGGATGAACCGGTCGATCGATGCCCGTAGCGATCTTTACGCGCTAGGCGTCACGTTCTACCAAATGCTGACCGGCGCGCTACCTTTCACGGCGGCAAATCCAATGGAGTGGGTCCATTGCCATATCGCGCGCCAGCCGGTCCCGATTGGCGAGCGGGCCGCGGTTCCCGGGGCGGTGGCGGCGATCGTTATGAAGCTGCTCGCGAAGACCGCCGAGGAGCGCTACCAGACCGCCGCGGGACTCGAGGCAGATTTGCGGCGGTGCCTCGCAGCATGGGACTCGCAGGGCTGCATCGCCCCGTTCCCGCTGGGCGCGCAGGATGTATCGGACCGGCTGCTGATCCCGGAGACGCTTTACGGCCGGGAGCGCGAGATCGACGCCCTGCTCGCGGCGTTCGGCCGGGTCCTGTCCGATGGCGCCACGGAACTCGTATTCGTCTCCGGCTATTCGGGCATCGGCAAGTCCTCGGTTGTCAACGAGTTGCACAAGGTGCTGGTGCCCCCCCGCGGCCTCTTCGCGTCCGGCAAATTCGACCAGTACAAGCGCGACATCCCCTACACGACCCTGGCGCAGGCGTTTCAGAGCCTCGTGCGTCTATTGCTGGTCCAGAGCGAGGCGGAGCTTTGCCGATGGCGGGAGGCTTTGAGTACGGCGCTGGGCCCGAATGGCCAGCTAATTATCGATCTCATCCCCGAACTCGAACTCGTGATCGGCAAGCAGCAGCCGGTTGCGGAGCTGCCGCCGCAGGACGCGCAGAACCGCTTCCAAATGGTTTTCCGGCGCTTCCTCGGCGTCTTCGCGCAAGCTGAGCACCCGCTCGCGCTATTTCTCGATGATTTGCAATGGCTGGATACCGCGACTCTCGACCTCATCGAGCATCTGGCCACGCATGCCGAGGTGCGGCATTTGTTGCTGGTTGGCGCCTACCGGGACAATGAGGTCGGTCCCGCGCACCCGCTGACGCGCACGCTGGAGGCGATCCGCAAGGCCGGTGCACGGGTGCAGGAGATTGTTCTGGCCCCCCTCGGGCTGGACGATATCGGCCGGCTCGTGGCCGATGCCCTGCATTGCGCGCCGGAGCGCGCCAAGCCCCTGGCGCAACTGGTGCACGAGAAGACCGGCGGCAATCCGTTCTTTGCGATCCAGTTTTTCACCGCGCTGGCGGAGGAGGGGCTGCTCTCCTTCAACCCGGCTGCGCGCGTCTGGCAATGGGACATGGATCGCATCCGCGCCAAGAGCTATGCCGACAACGTGGTGGACCTCATGGTGGGCAAGCTGAAGCGGCTCTCCGCCCCGGCCCAGGACGCCCTGAAACAGCTCGCCTGCCTCGGCAATGTCGCTGAGATCGCGACCCTGACGCTGGTTCACGGGGAAACAGAACAGGCGATGCGCGCTTCCCTCTGGGAAGCCGTCCAGGCCGAGCTTATCGTTCAGCGGGAAGGCGCCTATGAATTCCTGCACGACCGGATACAGCAGGCGGCCTATTCCCTTATTCCCGAAGCGCATCGGGCTGAAGTCCATTTGCGCATTGGCCGTGTGCTGCTGGCGAGCCTGACGGCGAACGAGCTCGCCGAACGTCTCTTCGAGGTCGCAAACCAGTTCGGCCGGGGGGCTGCACTGCTGCTTGACCGGGACGAGAGAGTGCAGGTGGCGGCCATAGACCTGCGGGCCGGACGAAAGGCCAAGGCGTCGGCGGCCTATGCGTCGGCGGGCGTGTATTTTTCGGCGGGCATGGCGTTGCTCGAAGAAAGCGACTGGAGCAGCCGGTACGAATTGGCGTTCAGCCTATGGCTGGAATGCGCGGAGTGCGCGTATCTGACGGGTGACTTCGACAAAGCCGAACAGCTGATCGCGGCGTTGCTGCCGCGCGGGAGGTCGAAAGTCGACCAGGCGGCCGTCTATCAGCTCAAGGTCCGGCTGCATGTCGTGAAATCGGAAAACCCGCAAGCCGTCGACAGCGCGCTCACATGCCTGCGTCTGTTCGACATCGACATTCCGGCTCACCCGACCTGGGAGCAGGTCCAGGCCGAATACGAGGCGGTCTGGCCCGATCTGGAGAAGCGTCCGATCGAGGAGCTGATCGATCTGCCGCTGATGACCGATCCGGAGCTTCTGGCGGCCATGCGTCTGCTCTCGGACCTTGACTCCCCCGCTTATTTTACCGACTTCCATTTGTTTTGCGTGCGCCTCTGCCGCATGATGGGCGTCGGCCTGCGG
>DATJXU010000122.1:0-2512 GCA_035499915.1 Acidocella sp.
GGAGGCCACGGCGACGGCGATGCGCGACCTCGGCGCGCGGGATATCCATGCCGTGATCGGCCCCTGCATCGGCCAGGCGAGCTACGAGGTGGGCGCGGACATGCGCGATGCCGTGCTGGCACGCCATGCGGCGGATGCGCGATTCTTCACCGCCGGGCGCCCCGGGCATTGGTGGTTCGACCTGCCGGGCTACTGCGCCGCGCGTCTGCACGCCGCGGGCGCGAAAGCAGAGGCGCTCGGCTTGGATACCTGCGCCCAGGAGCAGCAATTCTTCTCCTACCGGCGCAAGACGCTGCGCGGAGAGGCGGCGACAGGGCACCAGATCTCGGTCATCCGCGCATGAAGCGCGCCGCCCTGCTCCTGCCGCTGCTGCTCGCCGCCTGCGGCACGCTGCCCGAGCCGTTCTACGGCAACCCCGGCCCGGTGGCGGCGAAGCTCGCCATCCCCCCTGCCCCGGTGCTGATGGTGCCTGCGCCAAAGGCTGCGCTGCTCGATGACAACTCCGCCGCGGTTTACGCGGGCGATCTGGCTACGACGCTGGTGAATTACGACGTGCCCACCGTGGCTGGCGCGGGAGGCAAGCGGAGCTGGCGTCTTGCCATCAGCGCCAAGCAGAACGGCGATACGGTGACGCCCAGCTACGCCATCACCGGCCCCGACGGCAAGGAATACGGTCACCAGGACGGCGCGCCCGTGCCAGCCCAGGCCTGGAAGAGCGGAGATGCCACGGCGTTGAGCGCGGCGGCGGCGGCGGATGCCGCGCCCCTCTCCAAGATGCTGGCGGCGGTCAACGCGCAGATCCAGCAGAGCAACCCGGATTCGCTGGAGAACCGGCCGCCCCGGATTTTCGTTGGCACGGTGAATGGCGCGCCTGGCGATGGCGACACCTCCCTGCCGCTGAACCTGAAGCGCAGCCTGCCCGGACCGGATGGCGTGCTGACCGATGACGCGAAGAACGCGGATTTCACCGTCACCTGCACAGTGAAGAGCAAGCCCGATGCGGGCGGGCAGGTGCTGGTGGAGCTGGACTGGGTGGTGCGCGACGGCAATGGCCGAGTCGCCGGGCAGGTGACGCAGATCCACGACCTCAACCCGGCTGACATCACGCCATACTGGGGCGATGTCGCCGCCGCCGCCGCCAGCGAGGCCGCGAGCGGGATTCAGCAGGTGGTGAGCAACGCGGTGCTGAAAAAGGCGGCTAAGCCCGCCACTGCGCCGGCAGGTTAGCTCCCTCCACCAGCCTGAACATCGGCCAGTTGCTTAATACGGGATTTTATGACAATTTTATTGCGGAGAGGATATATATCCGGCTAAACAGTTCCAACGTACAAACAAATGCTTCTGATAGCCGCTGATTTTGTTAAAGTTCGATTTTGGACAAATCGTTCCGCGACCACCTATTAAGCGCATTCGTTTGATTTGCGGTTGATATTTAATGAAACAACAGCCTACCGGCCGAACCCGGAAACACCGCTCTCGGCATAAACGTCAAAGCCGTATTGCGAAAGCCCCACCTGGAAAGTGAGAATGAATTCAGCGGACCTTGCTGTCCGACTATTATTCCGGTTTCGCAACATATTTGACGTGGCGGATTTGATACGATAGGCAGCATGTAAAATAGATTTAACCGAGAGAAGCAATGAGCCTGAAGCACCATTACGGCTTTATCGATGCGGTCCGTGGCATCGCCGCTTGTTCTGTCATGTTGCAACATTCTTTAAACGAAAGCGGTTTGCTGGGTGATTTTCACCACCATACCAAACTCACCAACTTCATTCCCACTTGGCTCGAACTGGGTGAGACTGGCGTCGTTGCCTTCTTTCTCGTTTCCGGCTTCGTCATCCCGTTAAGTCTAGAAAAAACTGCGAATTTTCGACTCTTCTGGCTGCATCGCGCCTGCCGTATCTACCCGCTATATCTGTTCATCTACTTCATCACATTCGTCCTGCATGCTGGCGTGGGCATCCATTCCCTCAATGGCTTCTCGATCAACTTCGCCGCCCATCTTTTCTTCGTTCAGGAATACCTGAAGCAAATCAGCTTCGTCGGCGGCTCTTGGACCCTCTCCCTCGAAATGATTTGGTACATCACCCTTTCCTGCCTATTCATTGTCTCCCTCAACAAAAACGCCAAATTGCTCGTAAGCGCCTCTGTAGTCATCTCCGTTCTGGCTGATATCGCCTGTAGCCTTGGCCACCACATACCCATGGGCCGCGTCTCGATGCTCCTCTGCTGCGTCACCGGTCTACTCTGCTACCGCCACGAAAAACGCGACATCTCTAACAGCACCTTCTACGCATTGCTCGCCATCATGGCCGCCACGATCTTCTGCAATATTTTCGTCGGCTTTCAACTCTTCCCATCCCCGCATCCAAGCGCGACATTTTGCATGGTCCTCGACTCCTGGAGTTGCGCCGCGCTGATCTTCTTCGTGCCCTTCGTTAAACAGCACTGGAAAATCTGGAATGTTTCCGGATTCAAATTCTTCGCCCGCATCAGCTATTCCGTATAT
>DATJXU010000123.1:0-2295 GCA_035499915.1 Acidocella sp.
TGGCACGCGCCCAGCCTATCTGGCCGTGGGCGCGGGAACATGGCATGAAGCTGCCATGTTCGATGACCGAACCATGACAGCCCCCGCTCCATGAGCATGCGGGGGATGGGTTTCACGCTGTGGGATGCGGTGGCACTCGGCCAGGCGTCCGGCCCCGGCACGCGGCTCGCCCTCGGCCCGACGGCGGACGCGGACATTATCGCCCCCGCCGGCCTCACCCTCACCCCGCAGGAGGCGCGCGGCGCCCTTACCCCCGCCTCGCGGTACTTCTTCAGCTTCGGCAACCAGGCCGTCTTCCCCGATATAGAGCCGCTCGCTCTGGCGCTGGACGAGATCACCGAACACTCCGGCACTGGCTTCATGCTCGCCTGCGTGGCCGAGCCCGGCCTTGGCCGCTTCGTGTATCAGGGCCATCTGTTCCAGGATGGCCAGCTGATCGCTGATCTGCGCCGGACCCTGACGCCGCATCTTTCCGGCCGCCCCATGATCATCCCCTACGAGGCCGTGGAGGCAGGCGGCACCGTGCTGGCCCGGCGCATCAGCGCCACGCGCGAGCAGGGTGCTTCCCTGGCGCTGCTGGACGCGGTGGATGAAGCCCAATGCGCCGCCCTCGCCCCCGTGCTCGCGGCGCAGCTTTGCACCGGCGGCCCTGCCTGGGCGGCAAACCTGGCCCCGCCTTTGGCTTTGCCCGAACCGCCCGGCGGCCGGGTGGCCATTCTCTCCGGCGCGCTGGACCGGCAGACGCTGTTCCAGCTCGCCACCGCGCGCGAGAAACTTCCGCTGCGCCAGATCGACCCACAAGCCCCGGATATCGAGGGCGCGCTGACCTGGGCTGCGGCGCAGGAGCGGAACTTTATCATCTCCACCTCCGCCCCGCCCGACATGCGCGGCCCGGCAACGACCCTGGCGGCGGACGCGCTGGCGGAGATCGCCGCCAGTCTGGCCGCGCAGAACCTCCGGCATTTCGCCATCACCGGCAACGACACCGCCTCCATCATCCTGCACCGTTTGGGCACCAGAATGCTCACCGTCGGGGGCGAGTGGGAGGAGCTTCCCTGGCTCAGCTCCGGCGATTACAAATTTTTACTAAAACCAGGGGGTTTTGGCGGACAACATCTTTTACTGGACGGATTTGGGCCACAGATACGCCTTAATGACGCGGCTGAATAACAACATGAATATCGAGACCCGATTCCAGACCCAGGCCGAGCCCGATGCCGGAGCCCCGCTGATCTCGGTGGTGGTGCCTGTGCATAACGAGGCGCCGAACCTCAAGCCGCTGATCTCCGCCATTGGCGCCGCGCTCGCCGGGGTGGAACACGAGATCGTCTATGTCGATGACGGCAGCTCCGACGCGACGCCGAAGATCCTCGCCGAACTCGCCGCCACGGTGCCTACGCTGATCCGCGTGCGGCACAAGCAGAGCTGCGGTCAGAGCGCCGCGGTGATCACCGGCGTGAAGGCCGCGCGGGGCGTCTATATCGCCACGCTCGACGGCGACGGGCAAAACGACCCCGCCGACATCCCCGCCATGCTTGCCGCGGCGCGCGACGCCGAAACGCGCGGCCCGCTGCCGGTGCTGATCGCGGGGCACCGCGTCTCCCGCCAGGACAGCAGTTCCAAACGCGTGGGTTCGAGGATCGCCAACCGGGTGCGCTCGTATTTGCTGCAGGATGCCACGCCCGACACCGGCTGCGGATTGAAACTATTCCGCCGCCAGGCATTCTTGGAGCTTCCGCATTTCAACCATATCCACCGCTTCCTGCCTGCCTTGTTTATCCGCGCAGGCGGACACGTGGTCTCCGTGCCGGTGCGCCACCATGCGCGCGCGCACGGCGCCTCGCATTACAATAATTGGCAGCGCCTGAAGGTCGGCATTGTCGATCTTTTCGGCGTCGCCTGGCTGCAGCGGCGCTGGAAGGTGCCGCAGATCGAACACCGCGAATGAGCCAGCCCCGCGCCGCCACCGCCGCCGTTGCCGCCAAGGCGCTGAAACCAGCATTGATGGCTGGCGGGTTGATCGCCATTGCCGCGGCGCTGCCGCTTCTGGGCAATGGCGCGGCGCAGACGGAGCTGACCAGCACCCTGGCCCAGGGCGGCTTGCGCGGGCAAAGCTTGTTTCTGCTGCTGGCCACTTTCCTCACCGCCATCGGCCTGCCGCGGCAGATCCCGGCCTTTGCTGCCGGCTACGCCTTCGGCCCGGTTTACGGCTCGGCCATTGCGCTCGTCGCCCAGGTATTGGCCTGCAGCCTGGACTTGATCTGGGCCCGCGCCATCGGGCAAGATTTCGTCCGC
>DATJXU010000124.1:0-3873 GCA_035499915.1 Acidocella sp.
CGTTTGAGCATGGGGCGGCCGTGGTGGTTTATTCCACTACCAAATATATTGGCGGGCATGGCACTTCCATCGGCGGGGCCATTATCGATGGCGGGAATTTCGACTGGGCGGCATGGCCGGAGCGGCAACCGCTGCTGAACACGCCGGACCCGAGCTACCATGGCGCGGTATGGGCGGACGCGGTGAAGCCGCTGGGGCCGATTGCGTATATTATTCGCGCGCGGGTGGTGCTGCTGCGCGACCTGGGCGCGGCCCTTTCACCTTTCAACGCCTTTCAGCTTCTCCAGGGGCTGGAGACGCTGCCTTTGCGCATCGCCCGGCATTCGGAGAACGCCTATGAGGTGGCCAATTACCTGACAAGGCGCGGCGAGGTGACCAAGGTGATTTATCCCGGCCTTGCCAAGGGGGCGGATTGGGCGCTGGCGGATAAATATCTGCGCGGCGGCTATGGCGGGCTGGTGGGGTTTGAGCTGGCGGGCGGGGCGGAGGCGGGCAAGCGCTTCATCTCGGCGCTGAAACTCTTCTATCACGTGGCGAATATCGGCGATGCACGCTCGCTCGCCATTCACCCGGCCAGCACCACCCATAGCCAGCTCAGCCCCGCCGAGCAGGACGCCACCGGCGTGACACCGGGCTATGTGCGGCTCTCCATCGGCATCGAGCATATTGAAGATATTCTGGAGGATTTGGAGCAGGCGCTGGAAGCGGCCCGGTAAAACAGGCTCAGCGGCCTGTGGTAATGCCCAGGCCGCGCAGCAGCAGGGGCATGGTGAGCCCCTGCACCACCACCGAGAACACCACGACGCCGAAGGTCGCGATCAACACCTGGTTGCGCAGCTGCAACTCCTGCGGCAGGGAGAGCGCCAGGGCCAGCCCCAGCGCGCCGCGCAAGCCCCCCCACCAGAGCACATGCTGGAACCTGACTGAAATGCGCCAGGGTGAGCGGCAAAACAGCGCTGCGAGCGGATAGACCGTAAGCGCCCGGCTGATCAGCACCACGATAACATCAAAGCTCAGCGCCCTGCTGCCCAGTTCCTGGAACGGGATTCCCGCCACGGTGATGCCGATCAGCAGGAACACGAAGGAATTGGCGATGAAGGCCAGGAAGTCCCACAGCGCCAGGGTGAATTCGCGCCCTTTGTCGGTAATGGAGTTGCCAAATTTGCTGGCGGGGGCCAGGCCGAGATTGCCCATCAGCAGCCCGGCGGTGACGGTGGCCAGAACGCCCGAGCAGTTGAAACGTTCCGCCAGTAAAAAGGAGCCGTAAGCCAGGATGGTGGTGACCGTGCTTTCCACCAGATGGTCCGCCGTGCGCCGCACCAGCATCATCGCCAGCCCCGTACAGACCGCCCCCGCGACGATACCACCACCCACCGTAACCGCGAGCAAGCCGGCGATCTGGCCTGAATTGACATGCGCCTGGCCGGAGGCCTGCGCCCACGCCAGAACCAGCGCGAACAGCACCGCCGCCACGCCGTCATTCAGCAGGCTCTCGCTTTCCACCAGCAGGCGCAGCCGGCCATGCACGCCGTTATCCTTGAACATCGCGATCACCGCGACAGGATCTGTGGCGGCGATCAGCACGCCGAACATCAGGGCCGGTTTGAGGGGCCAGCCCAGCGCGTAATGGAATGCCAGGGTCACGAAGGCCGATGCGATCATCGTGCCGGCGATGGCAAGGGTGAGGATGGGCAGCGCGTCCTGCCGCAGATCCTTCCACTGGATGTTGATCGCCGCCTCAAACAGCAAGGGCGGCAGGATGATTTCAAAAATGACGTTCTGGGTCAGCACCAAACCGAGATGAATGGGGCTGAGCGCCAGTCCGATGCCCGCGACGACGAGGCCGACAGTGTAAGGCAGGCGCAGGCGGTGGGCGATGAGCGCAACGGCAATGGCGACGATCATCAAATCGATCATCGGGGTCAGGAAGTCATTCATGTGGGTCACGATAGCCGGGCGGGGCGGGTTATGACACCAAAACCCGCTGTGAATCCTCAGAAAACCGTTAGTGTTGCATCAGCACCGGCAGGTTTAGATCCTTCAGAATTTCGATGGTGGCGCCGCCGAAACAGAATTCCCGCAACCAGCCATGGCTGAAGGCGCCCATGACCAGAAGATCCGCCCCGGCCGCGCGCGCTTCGTTCAACAGCGCATCGCCGATATGCCGCCCGGCCGCGGGGAAATGCCGGATCTGCGCAGGCTTTCCGGCGGCTTCCAGCTTGTGCAGCAGCTCTTCCGGCGGTGGCGCAGAGGGCGCGCCCTCATCGCCGATCAGGATGACCGTGTGCTTTGCCGCCGAAAGCAGATTGCCCACGGACTCGATGGCCCGGTTGGCGGCGGGGCAGCCGGCCTCCCAGGCTATGGCGATGCTCTGGCCGAAGCTTCGCGGCATGGTGCGCGGCACCAGCAGCACCGGCTTCTTGGCCTCGAACAGCAAGGTTTCCAGGATCGCCCTGGCTTCCAGATCGCCATGCGGCGCGCCGATGATCACGATGTCAGCTGAAGCGGCGGCCTTGGCGGCGATGGCGCTCACCTTGCCCCTGACCTGTCTCAAAGGCGCCAGCCCGGCCTTGGCCCAGGGCGCGGCCTCATGGGCGAGGAGGTTCACGAGATGGTCCTGCGACGCCTCGAAGGCCGTGCGCTGCGCCTCGGTATAGACATCCTCGGTCGGCATGAAGTCAGGATCGATCTCCGGGCGGGGATAGATCAGCGCGATCTCCGCCGGGCCGGTCTGGGCGGTGAAGCCGGCGGTTGCCGAGAGCACAGCCCCCGCCGTAAGCGGGCTGGTGAGCAGGGCCAGGATGCGGGTCATGCCCAGCGTCTCCTTACGAGGCTTCTTCTTCGATCACGCTCTGGCTGAGCTGGGTGGCCGCACCGCCAAGCTGCGAACCCAGCGCATAGCCCGCCGCCACGGCCAGCAGGCAGAACAGGACGGAGACGCCGATATTCAGCATCGCCCGCCCCACCGCGCCGCCGCGCAGCAGGTCCAGCGTTTGCAGGCTGAAGGAGGAGAAGGTGGTAAAGCCGCCGCAAATGCCGACCATGAAGAAGATACGGGCCGGTTCAGGCGCCGGAAATTTGCCATGGCTCAGCGTCAGCGAGCCGAAGAAGCCGATGGCGAAGGAGCCGATGATGTTGATGATGATGGTGCCCAGGGGCAGGTTGCGGCTGATGGAGGCCGCGGCGATGGCAAACCAGTAGCGCCCGACACTGCCGATGGCGCCGCCAAGCGCGACAAGCAAGGTTTGAAGCATTCAACCACTCTCCTTCCATCTGTGCGGGGCCGAAGCAGACGACTCCCGCAGTGCATAACGCCTGCAGGAGTCATCAGCTCCCCGAAGGAGCGGTTTTGGGGGACTCCATCCCCGTGAATTCCCTTTAAGCCATGCCTGGCCGCCAGTTCAAGGGTGGCTTGTTACTGGCCGGAATCCTTGGCGGCCAGATGGCCGATCGCGGACCAGTCCAGATTCTCCCCGCCCTGGGCCATCAGCGCCAGAAAACGGTCCCGCAGCAGGCTGGCCAGAGGCAGCGGCACGTTCAGCGCCTCACCGGCGGCGAGCACGAGGCGGATATCCTTCTGCCCCAGCGACGCGGCGAACCCGGCGGGCTCGAATGTCTGTTCCACCAGCAAATTTCCATAGGTTTTGTAAACCGGCGCGTTAAACAGGGTGGAGGTAAGAAGCTCCAGATAGGCCTTCTGGTCCACCCCGCCCTTGCCCACCAGCGCGAGCGCCTCGCCCAGCGATTCGATCACCGAGGCAATAAGAAAATTGCCGCTCAGCTTCACGAGATTCGCCCGTGAGGGCGTTTCGCTGACCACGAACGTACGCTGGCCGATGGCATCGAACAACGGCTGCAGGCGGGCGATGTCCG
>DATJXU010000125.1:0-33871 GCA_035499915.1 Acidocella sp.
GGCGAGAAGACATGGCCATCCTGCAGATGCAGCCCATGCAGCACCGCATATTTGCTAGCCTGGTCCGCCACCAGCACCAGGATGGCCACCAGCAGGCCGGTGACAAAGCGCATCAGCCGATCTCCGCCACGGCCTCACAGCAGCGCCGGCAAAGGGTGGGATGGTTCTGGTCCGCCCCCACCTCCGGCAGCACCTTCCAGCAGCGCTCGCATTTCTGGCCAGGGGCCACATCCGCGCCGTTTTCCACGCCGAACACGGCGCTGGAGGTGATGCAGATTTCCGCCCAGAGCCCGGCATCGCCAGACAGCGCCCGGGCGGCATCCGACAGCACGGCCTGGGCCTGGAGGGAGGAGCCGATCTTCTTCTCCACCCGCATCTTCTCGATCGCCCCGGTCACATCCGCACGCTGGGCGCGGATCTGCGCGAAGCGCTCGGCCAGCGCGTCATTGCGCCACGCATCGGGCACCGGCTCAAACGGCTCCAGATGCACGGAGGCCTGCGCGCCATAGCGCGCCATCCAGGCCTCCTCCGCCGTGAAGGGCAGAGCCGGCGCCAGCCAGGTGGTCAGGCAGCGGAGCAAAATATCCAGGAAGCTGCGGCAGGCTTTGCGCGTGGCCGAGGAGGGCGCGTCGCAATACAGGCTGTCCTTGCGGATGTCGAAATAGAAGGCCGAGAGATCGGTGGCGCAGAAATGATGGATGGCGGGGTAGACACCCGTCCAGTCATGCCCCTGCACCGCGTTTTGCAGCCTGGCGTTCAGCTCCCACAGCCGGTGGAGCAGGAATTTCTCCAGATCGGGGAAGCTTTCCGGTTCCACCCGCTCCGCCTCGGTAAACCCATCCAGCGAGCCGAGAATCCAGCGCAGCGAGTTGCGCAAACGCCGGTACAATTCCGCCTGCTGCTTCAGGATTTCCTGCCCGATGCGCAGATCCTCGGAAATATCCGAGTTCAGCACCCAGAGGCGCAGAATATCGGCGCCGTATTTGTCGTTCACCTCCTGCGGGGCGGTGACGTTGCCGAGCGATTTGGACATTTTCCGCCCCTGCTCGTCGAGCACGAAGCCATCCGTCACGATCGCCTTGAAGGGCGCCACGCCACGCGTGCCAACGGCTTCCAGCAGCGAGGATTGGAACCAGCCGCGATGCTGGTCCGAGCCTTCCAGATACACATCCGCCGGCCATTGCATGCCCCGCGCCTCCAGCACGAAGGCATGGGTGGAGCCGGATTCGAACCAGACATCGACCACGTCGAAAATCTGCTCGTAATCCGCCGGGTTGCGGTCGGGGCCCAGGAAGTCGGAGGCCGGGCGGGCATACCAGGCGTCCGCGCCTTCCGCGGTGAAGAGTTTCACCACCCGCTCCACCACCGCCGCATCGCGCAGGGGCTCGTGGGTGCGCTTGTCGACGAAGATGGCAATCGGCACGCCCCAGGCGCGCTGGCGCGAGATGCACCAATCCGGCCGCGTCTCGACCATGGAGCGGATGCGGTTGCGGCCGATCTCAGGCACGAAGCGCGTCTCATCGATGGCGGCCAGCGCCTTCTCGCGAATATTTTCGCTCCCATCCATGCGGATGAACCATTGCGCCGTGGCGCGGTAGATCAGCGGCGCCTTGCTGCGCCAGCTATGCGGGTAGGAGTGCATGAACTCGTTGCGATGCACGAGGTTGCCCCCCTGCGTCAGCGCCGCGCAAACCGGGTCCGCCGCCTTGTACACATGCAACCCGGCGAAGAGCGGCACGGAGGCGTAATAGGTCCCGTCATCGGCCACCGTATCCGGCACGGCGATGCCATTGGCCTTGCAGAGCGCGAAATCGTCCTCGCCATGGCCCGGCGCCATATGCACGATGCCGGTGCCGGCCTCCATGGTCACGAACTCGCCCAGCATCACCGGCACGGTGAAATCATACCCCGCATCGGCCTTGGCCAGCGGGTGGTGGAAGCGCTTGCCCTCCAGCGCCTGGCCCTTGAAACGCCGGCCGATGCTGTAGGCGCTGATGCCGACTTCCTTGGCGAAGCCCTCCAGCAACGCCGTGCCGACAATCAGCCGCTCACCCGGAACGGCGAGGCTGCCCTCCGCCACCCCATCCACGGTGACGATGGCATATTCCAGCTCATGCCCCGCCGCGAGGCCGCGATTGCCCGGAATGGTCCAGGGCGTGGTCGTCCAGATAACGATGGAAGCACCCGCGAATTCCCCTTCCACCTCGGCGGCGGGAAAGCGCACATAAATCGCCGTATCCTTCTTGTCGTAATACTCGACCTCGGCCTCGGCGAGCGCGGTCTTCTCCACCGGGCTCCACATCACCGGGCGCAGGCCCCGGTACAGCGCGCCATTGAGCAGGAACTTGCCGATCTCCCCGGCAATCGCCGCCTCGGAGGCAAAATCCATGGTCGCGTAGCGCTTCGCCCAGTCCCCGGCCACGCCCAGGCGCTGGAACTCTGCCGACTGCACCTCCAGCCAATGCTGCGCGTACTCCCGGCATTCCTTGCGGAACTCCAGCACCGGCACCTGGTCCTTATCGAGCTTCTTGGCCCGGTATTTCTCCTCGACCTTCCATTCGATCGGCAGGCCGTGGCAGTCCCAGCCCGGAATGTAGTCCGCATCGCGCCCGGCCATGGACTGGGCGCGGTTGATGACGTCCTTGTGAATCTTGTTCAGCGCGTGGCCGATATGCAGGTTGCCGTTGGCGTAAGGCGGGCCGTCATGCAGCACGAAGGGCCGCTTGCCCTTGGCGGCTTCGCGCAGGCGGGCCCAGAGGTCCATCTCCGCCCAGCGGCGCAGCATCTCCGGCTCGCGCTTGGGCAGCTCCCCGCGCATGGGGAAGTCCGTGCGCGGCAGGAACACGGTGGATTTATAATCGGTCAGCGTTTCAGTCATGGGAAAAGGTCACCAGGCGGTGGAAAATGACACGGTGCGAAGCGTGGCGCGCGGGCGCGCAAAAACCCGTTTCAGGCCCGGGCAGGCGGTATAATTCGGGCGGAAAGGCCGGTCATGGGGCATTTATGCGGCCCCGCCCGGCAAAGCGTCAAGCGTGTGGCGGGCCTCGGCGGCGTCACGGGCGATCTGCGCCTTCAGCGCCTCGAAGGACGGGAATTTCTGCTCCTCGCGTATGAAGTGGCGCAGCTGCACGGAAAGTTCCTGCCCGTACAGATCCCCGTCGAAATCGAAGAAATACGCCTCCAGCCGGGATTGGGTGCCGCCCACGGTGGGGCGCAGCCCGATATTGGCCACCCCCTTCACCTGCTTGCCGTTGATCCGCGCGGTGACGGCATAAACCCCGCGCTGCGGCTCAAGATGCCGCCCGAGCGCGATATTGGCGGTGGGAAAGCCGATGGTGCGCCCCCGCGCATCGCCATGCTCCACCTCGCCGCGGATGGAACAGGGCCGCCCCAGCAGCACCGCCGCGCGCTCGGGGTAGCCATCCTGCAGCAACCGGCGGATGCGGCTGGAGGAGATCGGCCCCTGCGCATCCGTCACCGGCGGCACGATGGAAAGCCCGATGCCCAGATTTTCCGCCCGGGCGGCGAGAAATTCCACATCCCCCCCGCGCCGGTGGCCGAAGGCGAAATCCGCGCCGCAGGAGAGATGCACGGCGCCGATGCCTTTGAACAAAATCTCCTGCACGAAGGCCTCGGCGGTGAGGTGGGAGAATGTGGTGTCAAAGGGTAACTGGTAGAGGATCTCCACCCCCAGCGCCTCCAGCGCCGCCGCGCGCTCGGCCGCCAGGGTCAGGCGGAAGGGCGGGTCCTGCGGGCGGAAGAATTCACGCGGATGCGGCTCGAAGGTCAGCACGGCGCGCGGCGCGTCCGGCCTTGCGGCATGGGCGGCGCGCAGCACCGCCGCGTGGCCGACATGCACACCGTCGAAATTGCCCAAGGCCACGCTGGCGCCGCGCGCCACGGCTGGCAGAGTGCGCCAATCCGAGTAAATCTTCATGTAACTGCTAAAGCCCCCACACTTGGCCGCTGGTCAAGGGTACGGCACAACGGGGGCGTGAACAAATCCTGAGAGGATCGTGGATGCGAGGTTTCATCAAGGGGCTGGCCGGGCTCGTCATCCTGGTTGTGCTGCTCTGGCTGGGTGCCTGGCTCTATGCCGAAATGCGGCTGAAACAGCTCGTCGCGGCGCAGATCGACCGGGTCAACGCCTCCGGCACGGCACAGATCACCTATGACAAGCTCACCGGCAGCCGCTCGCCGCTGGTGGCCAGCATCCAGCTTGCCAATCCAAGCTGGACCGCCCAGCCGGACCCGTCCGCCCCCGCCATCACGGTCAGCGCCGCCAGCATCGGCGCGCATATCGACCTCGCGCACCCGCTGCTTCTGCATGTGGACATGCCGCTGAGCATCGCCGTCACCACCGCGCGGGCGTCCGGCGCGCTGACCTTCGCCATGGCGGATGTCACCGAGACGCTCTCCCCCTCCCTCTGGCTGGGCAATACCGCCAACCCCATCACCGGCGGCGATGCGCGCCTTTCGGGCATCAATCTGCTGGCCAGCAATGGCAGCCTGCAGATGGCGCAGATCGACAGCCTGGTGCTGCACCAGGCTGTCGACGCCAAGGCCGGGCCGGGCCAGACCGCGCTGGCGCTGGACGAGGATATGAATAATTTCCGCCTCTCGCCCATCATCGCGCGGCTCATCAACCTGCCCTTCGGCGGGCAGATCGCGCATCTCGCCCTCTCGGCCACATTCTCCGGCCCGCTCGACTGGGAGAGCATCGCCCAGCAGGCGGCGGCCATCCCGGCGGGGCCGCAGCGCCATAAATTCATGCTGGAGACCCTTCACCAATGGGCGCTGGCGGGTGGCAGCGGCCAGGGCAAGCTCAGCCTGACCCTGGGCCCCAGCCAGCTCGGCGCCGATGGCAGCGTGGCCTTCGACAAGGCCGCCCAGCCCTCCGGCACGGCCGACCTTACCGCCAACCACCTGGACCAGTTCACCGCCGCCCTCACCGGCGCCTATCCCTGGATGCAAGGCTGGGTGAGCCAGTTCCAGGCCCGGTTCTCGCCCTATCTCTCTACCACCGATTCCGGCGGCCAGATGCTGGGCATGCACACGATCTACGGCAAGAACGGCATCATGGTGAACGGCCAGAAGACCGGGGACATGCCGCCCCTGGACTGGAACAACCTGATCAACCCGCCCCCTGCCCCGCCCGTGGCACCGGGTGACGGCTCGGGCGCCGCCTCGCCGTAAAGCCACAAAAAAGGGGGCCTGATGGCCCCCTTTTCCATATCCGGCGCCGCCCTGGCCTTACTGGGCGGAGGCAATCTTGGTGATCTGGTTCTGCATGGCGGAGAGCAATGCGGACACTTGGCCGCCATTATCGGTGATCACCCCGGCATAATCATTGCGGGTGGTGATGCGCAGCGACGTGCCGGCCACGATCACGTCGATGATCTTCGGCTGCCCGGCATCCTCCTCAATCACCCAGCCGACATCGGCGGGCGCCTTGCCGGGGGTGGTGATGGTGGTGTCCACCAGCACGTCATCGCCCTGCGGCGCCGCGCTGTTCACCACGAAGCTCAGCCCCTGATAGGCCTTGATCTGGTAGGTGATGTTGTAGCTCAGCAGCTGGTGGAACAAGGTCTGGAACTGCTGCTTCTGCGCCGGGGTGGCGATATTGATATAGCGGCCCAGAACATAATCCCCCACCTGGTCCACGGCGACGATCTGGTTGACCAGGTCGCGCAGCTGGCTGGCCTTCTGGCCCTCCGGGGCGCCGCTATTGACGATGGCGACGAGCTTGACGCCCGAATCCGTGATGAAGCTCTTGGCCGAATCCGGCGTCAGCGCCTGGGCGGCGCCTGCCATGAGGGCAAGCATCGGGGCGGAGGCGATGGCCCCCAGGATAAAACGGCGGAAATACATGGTCTGTCTTTAAATCCTTACTCTATTGCGCCGGTTGGTGGTACCAGCTCGGCCAGGTCTTATGGTCATGCTGCTCAATCTCCTGCAGCTGTGAGTCACGAGATTGGCGATAAAGGCTCCTAAATGTGGCATAGGGGTCGAGCGCGGTGGCGTTGATCTGGTCGATCGTCTGCAGCAGCCCAGCGCGGGTGTTGATCAGGTGGATACCCGTCTCGGCATAGCCGAAATCGTTGAGCGCGGTGCTCTCGGGGGCGGCCTCCATCGGGGTGGCGAACCATTCAACCGGATAAGCCCACACATCGCGCGTGCCAGAGGGGCCAAACAGCGGCAGATAGAGATACGGCCCGGCGGGCACGCCCCAGGTGGCGAGCGTCAGGCCGAAATCGGTGTCGGTCTCGGGATAGCCCATGGCCGAGGCCGGGTCGAAAATGCCGCCAATGCCGACGGTGGAATTGACCAGGAAGCGCACCAGCGAGGTGCCGGCGTCTGTCGAGTGGCCTTCAGCCATGAAATTCAGCATCCGGGCCGGTTCACCGATATTGGAGGTGAAATAGCCCACATGGTTGCGCATGCCCTGGGTGGTGATGGCCACATAGCCCTTGGCCACGGGCTTCATGGCATATTTATCGAGCGTATTGTTGACCTTGAAGAACACCCGGTTGGTGGGCTCCAACGGGTCGTTCAGCTGCTGATAGGCCTGGTAATCGGCCGTGTCGGATTTGGGCGGCGGAGTCGCGCAGCCCGAAAGCACCGCGGCCAGAGCCAGCCCCGGGATACTCAAGGCCAAGCCCTGCCTGAGCCGGTGTTTCAGCGTCGTGATCATCCTACTGCCTCCTGAGTTCCGGACCGTCCATGCGGCGGTATACTCCAATGTGAGTGTCATTACCTTGCCGTCAACCGGGGAGCCAGCGCTATCATGGCGGCTGTGTCTTGCTTGCCACTTGCGTAACGCGGCCTGGCCTGCCACCTAACGCGGCTCACGGAGCTTGCTGAACATGACCCATTCCCCTGTCCTCCATACCCTGGAACGCTGGGCCGAGGCCGAGAGGATCGCGCCGTTGCCCGTGCGCGACGGCGCCGCCCCGCCGGCCATCTCCTTCGAGTTCTTTCCGCCCAAAACCCCGGCGCTGGAAGCCCAGCTCTGGAGCTGCATCGAGCGCCTGTCCACGCTGGGTCCGGCCTTCGTCTCCGTGACCTATGGCGCGGGCGGGTCCACGCAGGAGCGCACCCATTCCACCGTGCTGCGCATCGTGCGCGAGACCGCCCTGACCCCCGCCGCGCATCTGACCTGCGTGGGCGCCACGAAGGAGTCCGTGGACGAGGTGGCGCGCCGCTATTGGGAGGCCGGGGTGAAGCACATCGTCGCCCTGCGCGGCGATGCGCCGAATGGCGAGGCCTATACCCCCCACCCTGGCGGCTATGATTTCGCGGCCGACCTGGTGGCCGGGCTGAAGAAGGTCGCGGATTTCGAAATCTCCGTCGCCGCCTATCCCGAGACCCACCCCCAGGCGAGCAGCCCGGAGGCCGACCTCGACAACCTGAAGCGCAAGCTCGACGCCGGCGCCACCCGCGCCATCACCCAGGTGTTTTTCGACAACGCGGTCTTCCTGCGCTTCCTGGACCGCGCCCTGGCCGCCGGCATCAAGGCGCCGATCGTGCCCGGTATTCTCCCGGTGACCAACTTCACCCAGGCCAAGAAATTCTGCGAGGCCTGCGGCACCTCCGTGCCGGGCTGGATGGCCGGGATGTTCGAAGGGCTGGATGACGACGTGGAGACCCGCCGCATGGTATCGGCGGCGGTGACGGCCGAGCAGGTGCGCCTGCTGCAGGCCAACGGCATCGACGAGTTCCATTTCTACACGCTCAACCGCCCGGACCTGAGCTATGCCATCGCCCGCATCCTGGGCGTGAAGCCCCAACCGGCGAAAGCCTGAAAGCCGCCCAGGGGGTGCAAGCACACCCTGGAACGCCTAGCATGCGGCCATGAGTTCCTATCTGGACGGGCTGAACACAGCCCAACGCGAGGCGGTGGAAAGCACCGAAGGCCCTGTGCTGGTGCTGGCGGGGGCGGGCACGGGCAAAACGCGCGTGCTGACCACACGCTTCGCCCATATTTTGCTCAGCCGCCGGGCCTTTCCCAACCAGATCCTCACCGTCACCTTCACCAACAAGGCGGCGCGGGAGATGCGCGAGCGCGTGGCGAAGATCATGGGCGGGCCGGTGGAGGGCTTGTGGCTCGGCACCTTCCATTCGCTCTGCGCGCGCATGCTGCGCCGCTGGGCCGAGCGCGTGGGGCTGACCAGCAGCTTCTCCATCCTGGACACGGACGACCAGCTGCGCCTGCTCAAGCAGATCATGGAGGCGGCGCGGATCGACTTCAAACGCTGGCCGCCGAACGCGCTGATGGCGCAGATCCAGCGCTGGAAGGACAAAGGCTATCTGCCGGACCAGATCCCGGCGAATGACACGTCAGATTTCGCCAATGGCCGCGCGGAGGAATTCTACGCCGCCTACCAGGCCCGTTTGCGCCAGCTCAACGCCGTGGATTTCGGCGACCTCCTGCTGCTCACCGTGCATCTGCTGAAGACCGATGCGCAGGTGCTGGCGCATTATCACCGGGCCTTTCGCTATGTTCTGGTGGATGAGTACCAGGACACCAACCTCGTGCAATATTACTGGCTGCGGCTGCTGGCCCAGGGGCACAAGAATATCTGCTGCGTGGGCGATGACGACCAGAGCATCTATAGCTGGCGCGGTGCGGAGATTGAAAACATCCTGAAATTCGAGCGGGATTTTCCAGGCGCGAAAGTGATCAGGCTGGAGGCGAATTACCGCTCCACCGCGCCGATCCTCACCGCCGCCTCGCACCTCATCGCGCATAACGAGGGCCGGTTGGGCAAAACCCTGCATCCCGGCCGCAACGATGCCGAGGGCGAGAAGCTTGAGGTGGTGGCGCTTTGGGATTCGGAGGAAGAGGCGCGCACGGTGGGCGGGCGCATCGAATCGCTCTGGCGCGCCGGCCATTCGTTGAACGAGATCGCCATTCTGATCCGCGCCGGCTTCCAGACCCGCGCGTTTGAAGAGCGGCTGCTGACACTCGGCGTGCCCTACCGCATCGTCGGCGGCCTGCGCTTTTATGAGCGCCAGGAAATCCGCGACGCCATCGCCTATCTGCGCGTGCTCGCACAGCCTTCGGATGACCTGGCCTTCGAGCGCATCGTCAACCTGCCCAAGCGCGGCGTGGGAAATAGTGCGATGGGCAATCTGCACGAAGCGGCGCGGAACAGAAACCTCTCCCTGCATGACGCGATGGTCAAGCTGGTCACCGAAGGCGGGTTCAAGGGCAAGCTCGGCGCCACTTTGCGCGGGCTGATGGAACAGTTCGAGGCCTGGCGCGGGATTCTGGACACGCAGGGCCCGGTGGTGGCGCTGGATGCGTTGCTGGAGGAGTCCGGCTATCTCGCCATGTGGAAGGCCGACAAATCCCCCGACGCGCCGGGGCGGCTGGAAAACCTCAAGGAATTGTCCCGCGCCTTGGCGGATTTCGAAACCTTGCCGCAATTCCTTGAGCATGTCGCGCTCGTCACCGAGGCGGAGTCACAGGATGACGGCGCGAAGGTTTCGATGATGACCCTGCACGGCGCGAAAGGGCTGGAGTTCGACACGGTGTTTCTCCCCGGCTGGGAGGAAGGCGTGTTCCCCAACCAGCGCGCGCTCGATGAAGGCGGCAACAAGAGCTTGGAGGAAGAGCGGCGCCTGGCCTACGTGGGCATCACCCGCGCCCGGCAGCGCGCGATCATCCTGCATGCCGCCAACCGGCGGATCTATGCCAATTGGCAAAGCTCCATCCCCAGCCGGTTCATCGATGAACTGCCGGAGGAGGTGATCCGCCATTCCGGCTCCGCCCAGCCGCAAGGCCTGCGCCGCGCCCCCGCCATGGCGCAGTTCCCCGTGCAGGCGAAGCGCCCGGATGCGTGGGAGGCGCAGCCCCGCCCGGCGCGGACGCAGAAAATCCCTGTCGGCGCGCGCGTCTTCCACCAGAAATTCGGCTATGGCCGGGTGATCGCCGCCGATGACGACAGGCTGGACATTGATTTCGAGACATCAGGAGAAAAACGCGTGCTGGACCGTTTCGTGGAGCGCCAGGATGGCTGAGGAAGTACTGGACTGCATCTCACTGCGCGTACCCGGCGCGGTGATGGAGAATTTCGAGGCGGCACTGTCCAGCGTCTGCCGCGCCGTGTCGTTTTATCATGACGAAGACGCCGATGAGTGGGACCTGCAAGGGGTCAAGGAACGCGGCGCGTATGAGGAAGAGCTGGCCGCAGCCTTGTTCGTCGCTGAAATGGTCTCCGGCGTCATACCCGAGATCACGCGCGGGCTGGTGCCCATTGGCGGCTGGCTGGCGCGCACGCAGCAGGCCTTCCCGGAGCAGCTTATCGGCAAGCGTTTCGCGGTGCGCGGCACGCATATCCACGACCCCGAGCTGCCGGGGCGCATCACCATCACGCTGGATGCGGGGCTGGCCTTTGGCACGGGCGAGCATAACTCCACGCGCGGCTGCCTCGTCACGCTGGAGGATCTGGTGAAGCACCATCATCCGCAGCGCATCCTGGATCTCGGCACCGGCTCTGGCATTCTCGCCATCGCCGCCGCGAAGCTGATGCACAAGCCGGTTCTGGCCACGGATATCGACGCCCGCGCCGCGCGCGTGGCGGCGGAGAACGCGAAGCTGAACCATATGGCGGGGATGATCCATGCCATCCAGGCCGATGGCTGGGCGGACCCGCGAATCACCAGGGCCGCACCGTTCGATCTGGTGTTCGCCAACATCCTGGCCCGGCCGCTTTGCGCCATGGCGCATCAGCTGGCAGCGTGTGGCCATCCTGGCCGGGCTGCTGAATACGCAGGTAAACTGGGTTGTCTCCTGCCACCGCCGCGCCGGGCTGAAGCTGGAGCGCCGGCTTGTGGACGGCGCCTGGTCGATTTTGACGCTGAGAAAATAAAAATTTTGGGCGCAGCCTGCGTCCCGATGACGAAGCGGCGCAGCCGCGTAGTCTGAATCGGGATGCCAAACAACGGTACAAAAAGCTGCAACGAAGCCGCCTTTTTTGCACAACAGGCGGCACCCAAAAAACTCTTAAAACAAAAAAGGCCGGGGAATGTCCCCGGCCTTTTTGTCTCAGCGCCCCAGCGCCTGGACGATCTCTTCGGTCATCTTCTTCGCATCGCCAAAGAGCATCATCGTGTTGTCCTTGAAGAACAGCTCGTTCTCCACGCCCGCATAGCCCGACGCCATGGAGCGCTTCACGAACAGCACCGTCTTCGCCTTGTCCACCTCCAAAATCGGCATGCCGAAAATCGGGCTCTGCGGATTGGTCTTGGCGGCGGGGTTGGTCACGTCGTTGGCGCCGATCACATACACGACATCCGCCGTGGCGAATTCGTTATTGATCTGCTCCAGTTCAAACACCTCGTCATACGGCACATTGGCTTCCGCCAGCAGCACGTTCATGTGCCCGGGCATGCGGCCCGCCACCGGGTGGATGGCGTATTTCACTTCCACGCCGTCCTCCTTCAGCACGTCCGCCATTTCGCGCAGCGCGTGCTGGGCCTGCGCCACCGCCATGCCATAGCCCGGCACCACGATCACCTTCGAGGCGTTCTTCATGATGAAAGCGGCATCGTCAGCGGAGCCGATCTTCACCGCCTTGTCACCCGCGCCTGCGCCCGCGGCCGCCGCCGCACCGCCGGTGGTGCCAAAGCCGCCCGCGATCACGTTGATGATCGAGCGGTTCATGCCCCGGCACATGATGTAGGACAGAATGGCACCCGAGGAGCCGACCAGCGCGCCGGTGACAATGAGCGCCAGATTGCCGATGGTAAAGCCGATGCCCGACGCCGCCCAGCCGGAATAGGAGTTGAGCATCGAGACCACCACCGGCATGTCCGCGCCGCCGATGGGGATGATCAGCAGGAAGCCCATCGCCAGGGAGAGCAGCGCGATCAGCGAGAACAGCACCGGGCTGCCGCCGGAGGCGATGAAGGCGATGATCAGCAGCACGATCAGCACGCCGATGCCGCCATTGATCTTATGCTGGCCGGGGAAGGTGATCGGCGTGCCAGACATCAGCGCCTGCAGCTTGGCAAAGGCGATCAGCGAGCCGGTGAAGGTGATGGCGCCGATGGCCAGGCCGATCGACATCTCGATCAGGCTCTCGGCATGGATATGGTGCGGCGTGCCGATGCCAAAACTCTGCGGCGCATTCAGCGCCGAGACGGCGACGAACACGGCGGCCAGACCCACCAGAGAGTGGAAGGCGGCGACAAGCTGCGGCAGCGCCGTCATCTTGATCTTCTGCGCGACCACCAGGCCGATGGACCCGCCAATGGCGATGCCGAGCAGGATGAGCAGCGCCCAGCCCCAATCCATGCCGCCATGCAGGAAGGTGGCGGCAATGGCGATGAACATGCCGATGATGCCAAAGCGGTTGCCCTGGCGGGAGGTTGTGGGGTGCGAGAGCCCGCGCAGCGCCAGGATGAACAGAACCGCCGCGATGAGATAGGCGAAGGAGGTAAGAGACTGGTTCATCTTGGCCTACTTCTTCTTGAACATGGCCAGCATGCGGTTGGTCACCGCGAAGCCGCCGAAAATATTAACACTCACCAGCACCACCGCCAGGAAGCCGAACACATGCGCCACCATGCTGCCATGCAGCCCGGTGGCCAGCATGGCGCCGACGATGATGACGGAGGAAATGGCGTTGGTCACAGCCATCAGCGGCGAGTGCAGCGCGGGCGTCACGCTCCACACCACGTAATAGCCGACAAACACGGCCAGCACGAAAATGCTGAACAGATACACGAAGGGTGCGCCGGGCGGCGCGTTCTGCGCGGCCACGGCGGCCACCCCGGCGGCATTCTGCGCCAGGATGGAAGCCTGATGGGCGAGGTCCGCCGCCTGGGCGGCCAAATCTGCAGGTGTCATGTTATGAAAGCCTCCCTTTTCTTACGCGGCGGGCTTGAAATTGGGGTGGACGATCTCCCCGCCCTTGGTAACCAGCGCGCCCTTGATCAGATCATCCTCAGGCTTCAGGTTCGGCGCTTGCGCGTCCTTGTCCCAGAAGGTGGTGAGGAAGGTGAGCAGATTGCGGGCATAAAGCTGGCTGGCCGCCACGGCGATGCGCGCGGGCCAGTTCTTGTGCCCGATGATGGTGACGCCGTTGGCGGTGGTGATGGTCTCGCCCGGCACCGTCTCGGCGCAATTGCCGCCCGCCTCGGCCGCGAGGTCGATGATGATGGAGCCGGACTTCATGCCCGCCACCATCTCGGAGGTAACGATCACCGGCGCCTTGCGGCCCTGCACCAGGGCGGTGCAGATCACGATGTCGTTCTTGGCGATGGTGGTGGCCATCAGCTCCGCCTGTTTCTTGCGGAACTCATCCGACATCTGGCCCGCATAAGGCCCGGTCTGCTTGGCGGATTCCTCGTCATCCACGCCGATATAGCTGGCGCCGAGAGACCGGATCTCCTCCTTCGCCGCCGGGCGCACATCGGTGCCCGAAACCACGCCGCCCAGGCGGCGCGCGGTGGCGATGGCCTGCAGCCCGGCCACACCGGCGCCGATCACGAACACGCGGGCCGGCGGCACGGTGCCGGCGGCCGTCATCATCAGCGGGAAGCCGCGCGGGAAGGCATAGGCTGCCTCCATCACCGCGCGGTAACCGGCGAGGTTCGCCTGGGAGGAGAGCACATCCATGCTCTGCGCACGGGTGATACGCGGCAGCAGCTCCAGCCCCACCGCGTCGATTTTCGCCTCCGCCAGGGCGGGGGCCAGCGTGGCGTCCGAGGCCGCGCCCAGCGTGGCGATCAGCAATGTGCCAGGGGCGATGAGGGCGCGCAGGGCCTCATCGGGGGCCGCGACGGCAAACAGAATGCCTGCGCCCTTCAAGGCGCTGGCGGCATCCGCAACGATCTCGGCACCGGCGGCGGCAAATTCCTCGTCGGAAATCGCGGCCTGAACGCCCGCCCCTGTCTCGATGGCGACCGTCAGACCCAGCCCGATCAGTTTCTTCACCGTGTCAGGCGTAGCCGCCACGCGGGCTTCTCCCGCACGACGCTCCTTCAAAACCGCTAGACGCATTTACCTGTCCTCAAAACCTTGTTTTGGAGCACCTTGAGTTAAGGCGCACAATATTTCAAGTCCGCTTCTTTTGTGAAAATCCCGGCTGGTGCCGCTTATGCTTTTGTGGATCCTTTTGCCCGGCAGGCCGTGGCCTGTCTATTCTTAACAGGTGCCGGGCGCGCTTGGCTTTTGCGGTTCCCGCAACGCGCCCGGCGCGCCGATTTGCACCGCCACATGCCCCTTTTCTGCGGAAAACCCGATATATTCGTAGCTCAGGCCGGTGTCGCGGATGAATTCCTGGAACGCCTTGTACTCATGCGCCCGCCAGCCAGGGTAATTCAAATATTCATCAAACAAAACGATCGTTCCCGGAACAATCCGCTCACGCAGCGCCGTGAAGATCGTCACGGTGCTGGTATAGATGTCGCAATCCACATGGATGAAGGCCGCCGGACCGGGATTGGCGGCCAGGAAGGGCGGCAAGGTCTGATCGAACCAGCCGGGATGCAAAACCGCGTTAGGCGGCACTTTCGGCAGCTTGCCCTTCTGGGTGAAGGCGCCGGCCTTTTCCTTGGTTCCGGCCCAATCCTCCGGCAGCCCGCCGAAACTGTCGAACCCATGCACCTGCCGGGGGGTATGCGTAGCGAGATTGCGCAAGGACGCACCCTTGGCGACGCCGAATTCCACCACCAGCCCTTCCTTGGGCGCGCGGGCCAGCGCGAAGCGGGCCAGTTCGTTCCTGTCCGGCAATACCATCGCCTCGGACATATGGGCGGTGATGTACGCAACCGCCTCGCGCTTGGCGTGCAGCCGCAGGTCCAGCCAGAGATCGTTCACGTAGATGGAGTGCAGCAGCTTGCGATAGGCCCGGGCATAGACGCCCGAACGGAAGAAGCCGTTTGTGAGAATCGCCATTCTTTAAAACTCCGGTTTATTTGGCTTCCGGCACACCGGCAGCGTGAAGCGCCTGCGCCTGGCGGGCGGCCAACTCGGCCTCGTCGAACCCTTCCACAGTTTCCTGGAACAGGCGCGACCAGTTGAGTTGCGCGCCCAGGCGCATGAACACCGCCCCCAGCCCAATGGCGGAACGGTCCATCAGCACGAACTCACGCGGCGGGCGCACGCCGCCGGTGCGCTGCAGCCCGGCATGCACCTTCTGCGCCACCTCGCGGCCGAATTCCGTGCCCTGCCCTTCCTGGATCGGCCGCACCCGGTCCTCGATCAGCGGCTGGTAGAGGAATTTCGCCCAGTCGTTGAGCACATGCACCTGCTCGTCGGTGATGCCCTTGAAGCCCCAGATGTCATAGGCATGCCGCGCCCTGGCCTCGTCATTGTCACGCACGGCGGCGTAGAGTTCCAGCACGCCGGTGACGAATTTCGGCGGAAACACGCGGATGGAGCCGTAATCCAACAGGTTCAGCCCACCCGCCTCGCTCACCTGGTAATTGCCCAGATGCGGATCGCCATGGATGATGCCATAGCGATAGAACGGAATGTACCAGGCGCGGAACAAAGCCGTTGCCAGGGCGTTGCGCTGTTCCTGCGTCGGGTTGCCCTCCAGCCAGCTGCGCAACCCCTGGCCCTTCAGCCATGTCATGGTCAGCAGGCGGGTGGTGGTATAGCCCTCCACCGGCTCCGGCACGTTCACATCCGGCACCTGCGCCAGCATCAGCCGGTAGAGGCGCATCTGCGCCGCCTCGCGCTGGTAATCCAGCTCCTCACGGAAGCGCTCCGTGAGTTCGACATAGATGTCGTCCTGGATGATGGCGTTGTCCATCCGTTTATAAACCGCCATGGCCAGCTTCACCTGGCGCAAATCCGCCTCGATCACGCTCGGCATGTCCGGGTATTGCAGCTTCACCGCCACATCCTGGCCGTCCGGCAGCACGGCGCGGTGCACCTGCCCCAGGCTGGCGGCGGCCACGGCCTCGCGGGTGAAGGACTTGAACCTGCCCTCCCAATCCACCCCCAGCTCGCCGGCCATGCGCCGGCGCACGAAGGGCCAGCCCATCGGCGGGGCGTTGGATTGCAGCTCGGCCAGTTGCTTGGCGTATTCCGGCGGCAGCGCATCCGGCACGGTGGAGAGAAACTGCGCCACCTTCATCATCGGGCCCTTCAGCCCGCCGAGCAGGGATTTCAAATCCTCGGCATGGCGGGCCTGGTCGGTCTTGATACCGAACATCCGCTCGCCGGCGATGCGCGCGGCGATGCCGCCCACCGCGCCCGAGGTGCGGGCCATGCGCCGCATTTCGCCAAACAGATTGCCACCGCGTTCGCTCATGCTTTTTCCAGCTCGTCGATAAAGCCCGAGATCACATCCAGCCCTTTTTGCCAGAAGGCGGGGTCGGAGGCGTCCAGCCCGAAGGGGGCCAGCAGCTCCTTATGCCGCCTGGTGCCGCCGGCGGCCAGCATCTCCCGGTATTTTTCGGCGAAGGCCGCCTTGTCCGGGCTCTCCTGATAGACGGCGTAAAGCGCGTTCACCAGGCAATCCCCGAAGGCATAGGCGTAGACATAGAAGGGGCTGTGGAAGAAATGCGAGATATAGGCCCAGAAGGTTTTATAATCCGGGGTGAAGTTGAAGGCCGGGCCCAGGCTCCTGGTCTGTACCTCCAGCCAGATTTCCGAGATGCGCTCGGCCAGCAGCTCGCCCTGCTGGCGCTCGGTGTGGAATGCCACCTCGAACTCATGGAAGGCGATCTGCCGCACCACGGTGTTCAGCATGTCCTCCACCTTCTGCGCCAGCATGATGCGCTTGCGGGCGGGATCGGTCTCGGCGTTCAGCAGGGAGCGGAAGGTCAGCATCTCGCCGAACACGCTGGCGGTTTCCGCCAGGGTCAGCGGGGTTCCGGCCAGCAGATAGCCCTGCTTGGCCGCCAGGCTCTGATGCGCGCCATGGCCCAGCTCATGCGCCAGCGTCATCACATCGCGCACCTTGCCGTGGAAATTCATCAGCACATAGGGGTGCACGGAGGGCACGGTGGAATGCGAGAACGCCCCGCCCGCCTTGCCGGGGCGCAGCGCGGCATCGATCCAGCTTTTGTCAAAGAAGGGCTTGATCGTCTCCGCCAGCGCCGGGCTGAAGCCATGATAGGCGTTCAGCACGATATCGCGGGCTTGAATCCAGGAGACCGGCTTGTCCTCATCGGCGGGCAGCGGCGCGTTGCGGTCCCAATGCTCCAGCTTCTCCAGCCCCAGCCATTTGGCCTTCAGCGCGTAATAGCGGTGCGACAACCGGCCATAGGAGGCTTTCACCGCCTCCACCAGCGCCTCCACCACCTCATCCTCCACCATGTTGGCGCGGTTGCGGAAGGACCAGGGGTGCGGATAGGCGTGCCATTCATCGTCGATCGCCTTGTCCTTGGCGATGGTGTTGAGGATGAGGGCGAAGAGCTTCTCATTCGCCTCCATCGTCCTGGCCACGGCTTTCGCGGCGGCCTCGCGCACCGCGCGGTCAGAGTCCGAGAGCTTGTTCAGCGCGGCGGACAGGGTCAGCACCTCGCCATTCACATCCAGGCGCAGGGCGGAGATGGTTTCATCGAACAGGCGCGTCCAGGCGGAATGGCCGGTGACGTCCTTTTCCATGAAAAGCTGCTCGATCTCGTCCTCGCGCTGATGCGGCAGGAACACCCGCAGGTCCCGCAGCCAGGAGGCGTAATGCGAAAGCGCTGGGTCCTTCAGTTTCTCGGCCAGCGCCTCATCGGCGATCCGGTTCAGCTCCAGCGTGAAGAACAGCGTCTTGGTGCCGAGCGCGGTAATCCGCTCGGACATGGTCTGGTAGAATTGCCCATGCGCCGGGTTGGACGAATCCGCCGAGAACAGCAGCACGGCGTAGGACATGATGCGCCCGGGCACTTCCTGCAGCGCCTCGTACTGGCGGATGGCCTGCGCCAGCTCAGCCCCGGAAAGCCCCGCCAGCTTGCCCTGGTAGGCGGCGGTAAAACTTTCCGCCCCCTCCTGCAGGGATTTCAGATCCGCCGCGATGCGCGGATCGGCCGGCGCGGCATAGAGATCCGTCAGATCCCAACTGGGAAGTGGCGCAGCCGCCCCGGAGGAAACCCCCTCCGGGTGCCGCGCCATACGATTCTGGTCCATGCCCGCTCCGTTCAAAACACTCCGCCCACAGATGTAAGCGCTGCGGCGCACAGGTCAAACGGGCGATGGATTACTTACATGCCGATCGCGCGGCGATAGACGTCCAGCAGCGTCTCCTGCTCTTCCACCTCGGCGGGCTCCTGCTTGCGGATGCGGATGAGCTGGCGGATCACCTTCACATCGAACCCGGCGGATTTCGCCTCGGAATAGATATCCTTGATGTCGCTGGCGAGCGCCTTGCGCTCCTCCTCCAGGCGCTCGATGCGCTCAATGATGCTGCGCAGCCGTTCGCCGGCGATGTTGGTCGGTTTCTCTTCGGTGGATACGGACATACTCATCTCCAATGCGGCGGTGGGGATAAAGCCGCCCTGCCCGCCGGTCAATGCGCGGTTTCAGTGATCGGATTTCGATTTATTCATCTGCGCCAGCTGCTCGGGCGTCGCGGGCGTCTGGTGCAGCGCCTGCCACGCCTTGTAGGGCATGCCGTAGATGATCTCCCGCGCCTCGGGGTCAGAGAGCGAAAGCCCCTGCGTCTCTGCCGCCTCGCGGTACCAGCGCGAGAGGCAGTTGCGGCAGAACCCGGCGAGGTTCATCAGGTCGATATTCTGCACATCCGGCCGGGCGCGTAAGTGCGCGACAAGGGCGCGGAAGGCCGCGGCTTCCAGTTTTTCAGTCATGGCTGCATCCAGCCCGGGCTTGCTCAAGGTCCTGCTCCCGCTCATAGTCGTTACGTGGAAAACGCCAATTATAGCGATCCAAAAAAATACCTGCGCTGTCTGTTCGGCACCGCCATCGCCGCGGCCGACCCGGCCTTGTGCGTGCCCCCCAACCTGCCGCAGCCCGGGCCCGGGCGCAACATCGTCATCGGTGCCGGCAAGGCCGCCGCCGCCATGGCCGCCGCCCTTGAGGCCGCCTGGGGCGATGCGGATTACGAGGGCGTGGTGGTCACACGCTACGGCCATGTTGCGCCCACCAGGCGCATCCGCGTGCTGGAGGCCGCACACCCGGTGCCGGATGAAAACAGCGAGGCCGCCGCGCGAGAAATCCTCGCCGCCGTGCAGGGGCTGACACCGCAAGACCAGGTGGTCGCGCTGATTTCCGGCGGGGCCTCTTCATTGCTGGCCCTGCCCGCCCCCGGCCTGTTGCTGGCGGACAAGATTTTGGTGAACAAGGCGCTGCTCGCCTCCGGCGCGCCGATCTCGGCCATGAACCGGATCAGAACAGCGCTTTCCGGCGTGAAGGGCGGCAAGCTCGCCGCCGCCTGCGCCCCCGCACAGCTCGTCACCCTGGCGATTTCCGACGTGCCGGGGGATGACCCGGCGGTGATCGGCTCCGGCCCCACATGGGTGGAGGGCGCGGATTACCGGATGATCGCCACCCCGCGCATGGCTTTGGAGGCCGCGGCGCGGAAAGCGGGCATGCCCACCGACATTCTGGGCGATGACCTGGAGGGCGAAGCCGCTGAACTGGGCCGCGCCCATGCGGCGCTCGCCAAAAACACCAAAGGCCCCAGGCTGCTGCTCTCCGGCGGCGAAACCACCGTGACCATCGGCGCCACCAGGCCCGGGCGCGGCGGGCGCAACACGGAATACCTGCTCAGCCTCGCCGTGGCGCTGGAAGGGCGCAAGAATATCTACGCCCTGGCCGGAGATTCGGATGGCATTGACGGCACGCAGGACGCCGCCGGGGCGGTCATCGGGCCGGATACGCTGGCCCGCGCCCAGGCCAAGGGGCTGAATGCCGCCGCCTACCTCGCCGCCCATGACAGCTACAGCTTCTTCGCCGCCCTGGACGACCTCGTCATCACCGGCCCGACCCTGACCAACGTCAACGATATCCGCGCCCTTCTCATCACCTGAGGTTTCCCCGCATGGACAGATTGCGCCGCCACCGCCGCACCAAGGTTATCGCCACGCTGGGCCCCGCCAGTTCCACGCCGGAGATGATCCTGCAGCTCTTCCAGGCCGGGGCGGATGTGTTCCGGCTGAATTTCTCCCACGGCGCGCATGCGGACCATGCGGCGCGGATCGAGATGATCCGCGCCGTGGAGAAGCGCACCGGCCGGCCCATCGGCATTCTGGCCGATGTGCAGGGGCCCAAGCTGCGGGTGGGCAGCTTCCAGTCCGGCCGGGTGCAGCTGCAGGCCGGGCAGCAATTCACGCTGGACATGAACCGCGCCCCCGGGGACACGCGCCGCGTCTGCCTGCCGCACCCGGAGATCATCGGCGCGGCGGAGATCGGCGCCACGCTGTTGCTCGATGACGGCAAGCTGCGCCTGCGGGTGCTGCGCAAGCGCGACGACCACCTGCTCACCGAGGTGCTGAATGGCGGCGTGCTCTCCGACCGCAAGGGCGTGAACGTGCCCGATGTGGTGCTGCCCATCCCGGCGCTGACGGAGAAGGACCGCGCGGACCTGGCCTTCGCCCTGCCGCTGGGCATTGAGTATATCGGCCTCTCCTTCGTGCAGCGGCCCGAGGATGTGGTCGAGGCAAAGGCCATCGCCGCCGGGCGGGCGCTGGTGATGGCCAAGCTCGAAAAACCGCAGGCGCTGGATAATCTGGAGGAAATCCTGAATGCCGCCGACGCGGTGATGGTGGCGCGCGGCGATCTGGGCGTGGAGCTGCCGCCCGAGGAAGTGCCGATCGCGCAGAAGCGCATCATCCGCGCCGCCCAGCATCGCGGCCTGCCGGTGGTGGTGGCCACCCAGATGCTGGAGAGCATGATCACCGCCCCCGCCCCCACCCGCGCCGAAGCCTCGGACGTGGCAACCGCCGTGTATGACGGCGCGGATGCGGTGATGCTCTCCGCCGAAAGCGCCGCCGGCCAGTACCCGCGCGAGGCGGTGAACATGATGGACCGCATCATCACCCGGGTGGAGCGCGACGAGGATTGGCGCGTGGGGCTAGATGCCAAGCGCCCGCAGCCGGAAAAGACCTCCGCCGACGCCATCGCCGCCGCGGCCGTGCAGGTTGCGCATACCATCAATGCAAAGGCCATCGTGGCGCTGACCGAATCGGGCTCCACGGCCCTGCGCGTCGCGCGTGAAAAGCCGGATTGCCCGGTGATCGGGCTCACGGTGAATCGTGCCGTGGCGCGGCGCCTGGCGGCTGTCTGGGGCGTGCATGCGGTGCTCGCCGAGCCCGCCCGCTCGATGAGTCAAGCCGTTGAACATGCGCAGAAAATCACCCGGCTGGAAGGCTTCGCCCAGAAGGGCGAGGAGATCGTGGTGGTCGCCGGCGTGCCTTTTGGCCAGGCCGGCACCACCAACGCGCTGCGCGTGGCGAGGCTCTGAGCCGCCTCCTTCTTTTTTGCTCGCCTTCGAGCAAATGTTTTATTATGAGTGTGTTGGACAAACTCTTTGCAGGCAAACCCGCCTTGGCCGCGCCCTTGATTGCCTGTATTATGCAAGACTGTTTCGACGCTTCGACAGGGTGAGGATTTTCTAAATTGCAAACATCACGCAAGGCCATGGCTTACGGCAAGGTCGCTCTTGGCATGGGGACCGCCGCCCTGATTTTGGCTGGATGTTCCAAGCCTGCGCCAAAAATTGTCGCCGCCCCCGTTATGCCGGTTGGGCATGTTTATCCGGTCGCGGTCGACGTGCCGCCGCCGGTTTCCCCGAGGATCAAGTTCACCCCCGCGCAGAAGGCTGAAATCCAGCAGGCCTTCAACGTGGTCGGGCTGAAATCGGCCCTGATGGTGGCGGCCCTCTCCTGCAGCGAGCAGGACCAGTATGACGCCTTCATGCACAGCTTCCAGCCGCATGTTCTGCAGGCCCAGCACGAGGTTGACGCCTATTTCCACAAGGCCAGCGGCCCCTATAGCGGGCAGAAGATGGAGGATACCTTCATCACCCTGCTGGCCAACAACCAATCCGTGGCGGGCATCGCCCAGGGCCAGATTTTCTGCCTGAACAACCAGGCCGAGTTCAAGGCCGTGCTGGCGATACAGACCCCGCAACAGCTGGACAGCTTCGTGACCGACGAGCCGCCCACCTCCCAGGTGGCCAGCGCGACCCCGGCCAAGTAAGCCTCCCCGCTTCAACAAGAAACCCGGCCAGATGGCCGGGTTTTTTGATTCATAAATTTTACTTATGAATCATTGGCGTTGAGCGGCGCGCATCCAGTCAAACGCTTTCGTTTGACCGGCTGCGGCTCCGGCGGCTCAGAACGCCGCCTCCGCGAAAATCCGCGTCACGTCGCCATTCCAGGCACCGTGATAGCGGGCGAGCCAATGCTCGGCCTGGGTGGGGGCACCGGCGGCGATCTCTTGCAGCGGCGCCAGAAAGTGGCGCTCATCCGCCCCGGCCTGGTTCAGCCGGGCACGGGCTTTCAGCCCATCGGCGGCGATGGCAACCGCCTCCTTTGCCAAATCACGCAGCGTGCCCGTGCCGAACGGGGTGTTGATGCCTGTGGCAGGCACGGCGGCGCGCAGGGCCAGGATTTGCGGGTACGAAAGATCCTTCACCAGCGCCGCGGCGGCGGCCAGCGCGGCCGGGTCGTAGAAAATCCCGGTCCAGAGGGCCGATTGCGCCAGCATCATGTCCGGGCGGCCGGAATCCGCCCCGCGGGTTTCGATATAGGTCTTCAGCCGCACATCCGGGAAGGCGGTGGTGGAATGGTCCGCGAAATCACCGATGGTGGCGCGCTCGCCGGGCAGCGCGTCCAGCTTGCCGCCCATGAAGTCGCGGAAGGAGGCGCCCGCGACGTCGTGATAGACGCCGTCGCGATAGACGAAGTACATCGGCACATCGAGCAGCCAGTTGGCATAGGCCTCGAAGCTGAACCCGTCCTCGAAGATCACCGCCGGAATGCCGGAGCGGGCATTGTCCGTGTCCGTCCAGACCTGGGCGCGGTTGGAGAGCAGGCCGTTGGGCTTGCCCTCAAAGAAAGGCGAATTGGCGAACAGGGCGGTGGCCAGAGGCTGCAGGGCGGAGGCGACGCGCATCTTCGCCACCATGTCCGCCTCGGAACAAAAATCCAGATTCACCTGCACGGTGCAGGTGCGCAGCATCATGTCCAGCCCGCGCGTGCCGACATTGGGCATATAGGCGCGCATGATCCTGTAGCGGCCTTTCGGCATCCAGTGGATGTCCGCCCGGCTGGCGGTGGGGTGAAAGCCCAGCGGCGCGAAACCCAGCCCCAGCCCGGGGGTGACATCATGCAGCCGGTCGATATGCGCATCCAGCTCCGCCTTGGCGGCGTGCAAATCCGCCTGCATGGCGCCAGAGAGCTCGAACTGCCCGCCCGGCTCCAGCGACAAGGACGCGCCCGCGCCCTTCAGCCCGATGATGTTGCCGCTATCGAGGATCGGCGTCAGCGCGTCGCGGTCCTGGATGGCGTGCAGCAGCGCGCCGATGCCATCCGCCCCCTCATAGGCGGGCGGGGTGAAATCAGCCCGGCGGAAGCCGAAGGCCTCATGCTCCGTGCCAATGGTGAACGCCGCCGCCGGCTTGCAGCCGGAGGCCAGATAGGCGGCCAGATCCTTGACGCTGGTGATCTCTCGCGCGTCGGCATCGCCCGGGTTAGACAAGTCGTTCGTCCCTTCTCATTCGTTACGGCTGCGCCGCGAGAAGCAGCGCCAGCCCGGCTATAGCGGCGGTCTCGGCCCGCAGGATGCGGCGCCCCAATGACACGCGTGTAATGAGGGGCGTCCGAGCGATAGCTTCAAGCTCCTGATCGGTAAAGCCGCCCTCCGGGCCGATCATGAGCGCGCTGGGGCCGGTGGCGGGGCCAAGGAGACCGCTGCTGCGGCGTTCATCCGCCACGAAGAGCGGGCGCGCGGGCCAGCCCGCCATCAGCTTCATCACCGGCATGGGGGGGCGGATCTCCGGCACGTGCAGGCGCTCGCATTGCTCCGCCGCCTCGATGGCGATGGCGCGCAGGCGGTCCAGATTCACATGGTCGGCATTGGTGCGGGCGGTGATGATGGGCTGGATGACGGACACGCCCAGCTCCGTCGCCTTTTCCACCACCATGTCGGTCTTCTGGCGTTTCAGCAGGGCAAAGCACAGCCAGGAATCGGGCTCGGGCGCGGGGGCGCGGGTTTGCGCGCGCGTCTCCAGCAGCGCGGCTTTTCGTGAAATTTTGCTGACAGCGGCGCGCCACTCCCCGGCCGCGCCATTAAAAACCCGTATCGTGTCGCCCTCGGCCAGGCGCATGACATTGGCAAGGTAATGGGCCTGGGCGTCAGGCAATGAAAATGCCCCACCCGGCGCGGGCAGGTCTGGGATGTAGAGACGAATTGACGTGTCAGCCATGCCGGGCTGAATAGCACCCATGAGCGGATTCACCGATATCAGGCGCGGCGGCTGGGTGGCGAAGCTGCCCGAACACTACCTTCCCTATATTCTACTGGCGCGGCTGGACCGGCCGATCGGCGCCTGGCTGCTGTTTCTGCCGGGGCTGTGGGCCATCTGCCTCACCGCGCACGGGTTTTGGCGCGGGTTGTGGCTGACGATTCTGTTTGGCATCGGCGCCGTGGTGATGCGCGGGGCGGGCTGCGTGGTGAACGATCTGTGGGACCGCAAGATGGACGCGCAGGTGGAACGCACGCGCGGCCGCCCGCTGGCCTGCGGCATGGTGACGCCGTTGCAGGCGCTGTTGTTCCTGGCGCTGCTCTGCGCCATCGGGCTGGTGATTCTGCTGCTGCTCGACAGCACCGCGCGCTGGCTGGGCGTGGCCTCGCTGCTGCTGGTGGCGCTGTATCCGCTGGCCAAGCGCGTGACCTGGTGGCCGCAGGCGTTTCTGGGCATCACTTTCGGCTGGGGGGCGCCGCTTGGCTATGCCGCCGCGCATGGGCATCTGGCCTGGCCGGCGATCCCGCTCTATCTCGCGGCAATCCTCTGGATCATCGGCTATGACACGATCTATGCCCACCAGGACCGCGAGGATGACACGCTGATCGGCGTGAAATCCACCGCAAGGCTGTTTGGGGCACGCACCCGCGAGGCGCTGTGCATCTGCTATGGCGGGGCGTTTTTGCTGCTGCTGATCGCCATGTCGGCATTTTCGCTGCATGCGTGGGGCTATTGGCTGATGATCGTTCCGGCAGCGCTGCTGGTTTGGCAGATTATCCGGCTGGATATTGATAACCCGGCAAGGTGCCTGGGGCTTTTCAAGCTCAACCGCGAGGTGGGACTGGCGGTGGCGGTCGCGATCTTGGCTGGGTGGATGTGAGGCGCGTGCCGGTTTTGAACAAGCCGGCCGCGCGGCGCTCTGGTTTTCCGCCTCCTGAGCGCCCGCGGTTGCGTTGGATCTGGAATTCTGGCCTATGGACGCCAAGCCGGTCTTTCGTCCCATCATGACCCAGGCAACGATATCCGCTGATCATCAGAGGATATCGGCTGATATAAAATGTCCAGGAATTCGATTCTTCATGCGCAACCCGCCGACCGAAGACCTAAAGCCGGGGATGCTGCGAGCCTACAAGGCGCCTGCGTTCAGCACCGCAATCTGGCAGACCGCCTCGAGTTTTAGCCTCTACATCGCCTGTATCGCGGCGATGTACGCAATGCTGCATGTCTCTGTTTGGCTGACATTGGCCCTTGCCCTGCCGGCAAGCGGCATGATCGTGCGCATCTTCATGCTTCAGCACGATTGCGGCCACAACTCCCTGTTTCCATCGCGCCGCATGAACAAAATGGTCGGCGCCGCCTGCAGCCTGGTGACATTGACGCCCTTCGCCTACTGGCGCCGCCTGCATGCGCGGCACCACAAAAGCTGGAACAATCTCGACGACCGCGGAATCCCGGCCGATTTTTATTCAGACTGCCTGACACTGGCGGAATACAACGCCCTGCGCCCCGCGGCGAAATGTCTATACCGCCTGTCTCATCATCCGGGGCTGATTCACCTGCTGCTGCCGCCGGTCATTTTCATCCTGCTGTATCGCTTGCCTTTTGACACCCCGGCATCCTGCCCGCGCGAGCGCCGCAGCGTTTACGCGCTGAACATCGCGCTCATCGGCATGTTCGCGCTGCTGATCGCCCTGTTCGGCGTCAGGAGTGTCGCGCTGGTCCAACTGCCCGCCATGGCGATGGCCGCCATCGCAGGAATCTGGCTGTTTGCGGTACAACACAGGTTCGAGGCCGCGCAGTGGACAAGCTCGGAAGAGTGGAGCACCAGCCAGGCTTCCCTGCACAGCAGCTCGTACCTGAAACTGCCGCTCGTCCTGCGCTGGTTCAGCGCGAATATCGGCTTGCACCACATCCATCATCTGCACCCCGGCATTCCAAATTATTGCCTGCAGGCTTGTCATGATGAGTTTGCCGAGAAAACGAAATCGGTGACGGTGCTGACCCTGCGCGACGCCTTCAAAGCCCCTGGCTATGCGCTCTGGGACGAAGCCGCGCGCCGCATGGTGCCGTTTCCCTCCCACCGGACCTAGAGCCTGATCGCCTGAGGGTGACGCGCCCTTGCGCGGCAACCGAGGGCGTGAATCAGCCTCTTATCAACGCGCTCCAGCGTGCACAGGGTGAGTGCGCCCACAGCTGCCCATCCTGTTTGGAACGAACGACAGCCAGAGGGTTGGGCCATGCCCTCCCCGCATTGACGGCGGCGCCAAAACGGGAAACAAACTCTCCCTACCGGGGTGTCCGCATTGTGCGGGCTGAGATCATACCCGTTGAACCTGCCTGGGTCATGCCAGCGAAGGGAGAGCGCCAATGGGCCTCAATCGCCGTTTGTTTTTAGCCGCCGCCACGGGTGCGCTGGCCGTGCCCGCCATTTCGCGTGCCGCCACGGCACGCCCGTTCACGTTGATTCTGGATTGGTTCGTAAACCCGGACCATGCCCCCCTCTTCGCCGCCAAATATTGCGGCGCCTATGAGAAAGCCGGGATCGACGTGAAGCTGATCGCCCCCACCGACCCGGACGTGCCGCCCAAGCTTGTCGCCGCGGGCAAGGCGGATGCGGCGTTGACCTACCAGACCCAGCTTTATCTGCTGGTGGACCAGGGCGTGCCCGTGCGCCGCACCGGCACGCTGATCAACAAGCCGCTGAACACGCTGACCGCGCTGGGGCGCAGCGGCATCAGCAAGCTCGCCGATCTGAAGGGCCGCAAGGTCGGCTATTCCGTCGCCGGGGTGGAGCCGGTGATCATCGGCGCGATGCTCAAGCATGTGGGCATGAGCCTGAACGATATTCAGCTCGTGAATGTGAATTTCGAGCTGGTTTCCGCCTTGCAGACGAGGGCCGTGGATGCGGTGATCGGCACCTACAGGACCTATGAGGATATCCAGCTGGCCCAGGCGGGGCTGGACCCGGTGGTGTTCCTGCCGGAGGATTACGGCGTGCCGGCTTCGGATGAGCTGCTGCTGCTCTCCAATGTCAGCGGCTTGAACAACCCGGCGCTGCCGGCCTTCCTGGGCGCGCTGAAGGAGGGTGTGGCGGCGCTGCGGGCTGACCCTGACGGCATGCTGGCGAAATTCCTGAAGGAGAACCCAAGCCTGAATGACAAGCTGGATATAGCGTCCTGGCACGCTCTGCCGTCTTATTTCGCGGCCGATCCGGTGGCGCTGGATGCCAGGCGCTATGAGACCTACCGGGATTTCCTGTTCGATAACGGGGTGATCAAACAGAAGCTGCCGCTTGGCGATTACGCGGTGGCCATTCCCGCATAATAAAAACCCCCGGCAGGTGACTGCCGGGGGTTTCGTTTCAGACTGGTTTCGTCAGTGGTAGAGGACTTCCACGCGGCGGTTCTGCGGCTCGCGCACGCCCGGGCCGGTGGGCACCAGCAGGTGGGTCTCGCCATAGCCGTGCATCTCGATCTCGGAGGCCGGGACGCCATCGGCCACGAGCTGGGCGGCAACCGCCTTCGCGCGCTTGACCGACAGGCCCATGTTATAGGTCGGCGTGCCCGAGGTGTCGGTATAGCCGTTCACCTGCAGCGTGGTGACGTTCTGCGTCTTGGAGTCGGACGCCGCCTGGGCGATGATCTGGGTGGCGCGCGGGGTCAGGTTGTATTTGTCCCAATCGAAGAACACCAGATAGGTCTTGGCCGGGGCGGGCGCAGGGGCCGCCACGGGGGCCGCGGCGGGCATGGGGGCTGGGGCTGGCATCGGCGGCGGCGCGAACTCATAGCGCAGCCCGACATTGAACTGGTTGTTGTACTCGCCCTGCGTCTTGAAGGTGGCGGGCACGCCGCCGAAATTCGCATCGTATTTGCGCGCGGTGGCCAGGCCAACGAAGCGGTACTCGAGCGTGGCGGAGAGACCCATGACCGGCGCGATGGGGAAGGACAGGCCGACAATGCCCTGATAGGCAAATGAGCTGCGCGACTGGTCGACGCTGCCCGCGCTGCCCGCGATATTGTTGTAGCTGGCTTGCTGCCAGCCTAGGCCGGCGCCCAGATAAGGGTAGAGCCAGGGCAGGCCGACATCGAAATCGAACAGCCCGTTGATGAAGGCGCCATAGCGGCTCTCGTTGCCGCTGACGGGATAGCCGGTGCCCGCATATTTGATCTTGTTCGCGCCGTTGCGGATATAATCGCCTTCCAGCTCAACCCGCCAGCCATTGCCAAAGCCGTAGCCGGCGGCGCCGGTTACATCGTAGCCGTTCTTGAACACGGCCGTGGCGTCGCCAGGCTGGCCAACGCCGTCGAGATAGATGTTCTTGGCCTTGGGCGAGCTCTCCAGGCTGTAGCCGGCGCCGAGGCTGACATAGGGCCCCGTGACCGGCTGGGCGGCAGCGCGGCCCGCCAGCACCAGCGGCGCGGCCAGCATTGTCGCGGCGAATAAGGCGGCTCGAAACTGCATCATGTGTCTCCCTTTCGACGAGGCGCGTTTCAGGTTCTGAAAGATGATCCAGAGCCTATCTGGAGATGAACAGCCGGGTTGCATAGGGGGCGCCGGAACACGCTGAGCCCCTGTACCAAAAATGCAACTCATGGCCTGAACGTCCCAGATTGTTCAGGCCGCCTGACCGGCGGTCCAAAAGTAAAAAACCCCGGCAGTTTCCTGCCGGGGCCATTTTTCGCAAGCGCGAGGCTTAGTGGTAGATGACTTCCACGCGGCGGTTCTGCGGCTCGCGCACACCCGGGCCGGTCGGAACCAGCAGGTGGGTCTCGCCGTAGCCGTGCATCTCGATCTCGGAGGCCGGGACGCCATCGGCCACGAGCTGGGCGGCAACCGCCTTCGCGCGCTTGACGGACAGGCCCATGTTGTAGGTCGCCGTGCCGGAGGTGTCGGTGTAGCCGTTGACTTCCAGGCTCGTGACGTTCTGGGTCTTGGAGTCGGCAGCCGCCTGGGCGATGATCTGGGTCGCGCGCGGGGTCAGGTTGTACTTATCCCAGTCGAAGAACACCAGATAGGTCTTGGCCGGAGCCGGGGCCGGAGCCGCGACCGGGGCCGGAGCGGGCGCCGGAGCCGGCGGGGCCGGCGGCTGGAACAGCTGATAGCGCACGCCCAGCAGGAAGGTGTGGCTGGAGGACTGGCCAACCTTGAAGTTGCCATAGTTGCGGCTGGCGGTCAGCTGGGTGAACTTGTACTCAGCCGTCAGGGACAGGCCGGGCACCATCGGCAGCGGGTAGGCCACGCCGCCAATGATGTTATAGGCGAAGCTGCCCTTGGTGCCGCCGAAGAGGTGCCCGGTGGGGCCATACACGGCGCTGTTGAACTTCTGCCACTGATAGCCGACGCCAGCACCCACATAGGGGAAGATCGGCAGGCCGACATTCATGTCGTACAGCGCGTTGACCATCGGGCCATAGGTGTTCAGGCCGCCGGTCGTGCGGAACTGGTTACCGGCATCAACGTCAATCTTGTGGATGGTGTCGCGGTAGAAATTGCCGTTCAGCTCGACGCGGAAACCATTGCCGAAACCGTAGCCGAAAGCGGTGTCACCGGAATAGGACTCGCGGAACAGAGCCTTGCCGCTCGAGTTAAGCGGATTGCTCTTAACGTTCGTCGGGGTCTGGATGGTCGTGCCAAAGCCGAGGCTGACATAGGGGCCGGTCACCGGCTGCGCATGCGCCGCGATGGGCAGCACGAGGCAGGTGGCAGCGGCAAGAGCTAAGCGTAGCTTCATGTCGTAACTCCAATACAGAGTGAAATTAATCAACCAGTGTCCATTTAGCCTTGTGAGCCAAAAATCAACAGGGCAATTTCACTTTCAGCTTTAACATTCTGGGGCTGTTGTATTTTTGGCACAAGTTCAGCCCGGAACCCGTCAAATTACGAACATGTAACAACACGGAAAGCTTGGCCGGCATTGCCGGCATCCGTCGCGCCGGGTGCGGAACGGACCATCCATCCGCGATAAACCGGCCCGCCGCCCTGCGCATCCTTGGGTTGCAAGGTCAGGAAGATGGCGGAATCCGGCAATTGCCCGTCCGGGCGGCTGACACAGGCCTGCACGCTCACGGTCAGGTCACCAACAACAGCCTGCCCGCCGACAGCGATGGTGAGCGTGGTGGAACTCCCATCCACCTTGTTCAGCACGCCGAGCACGGCGGTCTTGCCGGGGACCCAGTCATTGGACGGCGCGGGCGGCACGTCCTGCGGCGCGGGTTGGGCGGACGCGGCGGCCGCGCCGCCATTGGCCGGAGCGGCGGTGCCGGCAGTGCCGGCGGGCGGGGTGCCGGAGGGCGACACCGCCTGGATCTGCGTGGTCTGGTCGCCGCCGGTGTTGCCGTTATCGGCATTGGAATCGGTGGGCGGCGGCAGCGGCGTTTCCACCAGCCCGGGCGGGGGCGCGGGAGGCGCTGGCGTGGGCGCCGGTGGCGGGGTGGGGGGGGCTGCGACAACGGGCGGGGCCGGGGGGATGGCAAGCGCCCCCTGGCCGGGCTGGCTTTGGCCGAGCAGGCTCTGGGCGAGCGCCGCCCCGCCCAGCAGCGTGGCAGCCGTAGCCAAAAGGACCAGCCGCATTATTGGGGCAGTGCCGCTGGGTTGCCGGGCTGGGCCGCGCCGGAGGGCTGGCCTTGCGCGCCGCCGGACTGGCCCTGCCCCTTGCTCGTGCCATTGCCCATCGAGAAGATGAACTTGCCGAGCAGGTCCTGGATATTGATCGCCGACTGGGTGACCGGGAAGCTCGCCCCGGGCTTGAGCATGGTGTCGGAGCCGCCGGGCGAGACCGAGACATAGGTGCCGCCGAGCAGGCTGTCGGAGGTGACGGAGGCGCTGCTGTCACTCGGCACCTTGATATCGTCATTGATCGCCAGCTTGACGATCGCGGCATAGGTGGTGGGGTCCAGCTGTTCGGACGCGACATGGCCGATGACCACGCCGCCGATCTTCACATCCGCGCCGACGGCCAGGCCGCCGATGGAGGAGAATTGCGCCTGCAGCGGGTAGCCGCCGGTATTGATCTCCCCAGCCCCGCGCAACGCATAGACCAGGAAGACTGCCGCAACGACAATGACGGCAAAGCCGGCTGCAAGCTCAGGAACGCGGCGGACCATCAAGCCTGATCCGGAGTCCAGGATTCATAATCGGCCGAGGCGGCGGCGCGCTTGCCGCCCATGTAATCATGGCCGGCGGGGCGATAGCTCTGCGGCGTGCCGGTGAGGTTGGGCTTGTGCGGGCGCCGCCAGGGGCGCGGCGTGCCCGATAGCGGCGCATCGGTCAGGCGATGCAGCCAGGCATGCCATTCGGGCGGGACCGCCGAGGGGTCCTGCGCGCCGGCATAAACCACCCAGCGCCGCGTGCGGGGCTTGCCCGGACGCTCGAAATATTGGTTCCCCTGCTCATCCCGGCCGACGAAGCGGCCACGAAAGCGGGTGAGGAAATAAAGGCCGGGGTTCAGGATCAGCCCCTTGAGGCCTAGCGGCCTAGCCTTGGCGGATGGGCCGTTCGCGGCCGGAGTCTGGGCGGCAGTGCTCATGGGCTCCGATATAGGTGAAGCCGGGCAAATGGTCCATCGTGATATTGCGGCGCGTAGAGTCGGGGCAAAGCCAAGCTATCCACAGGATTTTGTGGTCGCTGCGCGGATTCAACACAAGATGCACTTTTATTGAGTCTTATCAGGGCTTAAACTCCTCGCATGGGACAAAGCAGAACTGACAAATCCTGGCACGGCATCAAGCTGACGAGCTTTGACGCGGCGGCTGACCCCGATGCGCCGCCGGTGCTGGTGACGCTGCCCGCCGCCTGGGGCCAGAAGGCCGCCGACGCGCTGGCCGCCATTCTGCCGGGCAAGCGCATGCTGCATATCGCCGAGGCGGCGGAGACATGGATTTCCCCCATCGCCGCGCGCGCCGCCGCCGCCGGGCTGGATGAGGACATCGCCGCCAATCTGCACAGGCTGCTGGCCGCGCATCGCGCCAGCCCCAGCGGCAATGTCTGGCGCAACCGCGCCGCCGGGCAGCCGGGATTCGTGTTCAACCTCTCGGCTTATCTGGATGAGGCCGGCGGCTTCGACATCGCGGCCTTGGCCCGGGATGTGCGGCTGGCGGTGACGGCCCTGACCCTCGCCGCGCCCGCCGCGCAGCGGCTGCGCCTTGGCTTCACGGACCTTAACCTCTTCCTCGCGCGCCTTGGCATCGCCTACGACTCGCAGGAGGCGCGCGATCTGGCCGTCACGCTCACCGGCTTCATCGGCGGGCAGGCGGATATCGCCTCCGCCCGGCTGCTGGCGGGCGGTGCCGCTCCTGGCCATCGGATCACCGCGGCGCAACTGCCGGAAACCTGCCCCCTGCCCGCGCTGCTGCCCGCCGCCCTTTCCGCGCGCGAGGAGGCTGCAAGCCTCGGCCTGCGGCGCCACGAGACGCTGCTGGGGTTCCTGGACGAGCCGGAGATCGAGGCGCTGCTGGGCGCCGCGCAGGTGAACTTCGCCCCTGCCCTCACGGCTTTGGATGAGGATGGCAAGCTCGCCCACTGGGCCATGCAGTCCCTCGCCGCGCGCGGGCTGACGACGGAGGGCGCCCTGGCCCGCATGATCGGCGGGGAGGAGATTTTCTCCATCCCCCGCACCGCCGCCTATGCCGCGATGCATGACGCCCTGGCCGCCCTGGTGCCGGTGATGCCCGCCCGCCCCGCGGCACCCGCCGCGCCCCGCCGCGCCAGCGCCCGCGAGACAATGCCCGCCCGGCGCAGCGGCTATACGCAGAAGGTCGCCGTTGGCGGCCACAAGCTGTTCCTCTCCACCGGAGAGTATAAAGGCGGGCGGCTGGGCGAGATCTTCATCGCCCTGCACAAGGAGGGTTCGGCCTTCCGGGGGCTGATGGATGCCTTCGCCATTTCCGTCAGCATCGGGCTGCAGCACGGGGTGAACCTGGAGGATTATGTCGAGGCCTTCACCTTCACCCGCTTCGGGCCTTCCGGCGTGGTGGAGGGCGACCCCGCCGTGCCCGCCGCCACCTCCATGCTGGATTATGTGTTCCGCAATCTGGCGGTGAATTATCTCGGCCAGACCAACCTGGCCCCGGCCACCATTGACGAGCCGGACGAGCTGGGCGACGGTGCCGCCGAACGCGCGCCGCTGCTGCCGCTGGACCTGCCCGCGCCGGCACCGCGCGAGCGCCGACGCAATTTAAAACTGGTGAGCTGATCCATGAGCATTTCCGCACGCCTGGCCGAGCTGGGCATTACCTTGCCGCAGGCCATGGCCCCCGTCGCAAACTATGTCCCTGTGAGCATAACCGGCAATCTGGTCACGGTCAGCGGCCAGCTGCCCGCCATTGCCGGCAAGCTGGCGGTGAGCGGCAAGCTCGGCGCCAATGTTTCGCTTGAGGAAGGCCAGCACGCCGCGCGGCTTTGCCTGATCAATGTGCTTTCACAGCTCCAGGCGGCGCTGCCCGGCGGGCTGGACAGCATCACCAAGGTGGTGCGGCTTGGCGGCTTCA